>PNNM01000011.1 GCA_013824215.1 Coriobacteriaceae bacterium
GGCGAGAGCGGGCTGGGGTGCGGGCTGGGGTGCGGGCTCGGGAGTCGGCACCGATATGGGAGCGGGAGCGGACACCGGCGCCGGGGGAGGCTCGGGTGCGGGTTCGGGAGCGGGCTCGGCAGCGGGCGCCGGAGCGGGGATCGGCTCCTCGAGCGAGGCGACGACCTCCTCCAGCTCCAGTTCCTCGACGAGGGTGTCGACCCCGGGCGCACCGCCGGCGGCGGCTTCGGCCTTGACATCCGGGCGCCAATCCCCCGTGCGGATCGGTTCGTGGATGATGGCGTCCATGCTGCCCGGCACGGTGTGCGCCTCCACGAGCACCGGACCGAGTTGCACCGGGACCGCGGAGCGCACCGCGGGTACCGTCGGCGCCTCGTGGGTCACCTGGTAGGGCACCTCACGTCGCTCCCTGGCCGCCCTTGAGAGGGTTCGAATCAAGTAGGCCAGCGAGGCCAGGAACACCAGTGCGGCGGCGCCGAGGACTATGAGCCGGACGTCCACGGCGACCCCGTCAGCTCATGCTCTCGAGGATCCGGTACAGAAGGCCCAACAGGACCGCCTTGACGCTGTCCTTGTCGCGGGCATCGACGGGAAGGAGCGGCACCTCGTCCGCAAGACCCAACTGGCCCCGGACCGAGGCGATCGTGGCGGTGTCGTCGGCGGCGACCTTGTTCGCGGCCACGACGAACGGCACGTCGGACATATCGGTGAAGAAGCCGATCATCGACTTCGCGTCCTCGAACGAGTCACCGTCGGTCGCGTCCACGAGCAGCACGAACCCGAGCATCCCCTCGGACAGCGTCTCCCACATGAAGGAGAACCGCTCCTGCCCCGGCGTGCCGAAGAGGTAGAGCACGACGTCGTCGGAGATCGTGATCCGACCGAAGTCCATGGCGACCGTGGTCTCGCCGGAGCCCTCCCCCGCGACATCCGAGACCTGCCGCTCCGTGGACAGGACGGTGATCTCGCTGACCGCCTTGATGAAGGTGGTCTTCCCGGCGTTGAACGGGCCTGTCACGACGACTTTGACCGACTGCATGTCCGTATCGACTCCGTCCGCCTACAGGCTCTTGATGCCGTCGATGATCTTCAACACGAGGTCCTTGTCGACCATCTGGTCCATGTGCAGACCTCCGGCCGCTCCGGGCTCCGGGATCTTCTTCACGCTCGCCATGGGACGCTGGCGTCCCATGCCGCCGCCGCCGGTGAGCGCGGTGAGTTCGTCGCCGATCCCGGCGCCGAGATCCACCCCACCGATCTCGTCGAGGAACGCATCGGTGGAGATGACCCCGGCGGTCTCCGCCTCCATCGTCTCGAGCGCAACCGGCTCCTCGCCAGCGGCACCTCGCTCCTCGATCGCCGGGGACTCGAGGGACGAGAGGAGATCGGAGAAGTCGGGTCCCTCGGGCTCGGGCACAGGCGTCTCTTCGGTCAGCTCGGCGAGGACCTCGGAGATCTCGGCCGGAGCCGGCTCCTCGATCGCGGCGGCTGCCTCGACTTCAGGCGGCATCGCCCATGCCTCGTGCTCGGGCAGCCCCTCGGTCTCGGCGGGAACGACCTGCTCGGGAGCGAGGCCTCCGGTCGCCAGGCGCTCGAGCTCGGCGATGGTCGGCTCGCTCTCGGCGGCGGCCGCCGCCTCGGACTTCTCGGGAAGCACGGGTGTCAGTAGGTCCTCGCTCGGTAGCTCGCCGAGGCCGAGTGCCATGAGATCACGTTCGAGATCCCCGGTCATCTGGGGGGCGACCTCGGAGGCCGGCTCGCGGACCTCGAAGACCGGCTCTTCCGCGGACACGGGTTCCGGGCTCGGGACGGCCACCTCTGGAGGGAGCAGATCCTCGACGAGCGAGAGGTCTTCGAGCGAGAGCGGCGCCTCGAACGGCGACGGTACCTGCTCGGTCGGCTCCGGAACGGCTGCCGGCTCGGCCGGCACGGGCGGGAACTCCTCGAAGACCTCTGCCGGCAGTTCCGGCATCGCGGCGAAGACGCCCGGCTCCTCGGGTATCTCCGGAGCGGGCTCGACGGCCTCGGGTGCGACCTCTTCGGCCACGGCCGGCTCGATGGCGGCGGCGGCGACGGCTTCCGTGACTTGGGGCGTCTCCAACACCGCGCCCATCATCTGCTCGAACACCACCATGTCCTCGGCGCTGGCGGCCTGCGGTCCCGCGGTCAGGAACTCAGGCTCCTCGGCCGGCGCCTCGGCGGCGGGCTCCGTGGGCGTGGAGGGGCGCGCCGCCTTCGACTTGGCCGCGAGTTCGGATTCGCGCCTGATCTCCGCGAGCCGCGCATCACGCCGGGCGCGCTCCGCCCGTAGGCGTTCGACCTCGTCGTCGCCTGCTATCTCGAGCAGGCCGGCGGAGAACAGGCCGTAGATGATGCGGGCGACCTCGAAGTCGGTGCGCCCCGTCTCCACAGCCAGCTCGGAGACGCTGCGCGTCCCGTCCACGAGCAGGAGGAGCTGCCACTCGATGGGCTTCAGCGAGATCTCGAACGTCCCCTCGCCGGGTGCGGTGGCCATCTTGAACACGATGTCCATCGAGGGGACCTTCTTCTTGATGCGGGTCCACTCCTCGAGGCGGCGCGCGCCCTCCATCACGATGTTCTCGATGGAGACGGACAGGCCGATGTCCTCCTCGAGGACCTCGGGCATGGTCTCGAAGTCGAAGTCGCCTTCGTCCCAGCGCATCAGATCGAAGATCGTGTCCTGGATCTGCTCCTGGACGAACGCCTCGAGGATCTTGTCCGAGACGTAGCCCTCGTCCACCAGGATCTGGCCGAGTCTGCGCCCGGCGGGAGGCTCGGACGCGCGCATCTCGAGCGCGCGTGACAGCGCGTTGGGGGTGATCTTCTGCGCCGCGACCATGCGCTGGCCGAGTGGGTCCTGGTGCCAGTTGGACTGGGCGAAGAAGACGTCGCCATCACGGAACCAGACGCTCCCCGCCGCGCCATCGGCGCGGCGGATGCGCAGGACCCCCGTCTTCTTGCTGAACGTGACCAGCTGGAAGACGTCGGGCAGCGAGAAGTCCCTCAGGTTGCCGCGCAGTGCCATCGGCTTTCCGCCATCTGTCCCTTCTCCGGTCGCGCGTGCGGCCGGGACGTCACCTCAGGATGTCCGCGATGGCCTCGGCCGATTGCCGCATGTCGTAGAGCACGAGGCCGAGTTTGGCCTGCATCCCGGCCAAGCACGTCAGCACCGCGCGGTCGCCCGAAGCGATCAGCAGGACGTAGCCGTCCTCGCCCTCGATGAATACCTGCGACAGGTGCCCCCTGCCGAGTTCGGCGGCGGCCCGTTCGCCGAGTCCGAGGATGGCCGCGGACATCGCGCCCACGCGGTCCTCGTGCATCCCCTCGGGCAGGGCGGATGCCATCGTGAAGCCGTCCAGGCTCACCAGTGCAGCCGCCTGGATGTCGACCGAGTTCTCGAGCAGGGTGTTCAGGGCGCCGGCCAGCCGCTCCTCGCGGCTCGGTTGGCGCACCTGTGCCGACGGACGTGCGGTCGCGGGGGCGGATGCCGTCGCGGGAGCGGGCGCCGCGACAGGGGCGACCGCCAGCGCTGGCGATGGCGCTGCGGCGGGAGCGGCCACAGGCACGGACGCAGGCGCGGCGGCGGGGGCGGTCCGGATGACGACCGGGGCCGTTATGGCCTCGTCATCGTCGTCCAGGAACTCGTCCTCGTCGCTGATGAAATAGTCGCCGATACCGCTATCTGCCATCCAAGGACACCTCCGTGGCTCCTCGCGGGCCCCCTCCGCGGGCATCACAAGGATGCCGCGTCACCTATCGCGACCAGCGATTCATCTTCTCATGAAGGGTATGCGGACACAACCGAGCCGACACCGGACACAACCGGGCACCAGCGTCAGACAACGACGCGCATGATCTCCTCTATCGAGGTCTGGCCCAGCAGGACCTTCTTGAAACCGTCCTCGCGCAAGGTCACCATGCCCTCGGCGATGGCCTGCCTCTTGATCTCGTCGGTCGAGGCGTTCTCGACCGCGAGACGTTCTATGTTCTCCGACATGCTCATGACCTCGTAGATGCCCACCCGGCCCTTGTAGCCGATGTTGTTGCACTTCTTGCAGCCGGTCGCGCGGTAGATCTTCGGCGGGTTCCCCGGTTCGAACGGGAAGCCCACTCGCGTCAGGACCTCCTCGGAAGGGGTGTACTGCTCCTTGCACTCCACGCACAACCTGCGCGCGAGACGCTGGGCGAGTACGCAGGTCACCGCCGATGCGATCAGGAACGGCTCGATGCCCATCTCGGTGAGGCGAGTCAGCGTCGAGGGAGCGTCGTTGGTGTGCAAGGTGGAGAGCACGAGGTGACCCGTGAGGGCGGCCTCGATCGCGATCGTCCCGGTCTCCTTGTCGCGGATCTCGCCGATCATGACCGTGTCCGGGTCCTGCCGCAGGATGGAGCGGAGCGCCGCGGCGAACGTGAGGCCCGCCTTCTCGTGCACCTGCACCTGCGACAGACCGGGCAGGCGGTACTCCACCGGATCCTCGACGGTGATGAGGTTGATCCCCACGTCGCTGGTCTTGTTGATCGCGGCGTACAGCGTGGTGGACTTCCCCGAGCCGGTCGGCCCGGTGACCAGCAGCGCGCCGTAAGGGAGCGCCAGAGCCTCCATCAGCCTCGTGAGCGGCTGCTCCAGGAAGCCGAGGTCCTCGAGCGACATCATGATCGAGGCGCGCTCCAGCAGACGCATAACGACCAGCTCGCCGTGGACCAGCGGTAGGACGGCGACGCGGAAGTCGACGGCCTTGCCGTCGAGCACCACACCGAACCGCCCGTCCTGGGGGACGCGCTTCTCGGCGATGTTCATCCCGGAGTTGATCTTGATCCGGCCGAGGAGCTGCCGGTGAAGCCTCTTGGGGCTGCGCAGGATCTCCTGACAGACGCCGTCGATCCTGAACCGGATCCGCATGTCATTCTCTTGAGGTTCGACGTAGATGTTACCGGCGCCCTGCCGGATGGCCTCGGTGATGATCATGTTCATCAGCTTGGCGACCGGCGCGTTCTCGCTGGTGACGTCCTCTTCTTCCTCATCGACGCTGACAGTGCCCAGCTTGTCTTCAAGGTCCCCCATCATGTCCGCGACGTTCTCGCTTGCCGTCGCGAACTTCTCGATCGCGTTGACCAGGTCGCTCTCGGCGGCCAGCACGGGGCGGATCTCGAAACCGGTCACGATGCGCAGGTCGTCGATGGCCAGGATGTTCGCCGGGTCCGACATGGCGACGATGAGCTCCTCGTCCTGCAGCTTGATCGGCAGGACGGTATAGCGGCGCGCCATGTCGATGCCGATCATCGTAGCGGCGTTCGGATCGATCTCGAAGCCAGCCAGATCGACGTAGGTCAGACCCATCTGCCCCGCGACGACCTGGGCGATCTTGGCGTCGTCCGCGTACCCGAGATCGGACAGCACGCCGGTGAGAGACCGGCCGTCGGCGCTCAGACCGAGCGCCTCCTCGAGCTGCTCGACCGTGATGAGCCCCGACTGCACGAGGATCCGGCCGAGCCGCTTGCCCGACGCGGCGGACATCAGCCGGTCACCCCGGTCTCGCCGCCGCCGTCTTTGAGCGCCGCTTCCGCGGCGGCCCGCATCACGTCGCGTGGGGCGCGCGACTGCATGCCCTCTGTCCAGATATCGATGGCCGTAGCGCCCTGTGCGACCAGCATGCCGAGCCCGTCCACGGTCACGGCCCCCGCCGCCTCGGCGCCCTGGAGCAGCGGCGTGGGTGTGGCGCGGTAGACCATGTCGCAGACGACCTGGCCGCCCTTCAGCCATTCCACGGGGACAGGGCTGCCGTCACCGGTCTGCATGCCGAGGGAGGTCGCGTTCACGACGAGGTCGGCGGCACGGACGGCCTGCTCGGCCTCGGCGGAGCCGAGCTCCACCGCGCCCAGCTCCGTGGCCCGCGCGTTCGGAGAGACCCTGCCCACGAGCTGGACCGCGCGCTCCGGGCTGCGGTTGACCACCGTGACCTTGGCGGCCTTGCCCAGGACCAGAGCGACCAGCGCCGCGCCGGCCGCGCCGCCGGCCCCGACGAGAGCCACCGCCCGGCCTTCCGGTGCGAACTGCGCGTCGGTCTGGAGCGCCTCGAGAAGTCCCCGGCCGTCCGTGTTGTAGCCGATGACTCGCCCGTCCGAGACGTGCACGGTGTTGACGGCACCCGCCATCTGGGCGAACGTCGCGACCTCGTCGCACAGCCCGAGCATGGCCTGTTTGAACGGCATCGTGACGTTGAGACCGACGAAGGGCAGGACCTTGACCGCGCCGAAGAAACGGTAGATGTCCGTCTCCTGCTCGACCGGCAGCGGGACGTAGACCCAGTCGAGCCCCATCGCCGCGTAGGCGGCGTTGTGCATGGCAGGAGAGAGGGTGTGCTCGAGCGGCCAGCCGATGATGCCGGCGAGCTGGGTCCTGCCGCTGATCGAAGGGCTCAAGCGGTTCTCCGGGGTCGTTGCAAGGAACGATGCGGCACCTCGGGTCCCGCGGCGCCGTCTCGATTATGCCAGTGGTTGTCTATCGGCGAGAAGCCGTCTCTCGATGAGCCTCAGGAGCAGCGTGTGGGGCAGGTCCGACGTCGACAGCGGCTCCACGAGAACCGTGGTCAGCCCGAGCATGTTGCCGCCGAGGATGTCCGTGAACAGCTGGTCGCCCACGACCGCGGACGTCGCGGGTCCGGCGCCGAGCAGGCGCATCGCCTTGCGAAACGCGAACGGCAGCGGCTTGAGCGCCTTGGGGACGAGACCGAACCCGAGCGCATCGGCGACCTCGAACACGCGGTCGTGCCAGTTGTTCGAGACAAGGCACGCCACGAAGCCGGCGTCCTCCAGCGTCCCTGCCCAGCCGCGGAGTTCCGGCGTCACGACGTTGGTGTCCCGCGGCAGCAGGGTGTTGTCGAGATCGACCAGGAGAGCGCGGACACCCCGCGCGCGCAGATCCGCCAAGTCGATCGCCAGGACATCCGAGTAGTAGAGGTCGGGTGTGAACAGCCCCATGAAGCCCCCGTGCCTAGTGGTCCGGCTTGCCGTCTCCGTCGTGATCGTGCGCGCCCGCGGGCAGCTGCTCGGGACTACGTGAGTCGATGACCTCGATGGCCTTCTCGAGGTAGGCGGACTTGCTCGTCTCCCCCGATCGGCGGTAGATCGAGCGGGCTATCGCGTAACCGTTGTGCCTCTCGGCGTCGTCTCGCCAGTCAGAGACGACCGCCATGTCGGCTTGGCGAGCGGCCGCGGAGATGTCCTTGGCGTAGTCCGCCAGGATCTGCGCGTAGCCGATGCGGATCAGGCCGGAGAGCGGGAGGTGCTCCAAGCCATTCTCGGCCAGCTCCTTCGCCTCTGGGATGAAGCCTCGGCGGGCCAGGATGTACGGAGCGATGTAGTAGGGCTCCTCGAACTCCGGGTCGAGAGCGGTGACGAGAGCGACCGTCGGCATCATGTAGATCTGGTCCGCCAGCGCCACTCCCCCGTAGTACTCGTGCTGCTGCGGATCGATGTGGTTCCACAGGTTGTAGGCCGCGAACCTGCGGAACCCGGTGAGGTACGAGAAACCGGCGCGCCCGAGCGTGCCGGCCGCGCCCCCGACGCCGCTCGGTGCGAGCGAGTCAGCCGCCGCCTGCGCGACCAGCGCGAGTGCGACACACACCGCGAGGGCCGCGACGAAGGCGACCTTGGCCGATGTGCCGGTCACAGGTCCCGCCGGGAGAAGCCGAGGGAGCCCAGGAGCAGCGCCGCGACCACCCACGCGACGGCTGATACGAACATGAATGTGGCGTACCTCGGGCCGATCCCACTCCCGTGCGCGACGGGGTTGATGACCACGAGCTGGTCGAGCGAGGGATAGTAGCGCCACAAGGGGGAGTCCGATGTCACGAGAGCACCGCGGGAGTGTCCGATGAAGAGCACGAGCGCCACCACGGCCACGACCACCATCGGCCCGATCACGCACGACACCGCGACGGCGACCGCGAGCACGACGGCCATCTCCAGCGCGATGCCCCACGCGCCCTGCCACAGGACGGACATCGCCTCGCCGTAGATGGCGAGCGCGACGACCTGGCACACGGCGGTGAACGCCGCGATCGCCAGCCAGACCGTCGCGGTCAGCCCGAGCCACGTTCCCAGCACGTACTCCCAGCGGCGCACGTCCTTCGACAGCACGTTGTAGACCGTCCGGCGCTCGACCTCGGAGGGCACACGTCCAGCGGCGAGCGAGAGCGCGAGGACGAGCGAGGCGACCCAGACCATCGCGAGGGCGACCTCGCGATAGACGGCCTGGATGACACCGACGCTGTAGCTCGGCAGCATCGGGATAGCGGCGGCCATAACGCCGGCGAACAGCAGGACGACGTAGGGCGTGCGCCTGCGCTTGGCGTCAGCCACGACCGAACCCGCGATGGCGAGCACCCTACGCAGCATCGGGGTCCACCCCCCCGCGAGCGAGCATCACCGAGAAGTAGTCCTCCAGCGACTCGCGCTTCGGCTCCACGGCGACCACCGAACCCCCGCACTCCCAGACCATCTCGAGCGCTCGGCGCACATCCTCATCCCTGACCGCGAACATCCACACGCCGCCCGAGAAGGCGATGTCCTCCGCGAGAGCGGCGAGCGTCTCCGGGAGCGCCTCTCCCACCCCGCGCGCACGCACCGAGGTCCGGCCCGCGGCGTTGAGCAGATCGCCGATGTCGCCCGACGCGGCGACCTCTCCCCTGCTCAGGATGGTGACGCGATCGCACACCGCCTCCACCTCGGAGAGCTGGTGCGAGGAGAGCAGCACCGCGGTGCCCGCGGAGCGCATCTTGAGCACGGTGTTGCGCACGTCGCGCTGCCCGATCGGGTCCAGCCCCGAAGCGGGCTCGTCGAGTATCAGGACCTCGGGCTCCCCGAGCAGCGCCTGCGCCAGGCCGAGGCGCTGGAGCATGCCGCGCGAGAACTTCGACAGCTGTGTGCGCGCCTCGGCACCCAACCCGACCTCCTCGAGCATCTCGCGGCTGCGCGAGATGATGCGCCGCCGGTCCATCCCGAGCAGCCGGCCGTAGAGCCGCAGCGCCTCGGCGGCGGTGACGTGCTGGGGGAAGTAGGGCTGTTCCGGGAGGAACCCGAGCCGCGCCCGTGCACCCGGGCCGCGTGCGGGCCGCCCGAGGATCTCGAACTCGCCGCCGCTCGGGCGCACGATACCGAGCAGCATCTTGAGCGTTGTGGTCTTCCCCGCGCCGTTCGGTCCGAGGAGTCCGAGGACCTCGCCCGGGTAGACCTCGAGCGATACGTCGGCCACAGCTGTCTTCGGCTTGCCGAGCATCGACTCGTACTGCTTGCGGGCACCGACGACCCTCAGGGCGGGTGCCGTGGGCGGGCTCACTTGCCGAACACCTCCTTGGACCTGCGTTTGGCCGCAGCGAACTCGCTCGCATTCTCGCAGAAGGTGTGGGACCCGTCGCGGCCGGTGAGGACGTAGTAGATGTACCCCGTGGAGGCCGGGGCGGCGGCGGCCCGCAGCGATGCCATGCCCGGATTCGCGATCGGGCCCGCCGGCAGCCCTCGGACCCTGTAGGTATTGTACGGGCTGTCGATCCGCAGGTCCTTCGACCGCAGGCGGAATCTGTTCCCCGGCAGCACGTACTCGATGGTCGCATCGATCTCCAGGTACATGCCGCGCTCGAGCCTGTTGTGGATCACGGACGACACGAGCGAGCGCTCCTTCGGGAGCCGCGCCTCTCGTTCGATCATCGACGCGATGATCACCACATCGTGGAGCGAGCGCCCCTTGGCCCTCGCGTAGTCCAGATCGAGCGCCGCGACCTCCTTCTCGAACTGGTCGAGCATCATGTTGACAGCCTCGGTCGCGGTGGCACCCCGCCTGAGGCGGTAGGTCTTCGGGAAGAGGTAGCCTTCGAGCGAGCCGGTGGTGACCTCGTCCAGGTAGAACCGGTGGAACCGGTCCGCACCGTGCGTGGCCAGCTCTCGGAAGTCGTCCGCGGACACGCCGGCCTGCGCCTGGAGGCGGTCGGCGATCTGGTCGATGGTGAAGCCCTCGGGGATGGTGACCGTGGCGTACTCGATCGGCGGCCCCTTGCGAAGGCGGTCGATGACCTCCTCGTACGGCATCCCGGTGTACAGGTCGTAGCGCCCCGCTTTGAGCTTGCCGTCGGCCCCGGCGAGGCGTGTCTGGATGCGGAACATGTTGGCGTTGGCGACCACTCCGGAACCGGCGAGGATCCGTGCGATCCCGGCGGTTGTCGAGCCGGAGGGCACCTCGATGCTCACCCGCTCGTCGGCGGGCACGCGGGACGCCGGCGCGTAGAGCAGGTACCAGCCCACTCCCACGGGGACGCACAAGATCAGGAAGAGCGCGACCCCGGCCACGGTGAGGCCGCGACGGAGCCGGCCCCGCGCCGGTGGGACGCGCGGAGCGTCAGCCATCGTCGGCCTCCGTACGGCCCGAATCCAGGAAAGCCTGCAGGACGATGGCGGCAGCCACCATGTCCACCTTGCCTCGTGCCCGTCTGCCGCCCACTCCGGCGGCAGCCATCGCACGCGCCGCCTCGGTGGTGCTGAGCCGCTCGTCATGGAACTGCACGGGAACTGGCAACCTGCGCGCCAACTGCCCGCCGACATCACGCACCGAGCGCGCCTGAGGGCCTTCGGTGCCGTCGAGACTCAGCGGCAGGCCGACGACGACGATGTCGACCTCGTGATCGCGGACGAGTCGCTCGATCACGGTGATGTCGCCGGCGTCCACGACCGTGAGCGGGGACGCGATACGGCCCGACGCGTCCGAGAGCGCCACCCCGACGCGCTTCTCACCGATGTCGAGGCCGAGCGCCCGCATGTGCCTCACTCGGCGCCGAGGAGCGCGCGGGCGGCCTCGAGCGCGGCTTCGATGCCCGCGGGGTCGTCGCCTCCGCCCTGAGCCATCGCCGGCTTCCCGCCACCGCGGCCGCCCACCAGCGGCGCCATCTCCCGGATGACGGCACCGGCGTCGAAGCCCGCCGCCACGGCCGCCGGGGAGCCTGAGGCGAGAAGGAGCACGCGGCCGTCGGCCTCGCTCGCGAGCACGACCGCCCCGTCCTCGCCGCGCAACTTGTCGGCCTCCTCGCGCACGACGTCCGCGGGGACGTCGTTCAGGAATCGCCCGTAGCTGAGCGGGTAGCCCCCTTCGGCGGAAACAAGCTTCAGATGATCGCGATCGAAGCGCGGACCCGCCGAACTCCGCGCGGCCTGCTCCGCCGTCTTGAGCCTCGCCTGCAGCGCGACGACCTTCTCGGCGACCTCGGCGGGCCGCGACTTCAGGGCCGCGGCGGTCTCGGCGAGGACGGCCTCTTCGGCAAGCACGAGTTCGTACGCGTCGAACGAGGTCACCGCCTCGATGCGGCGCAGGTTGGCGCCGACGCCGCCTTCCGAGACGATCTTGACGAGCCCCATCTCGGTGGTCCGGCCGACATGAGTGCCGCCGCACAACTCCTTGCTGAACGCGCCCACCTCGAGGACGCGCACGAACTCGCCGTACTTCTCGCCGAACAGCGCGGTCACGCCGGCCTCCCGCGCGCTCGCAAGCGAGGTCTCGTACGCGCGCACCGGGTGATCCTCCATGATCTTCGTGTTCGCGAGCCGCTCCACCTTGGCGAGCTGCTCTGCTGTCAGCGCCTCGAAGTGCGTGAAGTCGAAGCGGAGCCGTTCCGGCGCCACGAGCGAGCCGGACTGCTTGACGTGGTCGCCGAGGACGCGCCGCAGCGCCCAGTGCAGGACGTGCGTGGCGGTGTGGTTGCGGCGGATCCGCTCCCGCCTCGGCTGGTCGATGGCGGCCTGCACGGTGTCACCGACGGCGATGCCGCCATCGGCGACGGTCCCGACATGCACAGTCAGGCCGGGCACCGGCAGAGCGGTTCCGGCGACCTCGAAGACCGGCGCGCCGGCGACGCTCAACGTCCCGGTATCCCCCACCTGGCCGCCCTGCTCGCCGTAGAACGGGGTCGTGTCCAGCACGACCTCGGCAGCCGAGCCCGCCTCGGCGCGCTCGACGCGCACTCCGTCGACCA
Organism: Coriobacteriaceae bacterium; assembly: GCA_013824215.1. Lineage (GTDB taxonomy): Bacteria > Actinomycetota > Coriobacteriia > Anaerosomatales > D1FN1-002 > PNNM01. Next base: position 12,036 of record PNNM01000011.1, read on the forward strand.
CCACAGCCAGGACTGTGGCATCCGCCTCGTCGGTCTCGTAGCCGACGAAGTCGGTGCCCCCGATCCCGGCCGCGATCTCGGAGAAGACGCCGCCGGAGACGGCCCAGGACTCGTCCTTGACGGCGGCCCGACCGCGCTCGCGCTGGGCCTCCATCTCGGCGGTGAATGCGTCCATGTCGACGGTCATCCCGGCCTCGGCGACGATCTCGGAGGTGAGCTCGACCGGGAAGCCGTACGTGTCGTGGAGCGCGAAGGCCTTGCGGCCGTCGAGTACCGCCGAGGAGGCCTCCTGCGCCGCGGCGACCTCGCGCTCGAGGAACGCCAGGCCTTGACGGAGCGTCGCGCCGAAGCGCTGCTCCTCGCTGTCGGTGATGCCGCGGATGAGCTCGCGGTGCTCGACGATCTCGGGGTACGCCTCGCCCATGCGCTCGATGACCGCCTCGGCGAGCGTGGACATCACCGGCTCCTCGCGGCCGAGCAGGCGGGCGTGCCGGACCGCGCGCCGCAGCAGGCGTCGCAGGACGTAGCCGCGCCCCTCGTTGGAGGGCAGGATCCCGTCGGCGATCATGAACGTCACCGCGCGGGCGTGGTCGGTGAGGATGCGCAGCGAGGTGTCGGGCCTTCCGCCTCCGCCGTAGGTGATACCGGTGAGCTCCTCGGCTTTCGTCATGATGCCGCGCAGGATGTCCGTCTCGTAGTTCGAGGTGACGCCCTGCAGGATCGACGCCATACGCTCGAGCCCCATGCCCGTGTCGATGTTCTGCTTCGGCAGCGGCGTGAGCGTGCCGTCCTCGGCCCGGTCGAACTGCATGAACACGAGGTTCCAGTACTCGAGGAAGCGATCACAGTCGCAGCCGGGGGCGCAGGTGTCGAGCCCGCAGCCGACCCCCGCACCCTGATCGTAGTAGAGCTCGGAGCAGGGGCCGCACGGCCCCGTCGGCCCGGCCGCCCAGAAGTTGTCCTTCGCGCCCATGCGCACGATGCGCTCCGCGGGCACGCCGACCTCGTCACGCCAGATGGCTCGCGCCTCGTCGTCGTCCTCGTAGATCGAGTACCACAGCCGGTCGGGGTCGAGGCCGAGAACCGAGACCGAGTACTCGTAGGCCCACGCGCACGCCTCGGACTTGAAGTAGTCACCGAAACTGAAGTTGCCGAGCATCTCGAAGAAACTGTGGTGGCGGCCGGTGGTGCCGATGATGTCGATGTCCGTGGTCCGCACGCACTTCTGGCATGTGGTGGCCCGGGTGGACCCCAGATCGGTCACGCCGAGGAACACCGGCTTGAACTGCACCATCCCGGCGGTCGTGAGCAGGAGCGACGGGTCGTCGGGGATGAGCGACGAACTCGGCCTGCGCACCGAGCCCTTGCTCTCGAAGTACTTCAGGAAGCTCTCTCGGATCTCGGCAGAATCCACTTAGCAGGGTCTCTCCTCGTCCTTCTCCCGCCCGTCCGTGCTCTCCGGCGCGGTCTCGTCGGTGCGGCGGAACAGCGCGCCGTCCTCGGTGCACAGCTCGCGTTGGGTGACCTTCTCGAAGTAGTACACGAACAACCCCTTGGCTATGGCCGCCACAGGGATCGCGAGCAGCATGCCGGCGACGCCGAACAGGGTGCCGCCGACGAGCAGAGAGAATAGTACCAGCACAGGATGGAGGTCGACCTGCGCTGACATGATGCGGGGCGTGACGAACATGTCCGTGAGCTGCTGGGCCGCCACCACCACGACGATCGCGACAAGCGCCAGCCAAGGATTCACGAACGCGGCCACGATGGCGGCCGCCAGCCCGCCGACGAACGGCCCGACGTACGGGATGATGTTGAGCGCACCGGTGAGCAGGCCGAGCACGAGGGCATACGGCACCCCGAAGACGGCGAGACCCGCGGCCACGAGGGCCGCGGTGGTCAGCGACACGAAGAGCTGGCCCCTGAGGTACCCGCCGAGGACCGTGCCCACCTTGTCGAGCACGACCCGGGCCTCGTCGCGGCGACGGCCCGCGAGCAGGTAGACCTCCTGGCGGATCGCCGGCAGGTCCTTCAGCACCCAGAAGGCGATGATGAGCGAGAGGATCACGTCGATCACGGCGGTCACGGCGGTCTGTCCGGCGGCGACGACCCAGCCAGCCACGCTGCTCGAGAACCCGACGGCCCATGCCCCGAGCGCGTCCAGAACGTTGAGCAGCACGGTGTCGGCGCTCGACGGCAGGCGTATCGCGGTATAGCGCTCCTGCATGTCCTGCCAGAGCGCGACCGCGCTGCGGTAGTAGTTCGGGAACTCCCTGATGAAGTCCGAGATCTCGCGCCCCAGCGGCGGGACGATGAACACGCCCGCGATGGTCAGCACGGACAGGCCGACGAGGAAGCACAGGACCACGCCCAGCCCTCGCGCCAGCCCACGCTTCTCCAGTCGCTCGACCGGACGGCGCAGCAGGATCACGACGACTAGGGCGAGCAGGAACGGGACGAGCGCGGAGCCCACGCGGCCCAGCAGCCACACGGCCGCGGCCGCTAGCAGGAGCCAGCCGATCACCGACCACGTCGCATGCGCCCTGCGTTCCCAGGCCTCGGCCGAAGTGGTCTTCTCGGCGTCGCCCATGCTCAGACCTCCTTCACGAGACCGTCGCGGACGATGCGCAGGGTGCGCCTGAGCAGCCGCGAGACCTGCATCTGCGAGATACGCATCTGACGTGCGATCTCGGTCTGGGTGAGCCCTTGGAAGAAGCGAAGGTAGAGCACCTGCTGCTCGGGAGGCGAGAGGTGCTTGAGGACTGCGGCCAGCGTCGCACGGTCGTCGACCACGGCCATGAGCGTGTCATCCTCCCCGATGTAGTCGAGGATGCTGAATCCTTCCGATCCGTCGCTGTTGCGGTCGCCCTCGAGGGAGACGAAGTTGTACGCCTCGGAGGTCTCGAACGCCTCCAGGACCTCCTCGGTGGAGACGCCGAGGTAGGCGGCGACCTCGGGCACCGTGGGCGATCGCTGGTTCGACTGGGTCAGCGCGTCGACCGCCTGGTTGACGCGGAACGAGAGCTCCTGCAGGCGGCGCGGGACCTTGATCGCCCAGCCCTTGTCCCGGAAGTGACGCTTCAGTTCGCCGACGATGGTGGGTGTCGCGTAGGTCGTGAACTCCACCTCCCGGCCGATGTCGAACCGGTCGATCGCCTTGATCAGGCCGATCGTGCCCACTTGGATCAGGTCATCGATCGGCTCGCCGCGGTTGCGGAAGCGGCTGGCGAGGTACTTGACCAGGTTCAGGTACATCTCGACGAGTTCGTCCCGTGCGTGCTCGTCGGCCTCCAGGCGGTAACGCCTGAACAGCTCCCGGGTGTGCGCCTTGTCCCAGGACAGCTTGCGCGTCTGCTTCGCGGGGCGTCTAGGCACCGGCAGCGTCCTTCACGGACCGCTTGACGAGCCGCACACGGCATTCCGCGCCGGCGGCTTCCAGCTCCAGTTCGTCGCAGACGGCCTCGAGGATGAATCGCGCGTACTCGCCGCGCTGGACGGCGTCATCGTCGGCGGCCCCCGTGCCCGTCACCGGCCCGGCCTCCATCACGACCTCGTCGTCCGCGACGGTGAACACGATGTCGACCGCCACTCCCTCGTCCACGCGATCGCAGACGAAGACGAACGCCTCCTCGGCGGCCATCCGCATCTCCTCGACCTCGGCGAAGGTCATGCCCGCACGCGTGGCGAGGGACGACGCGGTCAGCCGCACGGTCTTCGCGTACTCTCCGCGCGCCGGGACCGAGAGAACAACTCTGTCTGCCATGACCCCTCCGGTTCGATGCCGGTTCGACGAGGTGGAACGGACCTCAGCCACGCCTGCGGCCGAGGGACGAGAAGATGCGCCCGAGTGCCGAGCCCGCCTCAGCGACGAGGCCTATCGGGGCGCTCACCGCGGCCTCGGCGGCTCGTGCCGTGGTCGAGACCCGCTCGGAGGCGTCCTCGAACCGCGTCACGATGCCGTCCACGCGCAGGAGCTCGGCGTTGAGCGCGTCGACGGTGATCTCCGCCTTGTCCAGCAGGGGCATCAGCCGCGCGTCGAGCCGTGCGACGAACGTGCGCGCCTCGCGTGAGGCTCGGATGGCCTCGACGACGCCCCAGACGACCGCGACGCATGCGGCGGTCGCTGCCAAGACGAGCACGATGACCAGCACGCTCGTGACGTCCATCTACGCTCCTGACAAGACGGCTGGGCGATGTGGACGAGTCTATCAGAGCCCGTCATCTCCGCGGCGCATCGCCGCTCCCGGGCGCGCTGGAGCGTTCGGCCTCCCAGCCTCGCGGCGATGGCGAGTAGAACCGGCGACCCGACAGCCCATCCGGCAGGTACGGCTGGTCCACCCGAGCGTCGGGATGATCGTGCGGGTAGAGGTAGGGCCCGTACGCCTCCGAGCCGGGCCGGTGCCTGTCGCGCAGATGCGAGGGTACTGTGCGCGCCGGCCCTTGGCGCACCTCCGCCAGCGCCGAGTCGATCGCGATGCAGCTCGCGTTGGACTTCGACGCCAGCGCCATGTAGATCGCTGCCTGGGCGAGGTTGATGCGGCACTCCGGCCAGCCCACCGACTCGGCGGCCTTGAAGGCGGCATGCGCGACGAGCAGCGCCTGCGGGTCGGCGTTGCCGACGTCCTCGGAGGCGAAGATCAGTATCCGGCGAGCGATGAACCTGGGGTCCTCCCCGCCGTGCACCATCCGGGCCAGCCAGTACACCGCCGCGTCCGGATCGCTGCCCCGCATGGACTTGATGAAGGCGGAGATGACGTCGTAGTGGACGTCGCCCTCCTTGTCGTAGCCGAGCTGCCGGGTCGGGGTCGCCTCGGCGACGTCCGCGAGGGTGACCGTCGGCGGCTTCCCGCCGCGGCCCTGTGCTGCCCGCGCCGCGATCTCGAGTGTCGTGAGCGCCACGCGCGCGTCGCCCCCGGCGGTCAGCACGATCCTCGCCTCCGCGTCCGGATCGAGCGCCACCGCCCCGCCGAGCCCCCGGGCGTCCGCGACGGCCGCGCGCACGATCTCGAGCAGGTCGTCGTCGGTGAGCGGCACGAGCTCGACGATGCGGGAGCGGCTGACCAACGGGGCGTTGACCTCGAAGAACGGGTTCTCGGTGGTCGCACCGATCAGCACCACTATGCCGTCCTCCACCGCGTGCAGGAGCGCGTCCTGCTGGGAGCGGCTGAACCGGTGGATCTCGTCGATGAACAGGATCGTCCTGCGCGCCGATAGCGCCAATAGGTCGCGGGCCGCGCTGATGGCCGCACGGACGTCCGCGACGCCTGAGCTGACCGCTGTGAGTTCCACGAACCGCGCGTCGGTGGCACCGGCGATCACGCGCGCGAGACTGGTCTTGCCCGAGCCCGCTGGGCCGTAGAGGACGATCGACGTCAGCGAATCGGACTCGATCGCCGCTCGCAGGAAGGTGCCCGGACCGACGGCCCGGCGCTGTCCGACGAACTCGTCCAGAGTGCGAGGCCGCATCCGGACCGCGAGCGGTGCAGCGGTCGACCTCGCCTCTTTCTCGGGATCTGCGAACAGGTCGTCCACGAGGACGCGTGCACCTCTTCTAGCCGGTGGCGCGCCTCAGCTCGCGGTCGATGATCCCGGCGTCCACGGGACCGCGCCAGCGCCAGGTCATGAGCCCCTGACCGTCGACGAGGAGGATGAACGGCGTGTTGGCCACCTTCAGGAAGTCGGCCAGCAGCGCCGCCTTCGCGAGTTCCGGATCGCCGGCTTTGGATGATGGTGCGGCCTTGGCCATGTCGAACGAGACGAGCGCCACGAGCCCACGGTAGTCGTCCAGTGCAGCGTCGATCTCGGCGCGGACATCGGCGGTCTCAGGCTGCGTCGAGTCGTAGAAGTAGATCAGCTGGGCCTGCTCGCCCTCGAGGTTCTCCATGACCGCGGTCGGCACGATCGTGGCGACGCTCGAGCCGGTCGGGAACGGAGCGACCTCGGTCACCTCGGTAGGAGAGCGGTCCGACTCAACGTCCGCACCGGTGGCGGCCGGCGGAGCGGGCGGCGCCTCGGCGGCGACGTCCTCGGCGGCCTGCTCGGTCGAGGCGGCGTCGCCACCGCCCCCGCCGCACGCGACGAGCGAGAAGGCCAGGAGTGCTACGACGAGTGCTACGACGAGTCTGCGCATGCTGCTTCCTCCGCTGGCGTCGATGCGAAGCCCTGCCCTCGAATGCGGCTCCGACCGGGAGAACCGATCTCCCAGAAGGTGGGTGCCCGCACCGCCGGTTTCCGGCTTCCCCCGAGATCGGGGATACCCGTCTGCCGCGGAATGGTGAGGCTCCCGAGTCAGAGGTGTTGGTTCAGCCGCTGATGCCGGAGCCACACTCGAGGGCAGGACCCTGCAATGAGTGTACCCTCACCCCCGCGGGGCTACAATCCGTCGCGTGCCTCGTCCGAGGCCGCACGATCACTCGAGCCTCAGGTGCACGTCTTTCAGCTGGCGCGGACTCACCGCATCGGGAGCGCCCGTCAGGGGGTCGCCACCCGAAGAGGTCTTCGGGAACGCGATGACATCGCGGATCGAGTGCGCACCGGCGAGCAGCATGACGAGCCGGTCGAGCCCCAGCGCGATCCCCCCGTGCGGCGGCGCCCCGAGCCCGAGCGCCTCGAGCAGGAACCCGAACTGCGTCGCGATCTCGTCCTGGCTCAAGCCGAGGCGCGCGAGCACCCGGCGCTGGAGCGCAGCGTCGTGGATACGCAGGGTGCCGCCACCGACCTCGTTGCCGTTCATCACGAGGTCGTACGCGTAGCTCAAGACCGAGCCCGGGTCCGACTCGATGAGCCCGACATGCTCGTCGAACGGCCTCGTGAACGGATGGTGGTTCGCGCTCCACCGCTCGCCTTCGGCGTCCCACTTGAACATCGGGAAGTCGACGACCCACAGCGCGTCGAAGCCCTGCCGCGGCAGGCCGAGTTCGTCGGCGAGGTGGAGGCGCAGGACCCCGAGCACCTCGTTGGCCAGATCGCGCTCGTCCGCGACCATGAGCGCGAGATCGCCGGGGGCGACGCCGAGGCGCTCGCGCAGACCAGCCATCTCAGTCTCGGAGAGGAACTTCGCGATCGGCGACTTCACCTCACCGGAGGCGGCAAACGCGATCCACGCCAGGCCCTTCGCGCCGGCGTCGAGGGCCAGCTGGTTCAGCGCATCGATCCGCGAACGCGGCCAGTCGCCCGCGCCCGTGGCGCACACACCTTTGACGCAGCCACCCGAGCCCAGCGCGCCGGCGAACACCTTGAACTCCGAGGACGCGAAGACCTCGGAGAGGTCCGCCAGCTCCATGCCGAACCGCGTGTCGGGCCGATCCGAGCCGAATCGGTCCATCGCCTCGGCATATGTCAGGCGCGGGAGCGGCACCTGCAGGTCGTGCCCCGCCTCGCGCATCACCTCGCGCATGACGTCCTCCATCATCGCGAGGACGTCATCGCCCGTGACGAAGGACATCTCGATGTCCACCTGGGTGAACTCCGGCTGGCGGTCCGCGCGCAGGTCCTCGTCCCGGAAGCAGCGGGCTATCTGGTAGTAGCGCTCGATGCCGCCGACCATGAGCAGCTGCTTGAACAGCTGCGGCGACTGCGGCAGGGCGTAGAACTTGCCCGGGTTCAGACGGCTCGGCACGACGAAGTCGCGTGCGCCCTCGGGCGTGGACTTCGTGAGTATCGGCGTCTCGACCTCCATGAACCCGCGGTGCCCGAGTTCACGGCGGAACCGCTGCGTCACGCGGTCGCGCAGCTGTAGTGCCGCCAGGACCTCGGGCCGGCGGATGTCGATGTAGCGGTAGCGCATGCGCATCGTCTCGTCGGTCTCGATGCCCGCCTCCACCTCGAACGGCGGCGTCCCGGATGGGTTGAGGACCTTCGCCGAGTCCACGACGACCTCGATCGCGCCGGTCGCCATGGCGGTGTTCTCCGTGCCCGCCGGGCGCGCGTGGACCACGCCCTCGAACTCGAGGACCCACTCCGGCCGCACCTGCTCGGCGATCGCGAACGCGGGTCCCGAGGCGTCCGGGTCGAACACGCACTGGACGATGCCGCTGCGGTCGCGCAGGTCGAGGAAGACGAGGCCGCCATGGTCGCGGCGCTTGGCGATCCAGCCAGCCAGGGTCACGCGCGTGCCGGCGTCCTCCGCGCGCAGTTGGCCGCACGTGTGGGTCCGTGTCGAGTAGCGTGCGTCGAGCATGGCTGCGTGGGGTCCCTCCGTGGGTGGTCTTGCGGCAGGTAGCGAGTATACGCGAGCGGGACCGGCTACGCCCCGCCCAGAGCGCGGGATATCTCGCCCGCCACCTCCGGCAACGCGACCCGCCGCTCGCCGCCGCCCGACATGTCGCGCAGCGTCACCTCGCCGCCCGCCAGCTCGTCGGGCCCGACGACGACCACGAGCCGCGCGCCGAGGCGGTCGGCCTGCTTCATCTGCGACTTCAGCGAGCGTGCCTGGTGGTCCATCTCCGCCGCGACCCCCGACTCGCGCAGGACCGAGGTCAGCTCGAACACGTCCTCGGCGACGCTGCCGTCGACGCGCGCCACGAACACATCCGCCCGGGGCAGGGACGGCGGCTCCACTCCGGCGGCCTGCAGCGCCAGCAGGGTGCGTTCGAACCCTAGCGCCCAGCCCAGACCGGGCGTGGGCGGCCCGCCGTAGACCTCCATGAGCCGGTCGTAGCGGCCACCGCCGCCGATCGCGTTCTGTGACCCGAGTCCCTCGTCGACCTGCACCTCGAACACCGTGCGGGTGTAGTAGTCGAGACCACGTACCAAGCGCGGCGCCTCCTCGTGCGCGATCCCGAGGTCGGTCAGGTAGCCCTTGACGCTCTCGTAGTGCTC
>PNNM01000012.1 GCA_013824215.1 Coriobacteriaceae bacterium
CCCCGCGCGCACCGCCTCGCGCACGGCAGCCTGCACGTCGCGCTCCAACTCGAGGTCGAGCGCAGGCGGCCGCCCGGCCACCACGCCGTGCAGCACCTTCAGGTACTCGGACCCGCCGAGCTCGTCGGCAGTCTCGCCCACGAGCACGATCACGTCGCCGGCGTCCTTGAACGCCACGGTCGGCGCGAGGCGCACGTCCTCGACGAGCCCGACGACGCCGACCGTGGGTGTCGGGTAGATCGGCTGACCGAACGACTCGTTGTAGAAACTCACGTTGCCGCTGATCACCGGCACGCCGAACGCGCGGCACGCGTCCGCCAGCCCGCGCACCGACTCGTGGAAGGTCCAGAAGACCTCGGGTTTCTCGGGATTGCCGAAGTTGAGGCAGTCGGTGATGGCCGCCGGGTCGCCGCCGGCGCACGCGACGTTGCGCGCCGCCTCGGCAAACGCGATCTGAGCGCCGACGTAGGGGTCGAGGTAGCAGTAGCGCCCGTTGCAGTCGGTCGCCACCGCGATGCCGCGCGTGCCGTCGCCGATCCGCAGGACTGCGGCGTCGCTGCCGGGCAGGACGACCGTGTCGAGCATGACCTGGTGGTCGTACTGCTCCCAGATCCAGCGCCGCGAGCAGATGTTGGGGCTGCTAAGCAGGGTGAGCAGGGTGTCCGCGAGCGTGCCCTCATCCGTGGGGTGCGCCAGACCGTCCCACCGGAACGCCTGCACCTCGTCAAGGTAGGCCGGGCGCATCATCGCCGGGTCGTAGATCGGCGCGTCGTGCGCGAGCGTGGAGGCGGGCATGTCGCCCACGACCGCGTCGCCCTCGCGCACCACGAAGCGGCCGGTGTCGGTCACGCCGCCGATGACGGTCGAGAGCAGCCCCCACTTCGTGCACACCGCCTGCGCGGCCTCGAGCTTCGCGGGCTCCACCACGGCCAGCATCCGCTCCTGCGACTCGGAGACCATGAGCTCGAACGGCTTCATGGCCTCCTCGCGCGCCGGGATCTTGGTGACGTCGAGGTCGAGGCCCACGCCGCCGCGGCTCGCCATCTCCGACGCACTCGAGGTCAGCCCCGCAGCGCCGAGGTCGCCGAGACCGACCAGCAGTCCGCCTTCGAGCAGCTCGAGGCACGCCTCGATGAGCAGCTTCTCCTCGAACGGGTCGCCCACCTGCACGCTCGGCCGCTTGTCCTCGGCCTTCTCGTCGAACTCCTGGCTGGCCAGCGTGCTCGCCCCGCCGATGCCGTCGCGGCCGGTGGTCGAACCGATGAGCAACACGTGGTTGCCCACACCCGCGGCCACCGCGCGCGTGAGGCGCTCCTCGCGCAGCAGCCCGATGGCCATGGCGTTGATGAGGCAGTTGCCGGCGTAGGCCTCCTCGAAGTAGACCTCGCCGCCCACGGTGGGCACCCCGAGGCAGTTGCCGTAGCCGCCGATGCCCGCCACCGACCCCTCGAACAGGTAGCGCTGGCGCGGGTCGTCCAGCGAGCCGAAGCGCAGCGAGTCGAGGCTGGCGATCGGCCGGGCGCCCATCGTGAAGATGTCGCGGATGATGCCGCCAACGCCTGTGGCCGCGCCCTGGTAGGGCTCGATCGCGCTCGGATGGTTGTGCGACTCCATCTTGAAGGCGACAGCCCAGCCCTCGCCCACCGAGATGACGCCGGCGTTCTCGCCGGGACCCTGCAGCACGTGCGGACCCTCGGTCGGGAACATGCGCAGCGCCTTGCGCGAGTGCTTGTAGCTGCAGTGCTCGCTCCACATGAGCGAGTACATGTACAGCTCGGTCACTGTGGGAGTGCGCCCGAGGATGCCGACAACCTTCTCGTATTCGTCCAGCTTGAGGCCGAGTTCGAGGGCGAGCTTGGGGGCGACGTCAGGGGCGAGGTCCGCGACGGGCTCCGGCATGGGCTGCAGGCTCCTTCGTGGGGCGCGTGGGCGGGCGACACCGCCATTCTAGGCGAACGCGGCGCGGCCGGGGACGGGTCGATGGCCCGCTTCAGCCGATGAGGCGCACGCCCGGGTACGCGCCGTGCGCGCGGGCGTCCGCGCTCACGAGCTCGCCGCCGAGCAGGCTCGCGAGCGCCGGCGAGAGCGCGTCGTAGAACGAACACCCGAGCGCCTCGCACTGCGCCGCGGCCTCGCTCACCACCTCATGCGTGAGCGGAACCGCGTTCAGCCCACTCGCCTCCAGATAGTCCCATCCCTCCGGCACCGCCGCCGGCCCGAGCTCACGCTTCAGCACGGACAGGAATTCGTGCATGAAGTGCACCGGCACCGTGAGCCGGACACGTCCCGCTACAGCGTCCCCGTACAGCGCGGCCGCCTCGGATGAGCCGGCCTCCTTCCTGAACCACTTGACCCCGACGGATGCGTCGAGAACGATCGTCGCCGGCCCGGACACCTACGGCTTCCTCCGAACGTCGCGCAAGGGGGCGGAGTCCTCGGTCTCGCGTATCTCACGCAGGATCTCCAACGAGGGCCTGTCGTCACGGATCTCGTGCCGCTCCGCCATCGTCCGCATGCCCTCGAGCGCTCGCAGCATCCGCTCCCGCCGCGCCTCGACGGCTCGCTCCTCGGCGGTCTTGCCCAGGTAGCTCGCGGTCGCCTCCTGCACCAGTTCGCTGCGCGGCCTGCCGAGCGCCTCGGCCTCGGCGTCCAAGAGGGCGAGCAGTTCGTCGGGCAGCGATATCGTGACTCGGCCGGTCATGGCCTTCTCCTGTTCATACTCGTGTTCATACTGAGAGTAGTACCCACGATCTCCCGGGTCAAGCAGCCTCGCGAGGATCGAGCTGGGCGGTAAGGACACGCTCAGCGACCGCTAAGGCACCTTCGGCGATGCTCGACCAGTTCCGACGAGAGAGCTTGGGGGTCGCGCATGGCGGGTAGTATCATTTCGATATCACGCACCCGGACCGTGGAGGCGCGCATGGCCGATTTCCTCATCCGCGACTTGAGCGAGGACGTCATGGGACGTCTGCGCGCGCGCGCCGCCACTAACGGTCGGTCGGTGCAGGCCGAGATCCAGGAGATCCTCACACGCTCGGTGAAGATGACGCGCGAGGAGACGTTCGCGCGCTGGGACGAGTTGCGGGAGAGGTTCGCGGGGCGCAAGTTCATGGACGCCGCGGAGCTCATCCGTGAGGACCGAGACAACCGGTGAGCAGGCTCGTCGCCGACGCGTGCGCTCTGATCACGGTCACGGTCCCGCAGTCCCGCTCCGAGTCAGCGCGCGCCGTCTTGGCATCGGCCGATGCGGTCGTCGCACCCGACCTCGCGCTCGTGGAATGCACCAACGCTCTGTGGAAGTTCGTGCACGCCGGCCAGTGCTCGGAACACGAGGCCCTCGGCTTCCTCGACGCGATCACTAACGCCGAGGTCGACTTCCAGGACAGCGCGCCGCTCCTGCCCCGCGCCCTCGAACTCGCGACCTTGCTCGGGCATCCGGTCTACGACTGCGTCTACCTGACACTCGCCATCGTGGAGCAGGCGCCGGTGGTCACGACGGACCGGCGCCTGGCCGACACCGCTGTCGCGGCCGGCCTCGGCGACCTGGTGCTGCTCGTCGAGGCCGACTGACGCGACGCTACGGCCCGCGCCGCCGCCGGAGGCCTTCGGCTTGTCCGACGCGGCCACGATGACCACGCCGATGTTGCGCGTCTCGCGCACGATGCGCGTGACGATCGAGCCTCGCATGATCTCGTCGATCCGCGTGCGCGCAGACTGCCGGAGGCCTACAGCGCGCACTCACCCCGCTCGATGCAGCTGTCGAGCATGTCGACGATCATCGAGGTGTTCGACACGGAACGGTCGACGCCGAACGTCTCGGTGAAGAGCCACGCGTTCGCCGGGTTGTTGATGCGTGCGATGGTCATCGGGACGCCGTACTCGCGCTTCCCGAGCAGCGTGACGACCAGGTTGTCCTCGTCGTGCCCGGTCACGGCCACCACGGCGTTCGCCCCGCGGACGTCGGCTTCGTCCAGGACGTACGGCTCGTCGCCGTCGCCGCAGATCAGCCTGACCTTCGCGGCCTTCATCTCTTCCGCGAGCAGCTCGCAGCGCTGCTCGTTCTCCTCTATCAGCGCGACATCGGTGCCTTGTCCCGCGAGGACCTTGGCGAGATGGGAGCCCACCTTGCCGCCTCCGACGATGACGACGTGCATCATGACCTCCCTGATCTAGGGGTGGATGAGTCGCTTGAACAGGTCCATCGACGAGGTCAGCACGGCGACCTCGGCGATGTCCCCTTCGTGGAACTGCTCGCCACTGGCGGGGATGAACGACCGGCCGCCGCGGACTATGGCCACCGGCATGATCTGCCCCGGAGCCTGCAGGTCGTCGACCGTGCGTCCGGCCAGACGCGGCGGGACGGCGATGCGGACCAGGTTGACCTCCCCGTCGCCGAGCGAGACGTCCCTGGACAGGCTCGCGTGCATCACGAGCGACATGATCTCGTTGGTCGCCCACGACACCGACGAGACCGTCTGGATGCCGAGCGTGCGATAGATCTCCGCGCGGCGCGGGTCGAAGATGCGCGCGACCACCTTCGGCACCCGGTAGATGTCGCGTGCGACGGTGGCGGAGACGATGTTGCTGTTGTCGCCGCTCGTGACGGCGATGAAGGCGTCCGAGCGGTCGACCCCGGCGCGCTCCAGCACGTCCTTGTCGAACACCATGCCCCGGATCGTCTTGCCCTTGAATCCGTCGCCGAGACGCTTGAGCGCCGCGGGATCCTTGTCGACGACGACCACCTCGTGACCCTCGGCCACGAACCTCTGGGCGAGGAGCGCGCCGACGCGACCGCAACCTCCGATGACGATTTTCACGCTGCATCCTCCTTGGCCGGCGTCAGTGCTGTGGGACGTCCAGTGCGCGGCGACCTGCGCCGCAAGAAGTACTTGCGGACCTCGTCCGCGACGAAGAGGAGCGGCATCAGGCAGAGCAGCACGGCCCAGTCGAGCGGGCCGAGCGGACCGAGCCCGAAGACGCTCTGGAAAGGCCGCACGTATATGAGGATGTTGACCACGACGAGCTCCGTCACGATGCCCCACAACAGGAAGCGGTTCGAGAACAGACCCACTCTGAAGACCGATTCCCTGTTGGTGCGCTGCGCGAACGCGTTGCCGATCTGCGTCGACACGACGGACGCCAGCGTCATGGCCGTACCGGACGCGTAGATCGGGCCCGCGGCGGCCATCGCCGCGACACCCATCGCGGGGGTCCAGCCGTGCATCAGGTAGAACACGAAGAAGGCGCCCATGGCCGCGAAGCCCTGGATACCGCCGAGGAACGCCACCGAGCGCAGCAGCAACGCGCCGTTGAGCAGCCGCTCGCTGCGCGGCCTCGGCGGCCTGCCCATGATGCCCGGCTCCGCGGTCTCCGTACCCAGCGCCAGCGCCGGGATTATGTCCGTCCCGAGGTCGATCGCGAGGATCTGCATGACGGTCAGGGCGAGCGGGACCTTGAACAACACGAAGAAGATGAAGGGCAGGAGCTCGGGCATGTTGCTCGCGAGGATGTAGCCGACGAAGCGGCGGATGTTGTCGTAGACCGCGCGGCCCTCCTCGATCGCGTTCACGATCGAGGCGAAGTTGTCGTCGGTCAGGATCATGTCCGCCGCCTCTTTGGCGACGTCCGTGCCCGCGATGCCCATCGCGATCCCGATGTCGGCGGCCTTGAGCGCGGGGGCGTCGTTCACACCGTCGCCGGTCATGGCCACGATGTGGCCCGTGCTCTTGAGCACTTGCGCGATGCGCATCTTGTGCTCCGGGGCGACGCGCGCGAACAGGATGTTGCCGGCCGAGAGCGCTTCTCGCAGCGCGTCGTCGTCCATGGCGTTCACATCGTTGCCGGTCACGATGCGCGCATCGCCATGCACCACGCCGATGCGCTTGGCGATCGACTCGGCGGTCAGGCCGTAGTCGCCGGTGATCATGATGACCTCGATGCCGGCGGTCGCGCATTCCTCGACCGCCCGCGCCACCTCGTCGCGAGGCGGGTCCATCATCGCCATGAGCCCGACGAAGACGAGTCCCCTCTCGGTATCCTCGGGCGTCAGGACGGCCTCGGACTCGTCGAGCGGACGGTACGCCATGGCGAGCACGCGCAGGCCGTCGCGCGCGAAGGCGTCGTTCTGCGCGACGATCCGGTCCCGCGTCTCGGCGTCGAGCGGACCGGTTCCGTCGGGGGTGACGACCGACGAGGACAGGTCGAGCACCTCGCGCGGCGCTCCCTTCACGTACGCGATGCGACCGGTCTCGCCGAGATGCACCGTGGTCATCCGCTTGCGCACCGAGTCGAACGGCAGCTCGGAGACGCGTCGAGCCGAGCGCAGCTCGGCGTCCAGATCGAAACCGGCCTTCTTCGCCGCGACGAGGAGGGCGCCTTCGGTCGGGTCGCCGAGGATCGCCCAGCCCTCACCGGGGTCGCGGGGCTCGATGAGCCGCGCGTTGTTGCAGAACGCGGCCGCGCGCATGAGCACCCGGGCGACCACGGACTGCTGTTCCGAGAGCGGCCGTCCGTCCACCTGGAACTCACCTGAGGGCGCGTAGCCGCCGCCGGTGACCTGGACGTGCTCGCCCGCGACCCAGAGGTCGCGGACGGTCATCTCGTTCTTCGTGAGCGTCCCGGTCTTGTCCGTGCAGATGACGGTGGTGCAGCCGAGCGTCTCCACCGACGAGAGCTTCTTGATCAGCGCGTGGCGCTTCGCCATCCGCTGCACGCCCATGGCCAGGGAGAGGCTCACCGTAGGCAGGAGGCCCTCGGGCACGAGCGCCACGACGATGCCGATGCAGAAGATGAAGCCCTCGAGGAGGTCGAGACCCCCCACGAAGTAGCCGAGCAGGAAGAACGCGACGCCGATCGTGGTCGCGATCGTCGCCTGGATCTGGGTGACCTTGACCATCTCCTTCTGGAGCGGGCTGAGCTGCTCCTCGACGCTCTGGGTCATTTCGGCGATCTTGCCGAACTGTGTCTCCATGCCGGTCGCGAAGACCACCGCGCGCCCTCCGCCGTAGGCGACCGACGTTCCCGCGAAGATGAGGTTCGGCATCTCGATGGTGGTCAGGCGCTCGTCGGCGTGCGGCGCCGCGGTCTTGCGGACCGGCTCGGACTCGCCGGTCAGGGTGGCGTTGTTAGTGCGGAGCTCGTACTCCTCGATCAGGCGGGCGTCGGCGGGGATGTTGTCGCCCTCCTCGAGGACGAGAACGTCGCCGGGGACGACCTCCGAGGCGTCGACCTCACGCTTCTGCCCGTCACGGACCACCTTGGCCTTGCGCGGGATCATCTTCTTGAGCGCCTCGGTGGCCTTCTCGGCGCGGAACTCCTGCCAGAACGAGAAGATCGCGTTGATGAAGATGACCGCGAAGATCGCCCACCCGAGTTCCGGCATGCCCGCCACGAATGCGAGCCCGCCGCCGACCCAGAGCATGATCGCGAACAGGTGGTAGAAGTTCTCGAGGAACTTCAGGATGAGCGACCTGCCCCGGATCTCGCGGATCTCGTTGGGGCCGTAGCGTTCGAGCCTGAGTGCGGCCTCTTCGGTGGTCTGCCCGTTCTCGCCGGTCTCGAGCGCCGCGAAGACCTCCGCGCGGGAGAGCGCGCTGCACTCGTTGCCTGCGCCACAGGGCTCAGGTCGACGATCCGGCACGCGGCCATCCCTTCCGAGGTGTGCGTTCCCACGGGGTTTCGACGTCGGCATGCTTTCACCTGTACCCACGTCGTGGTGGGGACGAGCGACCGACGCCCGTCGTCAGCCGATGAAGCGCACGCCCGGGTACGCTCACGACACGAGAAAGTGGGGCGGACCCGAAGGCCCGCCCCGTCGTTTCGCGCGATCGCTGAGGCGCTACTGCAGCGCGGTGTTCACCGCCGTGCGCACCGCCTGCGAGACGGCCTCGAGCCCGCCGAAGAAGCGGACCGTGTGGATCGCGGCCTTGTTCGCGGTGAGCCTGGAGGATGTTGCCGTCGGCAGCGTGGACTCACGCGTCAGGAGCATGACCGAGCCGGCCTTGCCCTGTCCGGGGCCTCCCGCGAGCGCGTCCGGGAAGTCCTCGCCGGTGGCGATCCCGATGCCGTCCCACGCAAGGCCCGCGTTGCTGACGCCGTAGGCGGCCACCTTCGCGGCCGTCTCGTAGCGGTCGGCGCCGTCGAGGCGGGACGCGGTGAAGCCGAGTGCCAGCAGCGAGACCGCCGTGTCGGGCGTCACCGCAGCCTCCCCGCCGAGCAGGATGCAGTTCTTCACGCCGGCGGCCTGCATGGCGCTGCCGGTCTCGGACGCTACGGACGTCGGACCCGAGAGGTACACGGGCCAGCGGCGCGCGTACGCGAGCGGAGATGCCGACAGTGCGTCGGCGAAGGTGCCGCCGGTCGCCACGAAGCAGTTGCCGTCGTATCCAGCACCCAGCAGCCGCACCGTCTCGGAGGCCACCTTCTCGGCGGTGCGGAAGCGGTCCTCCCCGCCGATACGCGTGACGTTGGCGGCTCCGAGCTTGGCCTGCAACGAGGTGATGACCGGCGCCCCGATCGCGTCGGTCTCACCGAGCACGTAGGCCTTGGTTGCGCCCAGCCTCGTCATCTCGGCCGAGACGCTCGCGGGAACGGACTCGCCCATCACCAGCAGCACCGGTCCTCCGACGGCGCCCGCGAGAGCGGAGCCGCCGAGCGCGTCCGGCCAGTTCTCGCCGGTGGCGACCACCACCGTGCCCGCGCCGGTCGGCCAGCCGGCCTTGGAGATCTCGATGGCCGTGCCGTAGCGGTCCGGACCCTGCAACGGCACGTAGGTCGCCGCCGCCGCGTACACCGTGAAGGACACGGTGTGAGATGTCTCGATGTTGCCGGCATTGTCCACCGACCAGAACGAGAGCGTGTGTACGCCCAGCGTCGAGGTGGTCACCGTCGTGCCGGTCGTGACCGCTCCGCCGTCGAGGCGATGGTAGGTCTCGGCCACGCCGGACTCGGTGTCGGTCGCTGTGAGCGAGATGGTCGCGGTCGTGACGTAGCCGGCGACCGCGTTGGATGTCGTGGTCGGCGGCACGTTGTCCACCGTGCTCACGAACACGTCACGCTTGCCGTTGGTGTCGCCCGCGATGAGGCTGTCGGCCCACGAGTCGAAGCCCACGAACCGCCCGTCATAGGAGAAGGACGGCTGCAGGCTCTCGTCGTTGCCACAGCGGGAATCAGGCGTGACGCTGACCATGCCGAGACGATCCGCGTCGTTGTCGTAGATGAAGACGTCCTCGTCGCCGTTCACGTCGCCGTTCATGAGGCTGGTGACGTTCGCGACGAACCCCACGTACCGGCCGTCGCCGCTGATGGCGATGTCGTACGAGCCGTCGTCCGCCTCGGTGCCGTCGGCCGCGACGCTCGCGCGCCACGTCCCACCGGTGCCGAGGTCGTGGACGAACGTGTCCTGGTTGCCGTTCGTGTCGTTCGCGACGAGGTTGGTCGCGTTCGACACGAAGGCCACCCGGCTGCCGTCGTCGCTGATGACGACCTCGTCCGCGTTGTCGTCGCCGTTCCCCCCCGCCGAGTCCACGCTCACGCAGGTGACCTCACCGGTCAACATGTCCTTGACGTACGCGTCGGCGAACCCGTTGGTGTCGGCGGGGTCCCAGTCGTTGTCCGTCACGAAGGCGACGTAGCGGCCGTCCGGGCTGATGTCCACGCGGAGATCGTCACCGCCGCTCGCATTGGCGCCCTCGGTCCCGCTGGCGTCCACGCTCGCGCGCGTGGTCTCGCCCGATTGCAGGTCGCGGACGAACACGTCGGTCGTGTCGTTGTTGTCGTCCGGGACGAGGTCGCTCGCGTTCGACCAGAACGCCGCGTACCTGCCGTCGCCGCTCAGCTTGACCCACTGGGAGTCGCCGTTCCCGACCGAGCCGGCGGGGGTGACGTTCACGCACGTGGTCTCGCCGGAATCCAGATCGCGAACGAAGGTGTCGTACGTGCCGTTCGTGTCGTCCGGCACGAGGTTGTCCGCAGGCGAGTAGAAGGCCACGTGCCGCCCATCGCCGCTGATGTCCGGGTAGTACGACCAGCCGTTCGGCTCGCTGCCGTCCCAAGCGACGCTCGCGAGCGTCAGCGCGCCGGTGCCGCGGTCCTTGACGTAGATGTCCTGTTCGCCGTCGGACGCACGTCCGGCGCCGTTCGCGATGTCGAGCGCATCCCAGTCGTTGCCGGTCACGAACGCGACGTAGCGACCGTCCGCAGACAGCGCCGGATCCTGACTGCCGCGGGTCGCGTCGATACTCGAGTGGACGCTCACGCGCGTCGTGGGCAGGAGGGTGCCCGGCGTCGCACGCGGGATGGGAGTGAGCGCCGCGTCGATACCCGAAGACGTCTCATCCGATCCCACGATGACGGGCGTCGCAAGGTTCCAGTCCGTCGTGTCGTCGTAGTACTCGGCGACGTACGCGTATTCCTCGGCGGACTCGAAGTAGACCACGTGCGAGCCCGGAGGGACGTCGAGCGAGTACGTGCCGTCCCCTGCTGTCGTGCCCGCGCCTCCCGTGAACCAGTAGCTGGGATCGAGGACAGCGAACCACGGGTCGTGGTACCACGTCGACACCGCGATCCCGGAGAGCGGCGAGATCCCGTCCGTCACGGTGCCTGTGATGTGCGTCGTGCCGCCGATCGCGGAGAGGTCCCTCACCCGCAGACCGTAGAGACCGACGCTCGCACCGTTCCAGAATGAAACCCGCGCGTAGAGCGTGGTGTCCACCGACGGCGTGTACGTGACGCGCGAGTAGTTCTGCGGTCCGGCGTCGTCGTTGTTCTCGAGCTGCGTGGTGCCGTCCTCCGCGTACAGGATCAGCCGCGTGTCGTAGTTGGTGCCCATCTGCGACGAGTGCGGCCCGGTCTGCGCCTCATAGGTGTGCCCGGTGAGAGCGGTGAACTTCACGAAGTCCCAGTCGGTACCTGGATCGATCGACCGGTCCTGGATGGTCCCGTCGGTCGGGATGATCGTGGCCTCGGCCGGCGTGTTATCCGGCTCGTAGCCGTCCGGCGCCGCGACCGCGACCCACGGCAATACGGCCAGGAATGCCAACGCGAGAACGGCGGCGAGCAGCGCGCGAACCGGCGCGTACCGCTTGAACGACCTCATCTGTGACTCCTCCCGATCAGGGCGCCCACCGCGCCCGGTCCCCATACAGCGCGCAAAGCACGCGCCTCCGTTGCCGGAAGCCGTGCCCCTGTGCATCCACACTACCGCTAGCCGGGCGGTTCGGCACCTCTACCCGCCGAGCGGTCGATTCCTCCGGCCGTGCGGTCGGAGCGTTCCGCCACGGCCGCTGACCGCGCCTCACGACGCTCACGCGTCGGAAAGACGATCCTCAGCAGGTACGCGACCTGGTGCGCGAAGGCCACCGGCGCGGCCGTCAGCATGACCAGCCCGAAGCCGGCGTTCCGGATGCTCGGCATCACGACTCCCGCGAGGAATGCCACCACGAACAGCCCCTGCGGCACGGCATAGAACCAGCGGCCGTCCGGGCTGCCGACGTAGTCGGTCGCTCGGCGTCTGATCGCGTCGACCGTGATGTAGAGGGAGAGCGCCGCCGTCGCGTAGTAGAGGATCCCGAAGACCCAGATGAGCACGCCGCTCCCTCCGAGCTGGCCGTTCATCTAGCCCGCGACCTCGGCGGCGCGGCGCGCGATCGCCTCGAAGACGGCCGCGCCGTCGGTGCGCCCCGTGACCGGGTCGACCGCGCGCTCGGGATGGGGCATGAGGCCGAAGACGTTGCCGCGCTCGTTGCAGATGCCCGCGATGGCGTCGAGCGCGCCGTTGGGCGCCCCGTCCGGGTCGACGGTCCCGTCCTCGGCACAGTAGCGGAGCACCACCTGACCGCCTGCGTTCAGGCGCGCGAGTGTGCCGGGATCGCAGATGTAGTTGCCCTCGTTGTGGTTGATGGGGATGCGCAGCACCGAGCCGAGGGACAGATCGAGCCAGTCGCAGCGCTCGCTCTCCACCCGCAGCGCCACCTCGCGGCAGATGAACTTGAGGCCGACGTTGCGCAGGAGCGCGCCCGGGAGCAGATGCGCCTCGGCGAGTATCTGGAAGCCGTTGCAGATGCCGATGACCGGCCCGCCGCGTTCGGCGAAGCGGATCACTGAAGCCATCACCGGCGAGAAGCGCGCGACGGCGCCGCAGCGCAGGTAGTCGCCATACGAGAAGCCGCCCGGCAGGACGATCGCGTCCCACCCCGAAAGGTCCGTGTCGCCGTGCCAGACGTAGCCGGCCTCGTGCCCGAGCAGGCGGCAGGCGTGCACCGCGTCCTGCTCGCAGTTGGAGCCCGGGAAGATGACGACGCCGAAGCGCATCGGCGTCACCCTTCCGCCTTCTCGACGCGGTAGTCCTCGATGACCGGGTTGGCGAGCAGCTTGTCGCACATCTCGCGCACGCGCTCCTCGCTCGTGCCATCGGCCACCTCGAGGCGCACGTACTTGCCGATCTTGACGTCCGCCACCTCGTCGTAGCCGAGGTTGACCAGCGCACGCTGCGCTGTAGCACCCGGCGGGTCGAAGATCCCTTTCTTGTACGTCACGAAGATCTCGTAGCGAGCCATGTCAGCCCTCGCCTCCCGTGTCCTGAGCGATACGCACCCGCTTGCCCGCGGTGCGGATGTAGCGCCTCGCCACCAGCGCGACCGCGACACCGGCGCACCACGCCAGTATCGAGAGCCACGCGCCGAGCGGTGCGGGGTTCACGTCGCCTGCGGCCACCCCCGGCCCGGTCACGCTCCCGTAGCTCACCAGGAAGCCCGCGATGCCGAGGGCCGAGACGAGCAAGCCGCCACGCACGGCCCAGATCGCGCTCCGGATGTCGCGGGGGACTCCCGTCACTTACGAAGTGTCCTTGCGCCCGAAGAGCCGGCGCAGTCGCGCCACCACGGTGATCTCATCGGCTACGACGTCTTCGTCGCGGCCTTCGTTCCCGGCGGGCTCCACGGGTTCCTTCGCCGCCGGCTTGCCGCCGGACTTGTCCGCGGCCAGCGCCTCCCGGCGGATCTTCCGGATGATGAAGAAATCGATGTAGAGCGCAGCGACCAGGGCCCCGACCTCGATGGCCAGCGAGGCGCGCTGGAGCGAGGCGTTCGCGCGCACCTGCGGGATGAACGCGGTGGCCGCCGAGAGCAGTGCGAGTGCGATGAAGACCCACCAGCGCAGGCGCCACGGGCGTGCCTCGGGGGGATCGAACGGGACTCGCGCGCCCTTGCCGCCGCCCTTCGGTTTGGCAGCGCCCCTGGCGGCGACCTCGCCCGCGGCGCGCTTGGGCTTGGCGCTCGCGGCGCTCCGGCGCGTCTTGCCGATCTGCGCGTCCTTGCGGTAGCGCTCGTTCATCGCGCTGCGACGCGCCATGTCACGTCACCCCTTCGGGCTCGAACGTGCGTCCGGTGATCAGTTCGTAGGCCTCGATGTAGCGGCGGCTCGTACCCTCGACGACCTCGGCGGGCAGGGCCGGAGCGGGCGGGCGCTTGTCCCAGCCGGACGCTTCGAGCCAGTCGCGCACGTACTGCTTGTCGAAAGAGAGCTGCGCTCGCCCGGGCTCGTAGGTGATCGCCGGCCAGAAGCGCGAGGAGTCCGGGGTCAGCACCTCGTCGACCAGGGTGAGCACGCCGTCCACCTCCCCGAACTCGAACTTCGTGTCCGCGATGATGATGCCGCGCGAGGAGGCGTGTTCCCGCGCCTCGGAATAGACCGCCACCGCCGCGTCGCGCAAGGCGGCCGCGGTCTCGGCGCCGACGATCCGCGCCGCGCGCTCGAATGAGATGTTCTCGTCGTGCTCGCCGATCACGGCCTTCGTCGAGGGCGTGAACAGCGGCTCGGGCAGGCGCTCGGACTCACGGAGCCCCGCCGGTAGCGCGATCCCGCAGACCGTGCCCTCCCGCTGGTACTCGGCCCAGCCCGACCCGGCCAGATAGCCGCGCACGATGCACTCCACCGGGTGGACGCGCGCTTTCTTGACCAGCATGGACCGGCCGCGCAGGTAGTCGGCGCGGGCCGCGAACCGATCGGGCAGGTCGGCGACGTCGGCGGAGATGAGGTGATTCGGGACGACCCCGGCGAGGAGCTCGAACCAGAACAGCGAGAGCCTGGTGAGCACCTCGCCCTTGTGCGGGATGGGGTCCGGCAGGACCACGTCGAACGCCGAGAGGCGGTCGGAAGCGACCATGAGCAGGCGGTCGCCGAGGTCGTAGATGTCGCGCACCTTACCCCGCGCGTCGGGGGTGATCTCCAGCGTCATGGACTGCGTCGCGGCCCCTTTTCGATCGGCGGGACGGGCGGGTGCAGCGCCCATTGTAGCCGAACCCGCGGGCCCTCCCGGAGGTCCTAGAGCCCGATGTAGCCGAGCGCGACCAGCCCGCCGAACGCGTGTCCGAGCGCGAGCGCCGCCATCAGGTACGCGATCCAGCGGTGGTACTTCATCTGGCCGCGCCCGAACTTGATCCAGCGCTTGCCGATGGCGATCTGCAGTGCCAGCAGCGCCAGCAGCGACACGCCGCCGGCGGCGATCACGATCGGGGGGATGACCATGCGCCCTCCTCTTGAGTCCTACTCCCAGTGCAGCGCAGTCACGACGTCGAGCTTCGCGGCCGTCCTCGCGGGGACTACGGAGGCCAGCAGCGCGAACGCGAAGCCCGCGATGACCGCCGTGACGATCCCGCCCCACGGGAAGTAGTAGGGAACGACGAAGCCGGTCGAGTTCATGGCGTAGACGAGCGCCCAGCCCAGAGCGATCCCACCCGCGACGCCGAACACGATCCCGACGGCGCCTAGGAGCAGGGCCTCGGCGACCACCATCCAGCGGATCTGACGGCGCGTGGTGCCGACCGCCCGCAGCATGCCGATCTCCCGGGTCCGGGCGAGCACGCTGATGGCGAGCGTGTTGAGCAGCGCGAGAAGCGTGGGCAGGGCGAATATGCCCAGGAGGCCGTAGAGGAACGGCATCTCGCTGTTGATGAGGTCGACCTGGGACTTCTTGAACGAGACCGAGTCGTACAGGACGAACTGCGGGTAGTCCCTGAGCATCCGGGCGAGGCCCGCCTTGACGGTCGGGATGGCCGCGCCGGGCTCGGCGTTCGCGAGCACGAGCACGTTGGTGCGCACGCCGAAGTCCTCGGCGAGGTTGTCCTGCGAGATGTAGACGGTCGAGAGCTTCGCGTTGAGGTAGTCGCTCGCGATGCCGGCCACCTCGTAGTAGCGCCGCCCGCTCGGTGTCTCGAACGTCAGTCGGTCCCCGATGGCGACGGCGTTCTGCGCCGCGTAGATGCCGTTCACGAGGACTGTGCGGCCCTCGCCCAGCCTGCCGAGGTCGGTCGACCTCGTGCCTCCCGAATACGTGAACGACGCGACCTTCGGGTACTCCTTCGGATCGATCCCGACGACCTGGAGCTGGGCGCCGTTCACCCTCGAGCTGCCGAGGCGGAGTGTGGCCACCGGCCCCACGCCCCGCGTCGCGGCGACGCGGTCCACGAGGTTCTGGTCCACTCCCACGTTCCCGCCACCGAGGATGAGCCCCGCGGGGAGCAGGATGAAGTCCGAGCCGAGCGACTGGTCCAGGTACTCGTAGAACCCGGCGAACGTAGAGGTCAGCACGCCGACGAGCGCGATGACCACCGCGAGCGAGACGAGGATGGCCGAAGCGGTGGCAGCCGCTCGGCCCGGTTGCCGCACGACGTTCGAGCTCGCGAGGTCGGCCGTCGCCGGAGCGACCGGAGTGATGATGCGCGACATGCCCTCCGCGAGGGGCTTGATGAGCGCGGGTGCGATCATCACGAGCCCGCTGAGCGCGAAGACGGCGCCGAGCCCGACGCTCCACGGCTGCCTCAGCAGCATGAGCGGGACGCATACCACGAGCATCACCCAGCCGACGGAGACCCACATGCTGCGCTCGCGCTCGACGACCTCGGCGATCTGCGGGCGCAGCGCCTCGAGCGGCGTGATCCGGGCAGCCTGCCGCGCGGGCAGCACCGCGCCGAGCACGGTGATCCCGATGCCCAGGAGGATCGCGGTCGCCCAGAGGCCCGGGCCGAACTGCGCCGTGACCTGCGCGTCCATGTGCAGGATCTCCCTGAACATGTACTCGTAGCCCGCGGCGGCGGCGACCCCGATCCCGTACCCGGTCAGGATGCCGATCCCCGTGCCCAGAACGCCCTGCAGCAGGCTCTGGATGAGGAAGATGCCGAGTATCGTGCGCCGTTCGGCTCCGATGGCGCGCAGCATCCCGATGTCGTGCCGCCGCTCCGAGACCAGCGTGCGGAACGTGTTGAGGATGATGAAGCCGCCCATGACGAGGGCGAAGATGCCGAACATCGAGATGGCGAACTGCCCGACCTTGAGCGTGGCGAGTAGCGAGCTCTCGTTCGAGAGGCCGCCGACGGTGTAGTCGGAGCCGAGCTCGCGGCGGACCACCGCCTCGACGCGCGCCCGGTCGGCGCCCGGCACGAAGCGGGCCTCGACAGCGCTCACGCGGCCCTGGGCCCCGAGCATCCGCTGCGCGTCGGGGAGGGTGACGTAGACCTCGGGATTGCCGACTGTGGCGCCGGCCGTAAGCAGGCCGACGACGGTCATCTGCCTGAGACCCGAGACGGTGGGGATCGCGAACGAGCCGCCGATCCCCACTTCGAGGTCGGACGCTGTATCGGCGCCGAGGACCACGTCGCCGGTGTCGCCGGCGTTGAGCATCCGCCCCGACTCGAGCGAGAAGTCGTGCACGCGCACGGCGGTCCGCGGCTCGATGCCGACGAGGGTGATGTTGGAAAGCGCGCTGTCGGACGGCATGCTCACCGAGCGCCGGATCGACGGGCTCACCGCGGCGACACCGTCGATGCGGGCGACGCGGTCCACGATGCCGGGCTCGAACGTGCCCCCGCTGCTGCTCGTCACCGCGAGGTCGACCTGGCCCGCGGAGGCGAGCATGGCGCGCTGGAAGGTCTGGATGATGCCGGGCAGCATGCCGTTGAGCCCGAAGATGAGCGAGACCCCGAAGACGATCGCCAGCGTCGTCAGCGCCGTCCGGCCCGGTCGGCCGATCAGGTAGCGCCACGCGAGCTTCGACGACACGCTCACAGCAGGCCGGCCTTCTCCATCGCCGCGCGCGTCTGCTCGACCCGGTTCCCGTCGAGCTTCACGTCGTCGACGATCCCGCCGTCCTTCATGAAGACGATGCGGTCGGCGTGCGACGCGATGCCGACGTCGTGGGTGACCATGACGATGGCGCGGCCCCACTCGGCCGACGCCTGGCGCAGCAGCTCCGCGATCTCGCTGCTGGACTTCGAGTCGAGGTTGCCGGTGGGCTCGTCGCAGAGCATGAGCGCCGGTTCGGCCACGAGCGCCCGCGCCACCGCGACACGCTGCTGCTGTCCGCCCGAGAGCTGGTCGGGCCGACTGCCGGTCCGGCCCTCGAGCCCGACGCGCATCAGCCAGTCGCGCGCGCGCCTGTCTGCGTCGGCCGGCTTCGCGCCGTCCAGCGTGAGCGGCAGTCCCGCGTTCTCGGCGGCGTTGAGTACCGGGATGAGGTTGAAGAACTGGAAGACGAAGCCGATGCGCCTGCGGCGCAGTTCGGTGAGGTGGTCGTCGGACATCGTGGAGACGTCGGTGCCGTCGATGCTGACCGAACCTGCCGTCGGCCGGTCGAGCCCGCCGATGAGGTTGAGCAGCGTCGACTTGCCGCAGCCGCTCGGCCCCATGATGGCCACGAACTCGCCGGGTTCCACGGACAGGTCGACAGAGTCGAGCGCTGTGACCGCCGTGTCGCCGCTCCCGTAGACCTTGGTCAGGCCCTTCGTCTCGACGATCGCCATGCGCGCCTCCTTGGCCGACGACGCTCTCCCCCCAATGGTACCCCTCAGCACCCCTGACCCGCTGGACAGGGGCCGTGCCTCGGGGTGACGAGCGCATGCGCCGCGCCGAATCCCACCGCTTGGGTGCGCATCGAAGCTGGGCATCCGGCCCGGCGCTCGCTAGAATGCTCGCCAACGCACCCGCTCTCAGGTTAAGGAGGTGGATTCGAGCATCATGGTTCGGCTTTCCGGCTTCGTGATGATGATGGACATGATGATGACCCGGCCCGGGTCTGGCTGCGCATGCAGCGACTCCGGGCGGCATCCGCTCCCGACCGCTGCCTAGCGGCTCCGGGACTCACACCCTCATCGACACGGACACGGAAAGTGAGATGGACACCATGACTGACTCGGCCACCCCGCGCTTCGACACCCTCGCCGTCCACGGCGGCGCCTCCCCCGACCCGACCACGGGTGCGCGTGCCGTCCCGATCTACCAGACGGTCGCGTACAACTTCCGGGACACCGAGCACGCTGCCGCGCTGTTCGGCCTGCGCGAGTTCGGCAACATCTACTCGCGCATCATGAACCCGACCAACGACGTGCTCGAGCAGCGCATCGCCGCCCTCCACGGCGGCACCGCGGCGCTCGCCGTCGCCTCGGGACATGCCGCCGAGAACATCGCGCTGCTGAACCTCGCCGGCTCCGGCGACTCGCTCGTCTCCTCCACCTCGCTCTATGGTGGGACCTGGAACATCTTCCTGCACACGTTCAAGCGGCTCGGCATCACGGTGCGGTTCGTGGAGCCGACCGACGTGGACGGTTTCGTCCGCGAGACCGACGACACCACCAAGGCCTGGTTCGTCGAGACGATCGGCAACCCGCGCCTCGACGTGCCGGACATCAAGGCACTCGCCGACGCCGGCCGCACGCTCGGCGTGCCGCTCGTGGTGGACAACACCTTCGCGACGCCGTACCACACCCGGCCGATCGAGCACGGCGCTGCGGTCGTGATCGAGTCGCTGACCAAGTGGATCGGCGGACATGGTACGTCGATCGGCGGCATCCTCGTCGACGGCGGCAACTTCGACTGGAGCTCGGGACGCTTCCCGCAGTTCACCGAGGGCGACCCGAGCTACCACGGCCTGAAGTACTGGGACGTGTTCGGCGACTTCCCGGGCCTGGGCAACGTGGCCTTCGGCATCCGGGCGCGCGTGCAGCTGCAGCGCGACTTCGGCGCGTCGCTGTCCCCGTTCAACTCGCAGCAGTTCCTGCTGGGGGTCGAGACGCTCTCGCTGCGCGTCCAGCGACACTCCGACAACGCGCTGGCGGTCGCCCGCTGGCTCGAGGCACACCCGAAGGTCGCGTGGGTGATCTACCCCGGCCTGGCCGGCCACGGCACCAAGGCCAACGCCGACCGCTATCTCGCAGGCGGTTATGGCGGGGTCATCGTCTTCGGCGTGCACGGCGGGCTGGAGGCCGGCAAGACGCTCATCAACAGCGTGCAGCTCTTCAGCCACCTGGCCAACGTGGGCGACGCCAAGTCGCTCATCATCCACCCGGCAAGCACGACGCATTCGCAGCTCTCGGCCGAGGAGCTGGAGCGCGCGGGCATAGGCCCGGACTTCGTGCGCCTCTCGGTGGGCATCGAGGACATCGACGACATCATCGCCGACCTCGATTCAGCGCTCGAGAAGGTGTAGTCGATGGGAGGCACGGTCCCGGGTGCCCCTCCGCGGGGCGCCCGGGTCCTCGCCCTTCCCGGCGCGCTCGACCTGACATCGGGCAAACGCCTGGAGCGCGTGGAGGTCACATACGAGACGTTCGGCACGCTGGAGGCCGACGGCAGCAACGCCGTCCTGATCTGCCACGCGCTCTCCGGCGACAGCCACGTCACCAGCGGCGACAGCGACCGGCCGGGCTGGTGGGAGCCGATGGTGGGTCCCGGCAAGGCGATCGACACCGAGAAGCTCTTCGTCATCTGCACCAACGTGCTCGGCGGGTGTTCCGGCACCACCGGGCCGGCCTCCGTCGATCCCGCCACGGGCCGCCCGTAC
>PNNM01000013.1 GCA_013824215.1 Coriobacteriaceae bacterium
TCGAGCACTCGTGGATGGCGATGCGAGGCAAGCTGATCCACGAGGAGAAGCGGATGACGTTCCCGCCGTTCGAGATGATGGCGGCGTCGCTGCGCGGCGAGCGCGACATCTGGGCCGGCAAGGCTGAACACCGTGCCGACTGGGTGCCGGCCGACCTCAAGACGCCGCTCAGGGATGAGGGCCCGCTCATGTACTTCGCGGGCTGCACGGCCAGCTTCGTGAACACCGATGTGGCCGAGGCGAGCGTTCGCATCCTCACCGACGCCGGCTACGAGCTGTCGTACATGGGTGAGCAGGAGGCCTGCTGCGGCATCCCCATGAAGGTCGCCGGGAAGTGGGACCTGTTCGAGGAGATCTACGAGCACAACACCACCGAGGCGAAGAGGCGCGGCGCCAAGACGATCGTGACCTCGTGTCCGGCCTGCTCGCTCGTCTGGAAGGAGCTCTACGCCGAGATCGCGCACAAGCGCGGTGAAGACTACCCGTTCGAGATCAAGCACTACTCCGAGTTGGCCGCCGAGGCCATCGCCGACGGAAGGCTGCAGCCCAAGGACGAGGTCACCGCGCGCGTGACGTTCCACGACTCCTGCCACATCGGGCGGGCTCAGGGCATCTACGAGCCACCGCGCGAGATGCTGAAGGCCATGCCGGGTGTCGAGGTCGTCGAGATGGAGCACAACCGCGAGGACGGTCTGTGCTGCGGCTCCGTGCTCACTCTCATCGGCGAGAAGCCGGTCGCGCCGATCCTGGGCGGCTTCCGCCTCCAGGAGGCGCTCGACGTGGAGGCGGACAAGATCGTCGCCCTCTGCCCGTGCTGCCAGGTGCAGCTGCGCGATGCGGCGATGAAGAACGAGATGGACATCCACGTCACGGACCTTGCGCGGTTCTTCGCCGAGTCGCTCGGCTATCGGATCGCGGACTCCACCGACCACTCCATGTACATGTGGGGGTACTTCGACAAGTTCATCGACCTGATGAAGCCGGAGGAGATGGCCGGCGTGATGGCCGAGATCTTCCCGCAGATGATGGACGCCATGCCCCCCGGCATGAAACCGATGATGAAGGCGATGAAGTACATCCCGGGTGGCCTGTGGATGATGGACAAGATGATGCCGTTGTTGTTCCCGCTTCTCGTGGATGGCATCATGGCCAAGGTCATGCCCGACATGGTCGAGGCGGTCCGCGGGCGCGTCGGGCCGATGCCGGCCGACATGGAAGCACTCATGCCGGACCTGCTGCCCGAGACGATGTCGGAGCTCATGCCCAACTATCTGCCGCTGCTGATCCCGTACGTCACGCCCCTGATGATCGAGCACATCCGCACCGAGATGTAGCGACCTCTCGTCATCGCACCGCGGAGGCGGCGCTTGACGCAACGCACCCCCTGCCTTCGGGGCCGTGTCATCGGGCCCGCGAATGTGACGGCGAGGCCGCAACTGTGCCTAAAGTCACAGTTCCTTACGTCCGATGAAGCCTGTGTGAGATGTCGCATTCGTCCAAGGATGTGCAGTGATGACGACGGAGACCCGAGAGCAGATAGTCCCCAAGCTGCGTTCGATCCCGATGTTCGCCGACCTGCCGTCGGAGGATCTGGACACCCTCGCGGGCATGGTCCAGTACCGCCAGCTGCCCAAAGGCGCCTTCGTGATCACCCAGAACGAGCGCGGGTCGTCGATGTTCCTGCTGGTCTCCGGTCGGGTGAAGGTCTCGCTCGCCTCGCCCGACGGCAAGGAGCTCGCGCTGAACTACCTCGAGGCCCCCGCGCACTTCGGCGAGATGTCCTTGGTGGATGCCGAGCCGCGCTCGGCAGACGTGATAGCGGTGACCGAGGTCGAGGTGCTCGCGCTCGACGCGAAGGACCTCTCGGAGGCCATCAAGCTCCAGCCGCGCCTCGCGCTCGCGCTGATCGCCACGCTCTCGAGGCGTCTGCGCCACACCATCGCGCGCCTGGAGGACCTGGCGTTCCACGATGCCACGCACCGGATCATGCGCGTCCTGCTGAACGTGGCCACCGCGTCCTACGAGGCGCGGGGCGTCCCTGTGATCGCCGGCCTGACCCACTACGAGATCGCCACGCTCGCGGGCACGTCCAGGGAGACCGCGAGCCGGATCATCTCCTCGCTCGCCAAGGACGGCGTCATCGCCACCAAGGGACGCCGGATCGTGGTGGACCTCCTGCGCCTGCGCGACCGCCTCGAGGCCGAGTAGCGCCCCTCCCGCACGTCCGCGTGTGACGCCCCTCACGCGAGGGGCGTCTCTCCGTGATGTCCCGTGACTCCCATCACGCGCCCTGAAGCGCTCGCGGCCGATGTCCCGGATATCGGATGTCGGGTTCACGGAGGTCGGCGGAGATGAAGGGGTCGGCGGCGATCGCACTCGGGGTGCTGGTGGTGGTGTGTCTCGCGCCGGCGCCGGCCTTCGCTGAGACCGCGGAGTGCCGGAGGACGACGAGCGTCAGCGGGGTCGACGCGATGGTCGTCATGCTCGGCGCCGTGCGTCATGTGGAGGTCGGTTCGCGCGCGGCGACGCTGACACTCGCGCTCGACGGCGATCGCCTCCCCATCACCGTCGGCTATGGGGAGCTCACGCGCGCCGCCGTCGGCGGCGGGGACGGTCTCCCCGGACTGGTGCCGCTCGCGGTCGTCGGCGCATGCCTCGGCCAGGTGGTCAGACTCCTCGGCCAGATCCGGCGCTCCGCGCGACCGTAGGCGCCCGCGTTACGCCCCGGCGGGGCTCGGAGACATACCTGTGCGACCCGGATCCCCGTTCTGGAGGCATGCGATGAAGGACTTCATGCTCGATGAGCTGGCCGAGTTCGACGGACGCGACGGCCGCCCGGCGTACGTGGCGTACAAAGGGACCGTCTACGAAGTGACGGACAGCTCGATGTGGGGCGGCGGCGAGCACGAGGGGATGCATTCGGCCGGGCGCGACCTCACCGGCGAACACGACGATGCTCCGCACGACGTCTATGTGACCGAGTTCCCCGAGGTCGGGCGGCTGGTCGGCTAGTCCCGGAGTCGCTCGAAGAGCGCGACGCTCTCCACGTGTGAGGTCTGCGGGAAGAGGTCCACGGGGGTCACCGAGACGAGTGTGAGGCCTGACGCGGTGACCATCGCCGCGTCGCGGGCCAGGGTCGCGGGGTCGCACGAGACGTAGACGAGACGCTCGGGACCGCACGCCAGCACTCGAGCGAGGGCGGGTCGTTCCATCCCCGAGCGAGGCGGATCCACGACCGCGACGTCGACCGGGCCGACGCCTTCCAGAACGCGTTCCGCGTCGCCCGGCGCGATGTCGGCCTCCAGCCGGGCGCTCTCGAGGTTGCGGCGCAGGTCGCGCAGGGCGAAAGCCGAGGACTCCACGGCGACCGTCGCCCCGGCGTGCTCCGCGAGCGGCAGGGTGAACGTCCCGACGCCGGAGAAGACGTCGAGGACGCGGTCGGAGCCGTCGGGCGCCGCCGCAAGGATGACCTCGTCGACCAGCAGCTCCGCCGCGGCCGTGTTGACCTGGAAGAACGACGGCGAGGAGACCGCGTAGTCGTATCGTCCGAGGCACTCCTGCCACCAGCCGCGTCCCGAGAGCACCTCCACCTTCGAGGCGCGGCGCTCCTTCGCGTCGCCCTTGAACAGGACGCGGGTGACGCCGGTCGCGGAGACGGCGTCGCGGATGACCCGTGCCACAGCGGACCGGCCGAACGGACCGGGGGCCGACCAGAGCGCGACCTCGGCGTCACCGCGCGCCGAGACGCGGTAGGCGACGCGCTCCACGGGCGTACCGAGACGGCCGGCGAGGAAGCGCAGCGCTCCGGCCAGCGCCTTGGGCGCGCGCCGCGCGGACTCGGGCAGGAGCAGGCAGGCGTCGACCTCGACGAGGTCGTGCGAGTGCTCGGCCAGGAACCCGAGGCGGAGGCGTCCGCCCGTGGAGCGGACCGCGAGCTCGACCTTGTTGCGGTAGCTGTACGGTTCGGGCGAGGGGACGACGTCGCCCACCACGTCCGGGTCGAGCCGCGCGATACGCTCGATGGCGTCGGCGACGATCCCGCGCTTGCCGCGCAGCTGTTCGGCGTAGTCGACGTGCTGCCACTGACAGCCGCCGCATGTCCCGAAGTACGGGCACGGGGCGGTCACACGCGAGGGCGAGGGCTCGAGCACCTCGGCGACGGTGGCGAGCAGGTAGCGGCCCTTGTCGGCGTCCACCGACGCTTCCACCAGATCGCCGGGGCAGCCGCCCCGGACGAAGACGGCGCGGCCGTCCGCGTCGCGGCCCACCCCCGCGCCGCCGTGTGCTAGGCTGTCGATTCGGACCCTCACGCAAGCTCCCATCGCCTTCGAAAGGCGCGCCGCGGCGGCCGCCGCACATGATACTTCACGCGCCTGCGGGTACATCTTGGTGGGTGCGGAGTCGATACAGGGACACGGCGCCGCTTCGTTCAGGGGGAGCGTCGCCGCAAACGACGATCCCGGCCGGGATGCGGCCGAAGCGGGATGCGGAGGTAGCGGCGTGGCGAAGAAAGTCCTCGTGGTCCATGACGACGCCGGTCTGTTCGAGCGCATGAAGGCGGGCTTCGCCCAGGCCGGCGCCGACTTCGAGCTGGTGAACGCGATCTCCGGTCCGCGCGCCATCGGTCTGGCCAAGACGCAGAGGCCCGACGTGGTGGTCGTGGACGGGGAGCTGGAGGGCCTGGACGGCTACGCGATGACGCAGCAGATGAAGGCGGACCCGGATCTCGCGGGCATCCCCGTCGTCATCCTCGCGACGCAGCCCTCCGAGGCGACCGCTTTGCGCGCACGTCAGGCGGGCGCCTCGGCGCACCTGCCGGTCGGCGCGGACGTGGGCGTGATCGTGGACAAGGTCTGCGCGCTCGCCGGCACCGAGACCGCCGCACCGGCCCCCGCACCGGCCCCCGCACCGGCACCCGCCGAGTCGGGAGCGCCGGGGGTGACGGCTCCGGCCTCGGAGACCTACGGGGTGCCGCAGCCGCCCCCCGCCGCGGCTCCGGCGGAGACCTACGGGGTGCCACAACCCGCTCCGGCGAGCCCGGTCGGGTCCGGCGGCGGCCTGCGGTCCGAGCCGACGTACGGAGCGCCGGCGCCCATCCACGAGTCGGGCGGCGCGGGCGCTGCGGCCGCGCCGGTCAAGTCGGACATCCCGCCCATCGACGACCTGCTCCGGCTGATGATCGAGAAGGACGGCTCCGACCTGCACGTCACGGTCGGCAGCCCTCCGGGCATCCGCGTCCGAGGCGACATCGTGCCGGTCGAGGGCTCCAAGGTCCTCATGCCGCGTGACACGATGGAGATGATCCTGAACCTGCTCTCGGAGGAGCAGCGCAAACGCTTCGAGACCGAGTTGGAGCTCGACTTCGCCTACTCGATACCCGGCGTCTCGCGCTTCCGCGCCAACGTCTTCCAGCAGCGCAACTCCATGGGTGCGGTCTTCCGGGTCATCCCCCTCAAGATCCCGACGTTGGACGAGCTGGCGCTGCCCAAGGTGTGCAAGTTCCTCGCGGATCGCCCGCGCGGCCTCGTCCTCGTCACCGGTCCGACGGGATCGGGCAAGTCCACCACGCTGGCCGCGATGATCAACCACATCAACGAGACGCGGCCGTGCCACATCATCACGCTCGAGGACCCCATCGAGTTCATGCACCGCAACAAGCGGGCGTACGTCAACCAGCGCGAGATCGGCGAGGACACCCACTCGTTCGCCTCGGCCCTCAAGCGCGTGCTGCGCCAGGACCCCGACGTCATCCTCGTCGGTGAGATGCGCGACCTCGAGACCATCAGCGCCGCGATCACCGCGGCCGAGACCGGCCACCTCGTTCTGGCGACCCTTCACACCACCGGCGGTCCCGAGACGGTCGACCGCATCATCGACGTGTTCCCGCCGCACCAGCAGCAGCAGGTGCGCATGCAGCTGTCGAACACCCTCGAGGGTGTGCTCTCACAGGTGCTGCTGCGTTCCACCGACGGAAAACACCGCGTCATGGCGATGGAGATCATGCTCGGCATCCCCGCGATCAGCAACCTCATCCGCGAGGGCAAGACGCACCAGATGGCGACGATCATCCAGGGCGGGGCGTCGCTCGGCATGCAGACGCTCGACCAGGCCCTGAAGAACCTGCTGCAGGCAGGGAAGATAACGTTCGAGGAAGCGGTCAGCAAGGCGCAGAGCCCGCGCGAGCTGGCCCAGCTGGTCGGCCGCAAGGTCTAGACCGGTCGAGAGGACGAGTAGTCCGGCGGCGGTGGGCCTTGTCAGTCGGGTCCGCCGCCGGTGCGTATGAGAGGGGCGAGGCGATGAACGTCGCCACCGTCAGGTGGACGCGGAAGCGCCAGTTCGTGGGAACGGACGAACACGGGCACAGCGTCGTCATGGACGCCCGCCCGGAGTACAAGGGCGAGGGGTCGGGCATCCGCCCGATCGAACTCGTGTTGCACGGGCTGGCGGGGTGCACCGGCATGGACGTCATCTCCGTGCTCGAGAAGAAGCGCCAGGACGTGCGCGGGCTCGAGGTCGTCGTCGATGGTGT
The DNA here is from genome assembly GCA_013824215.1 of Coriobacteriaceae bacterium. Classification (GTDB taxonomy): domain Bacteria; phylum Actinomycetota; class Coriobacteriia; order Anaerosomatales; family D1FN1-002; genus PNNM01. The sequence goes on from PNNM01000013.1 coordinate 6,530, forward strand.
CCAACGCGAGGACGACTACCCCCACTACTACGAGACGATCCGCGTCGAGTACGTGGTGAAAGGCTACGGGGTCAAGCCGGAGGCGGTGGCCCGCGCCATCGAACTGTCGGAGGAGAAGTACTGCTCGGTGAAGGGCATGTTCGGACCGCAGGTGAAGGTCACGTCGTCCTTCAGGGTCGTGGAGGCCGACGCGCCGGGCGCCGAGGTCTGCGGAACAGAGGGGTAGCGCATGGACGTCTCGATCATCATGCCGGTCTACAACGAGGCCGAGACGGTCGAACCGGTCCTGCGTGCGGTGCGGGAGGTCTACTACGGCGAGATCATCGTCATCGACGACGGTTCGACCGACGACACCGCGATGGTCCTGTCCGAGAGGGACGACATCCTCCTGATCAGGCATCAGGAGAACCTCGGCTACGGCAAGTCGCTCATTGACGGGTTCCAGTACGCGCGGTTCATCGGCATCGAGCATGCGCTGACGATGGACGTGGACGGCCAGCACGAGCCGCAGCACATCCACGAGTTCCTGCTGGCGGCGGTCGAGGGGCGGGCCGACATCGTCTCGGGCAGCCGCTACCTGCCGGAGAGCGTCGCGGTGGGTGAGGTGCCGCCGGAGCGCCGCGAGGTCAACGAGCGCGTGGCCGCCGAGATCGACCGCGTGACCGGCTGGGGACTCACCGACGCCTTCTGCGGTTTCAAGGCGTACCGCCTCGCGGCGCTCGACGGGCTGACGCTGACCGAGCCGGGCTACGCGTTCCCGATGCAGCTGTGGGCGGCGGCGCACAAGGCGGGTCTGAAGGTCATGGAGATGCCTGTCGAGCGGATCTACTTCGACCACGACCGTTCGTTCGGCGAGGACCTCGACGATGCCGAGAAGCGCTTCGCGTACTACATGCGCGTGTGGCGCGAGGCCCTGGGCGAGGAAGCGCCGGCGTGACGGTGGACGCCGTCTGCGTCGGAGCGCACCCCGACGACGTCGAGATCGGCATGGGTGGCACCGTGGCCGGGATGGTCCGGCGAGGCCTGTCTGTCGCCATCGTCGACCTCACCGACGGCGAGCCGACCCCGCACGGCACGCACGAGAGGCGCATGGCCGAGGCCGCCTGCGCGGCCGCCGTCCTCGGTGCCGAGCGCGTGACGCTCGACCTGCCCAACCGCTACCTGTTCGACTCGGTCGAGGCGCGCACGAAGCTCGCCGAGGTCCTGCGCGAGCTGCGGCCGCGCATGATGTTCGTGCCGTACCCGGTCGATGCGCACCCGGACCACGTGGCTGCGGGCGCCATCTGCGAGGCGGCGCGCTTCTACGCCAAGTTCACCAAGACCGGGATGCGGGGCGAGCCGCACTACCCGGCGCGCCTGTACCGCTACATGGCCGTGCACCTGCGCATCGCCGCCGAGCCCTCGTTCCTCGTCGACATAACGCAGGACCTTCCGAAGAAGACCGAGGCGCTCGCGTGCTACAGCTCCCAGTTCGCCGAGAACCCCGACAACGCCGGCGTCGTGCCGATGGTCGAGGGGATGGCGGGCATGTGGGGCGCGATCGCGCGCACCGAGGCCGCGGAGCCGTTCTTCGCCGTCGAGGGCCTGGCGGTCCGCGCGGTCGAGGACCTCCTGTAGGGGAGGCGCACATGGCCGGACCGAGACCGGTCCTTCCTCAGGGCCACGGGGAGCTGGTCGTGAGGCCGCCGTACGCCGAGTGGGCGGCGCTCGCCGACTCGAACGCGCGGGCCGCGTCCGGGTGGGACTTCGAGATCGCCGGTGTCCCCGCGGATGCCCTGCGCATGCAGGCGCGGCGCGAGGCCGCCGAGGCCGCCTCGGCGTTCTCGGCCCGGCTCGGGGTGCGCGTCCGGGAGGCGCCTGCGGAACCCGCGCGCATCGTGATGACCGGCCACCAGCCGCAGCTCTACCACCCGGGCGTGTGGGTGAAGGACTTCCTGCTCCAGCGCATCGCTGACGAGACCGGTGCCCTGCCGCTCGACCTGGTGGTGGATTCCGACGGGTTCGACTCGGTCGCCGCGGAGATGCCGTGCATGCGCCCGGAGGTGCAGCGCTGCAAGGCGTATCTGGCCGTAGGAGAGCAAGGCGCGTGCTATGCGGGAGTGCCGGTGCCCGATGCGCACGCGCTCGCGGACTTCCGCGCGAGCGGGCTCGATGCGCTCGGCACCTTGCCCACGCCGGCACTCACGCGGCACTTCGCCACGTTCTGCGATGCCCTGGACGCCGCGAGCGTCGGGGCGACGTCGCTGGCCGAACTCGTCACGTTCGCTCGCCGCCGCTACGAGGGTGCCGCGACCGACTATCTGGAGCTCCCTGTGACCGCCGAGTCGGCTCTGCCCGCGTTCCGGGTGTTCGCCGCCGACGTGTCGGCACGGGCGGGCGAGTTCGCCGCGGCCTACAACGGCGAGCTGGCCGAGTACCGCTCCCTGAACGGCGTGCGCAGCGCGGCGCAGCCGTTCCCGGACCTCTCGGCGGATGGAGGGACGTTCGAGCTGCCGTTCTGGTTCCTCGACAGGGGCCGGCGGCGCTCGGTGGCCGCGCGGGTCGTCGAGGGGCGCACCGCTGTCGTCTCCGAGAGCGCGGACATCGTCTCCGGCCGCGACGCCGCCGAGCTGGCCGCGGCGCTCGGGCAGGCGGGCGTCGTGCTCGCGCCCAAGGCGCTCGCGCTCACGCTGTTCAACAGGATGTTCGTGGGCGACCTGTTCATCCACGGCGTGGGTGGCGGCCGCTACGACGACGTTACCGACGGTGTCGTCCGCCGCTTCCACGGGGTCGAGGCGCCCCCGTTCGCGGTCGCCTCGCTCACGATGTACCTGCCGCTCGGCGGACACCTGGTCACCGACGAGGAGTTGGAGCGGGCCGAGCAGCGCGTCAACAAACTCGAGCACAACCCGGACCGCATGCTCGCCGAGGCCGACTTCGACTCCGGCGAGGAGCGGGCGCGGGCGGTGGGCCTTGCCGCCGAGAAGGAACGTCTCGTGGGCGGGATCGCCGCGGCGGACGCCGACAAGAAGGCGCTGGGGGCGCGTATCCGTGAGGTGAACGCGGAGCTCGGCGAGCTGTTGGCGCCGCTGGCGGTCGCCGCGCGCGAGGAGCGCGACCGGCTCGTAGCGCAGAAGGCGGCGGCCGGCATCCTGACCGACCGCACGTACCCGTTCTGCCTGTGGAGCCCGGCCGAGGTGGCGGACAAGGCGGGATAGCGTTGCGCGCGGCCCGCATGCGGCCTGTACCGGGCTCTTGCCCTCGGGCACGTCGCGTGTTTATCATCGGCGGCACCCGCGCGAGAGCGGGGGGTCGATGGATCTGGAAGGAAGGAAGCCCCATGGGTAAGCCCGTTGTGGATCCCGACAACTGCACCGCGTGCGGCATCTGTGTGGATGAGTGCCCGACGAGCGCGCTGGACCTCGAGGACGTCGCGGTCCTGGCCCGTGCGGACGACTGCACCGAGTGCGGCACGTGCGAAGAGGTCTGCCCGAACGAGGCCATCAAGCTCTAGCGGCGTCATGCGACCATGCGCGATGACGAAGGCCGGTCCCGCGGGGCCGGCCTTCCGCGTGCACCCACGGCTGACACTCAGCCCCTCGGACCCATGCCGTCCTTGGTGTAGAGCTTCGGCTCCTTGCCTCGCAGCAGGCCGATGAAACGCTTGTGGTGGGCGGCGTAGACGAGCGCCCCCATGAATAGCGCGAACGGCCAGTCGGGGGAGCGGATGATGCCGGCCGCGATCGGCAGCGTCCAAGCGGCGGCCACCTGCCCGGCCATCATGTAGCGCGTGATCGCGATGACCGCCAACCCCACCACCAGCACGACGACGAAGTAGCGCCAGTCGTAGGCCAGCAACGCTCCTGCGCCTGTGGCCAGCCCCTTGCCGGTGCGCGTGAAGCGGCGTTTGAGCAACGCCATCCAGCACGAGTAGTTGTGGCCGAGGACGGCGCCGAGGACCGCGAGCATCGGCACCCACAGCAGCACCGAGGCGTACCACAGGCTCGAGACCGAGCGCAGGGTCTCACCCCACGGCGCGAGTGTCATGGCCCAGCCGCCCGCCAGCCCGACCGTCAGGAACTTGGCGAGGAGCACAGGGACGAGCCCTTTGAGGCCGTCGAGCACCATCGCGATCGCGAACCAGGTCCACGAGCCCGTGGTGCGCTTCACGTTCATGGCGCCGACGTTGCCGGTGCCGTGCGCGGTGACGTCCTCACCCGTACGCCACTTGACGATCAGGTAGGCCCACGGGATGGAACCGACGAGGTACGAGCCGACGAGCGCGCCGCCGATGAGGGCCCAGCCGCCGGCGCCGAGCGCCATCACGTTCCAGACGAACAGCACGTCTAGGACTTCCTCGGCACGACGACCTCGAGACCGCCGGGGTAGGTGGTGACCTCGTAACGGGTGTCGAGGAGGACCTCTCCGTCGATCTGGCCGGCCACCGGCTCGGCGGATTCGATGAGCACCGAGGTGTGGCGCGACATCGTGACCGGGCGCATGCGCGTGTGCTTGCCCAGGATTACGAAGGGAAGGCGCCACAGCGCCTCGGCGAGCGGGATGGAGCGGATGACGCAGACGTCGAGCACGCCGTCGTCGGGGACCGAGTCCGGCGTGATGAAGAAGCCGCCGCCGTAGGTGGGACCGTGCGTCATGGCGACGATGAGGAGGTCGAGGTCGGCAGGCTCTCCGCCGTCGAACGTCACGCGCAGCTCGTGTGAGTGGTACTGGTTGAACAGCACGAAGAAGAGCGAGCGCAGGTAGAGCGGAAGACCGCTCCACCCGGTGGTCACCTTCATCTCCACGGCCTTGGCGGTCACGCGCGCATCGAGCCCGACGGCCACCGAGTTGTTGAACCAGATGCCGTTGCACAATCCCACGTCCACGCGCTTCCGCTCGCCCGAGGCTATCTGGCGCACCGCTTCCGGCAGGTCGAAGCTGATCCCGAGTGTTCGCGCGTAGTCGTTGCCCGAGCCGGTGGGGATGATGGTGAGCGCGGGGCGGTCTGTCTCGGGGCGGGCCATGATGCCGTTGAGGACCTCGTGGACCGTGCCGTCGCCGCCAACCGCGATGACGGTATCGAAACCGGCCGCGTCCCGGGCGATCTCGAGGGCGTGGCGGGGGGAGTCGGTCTCGACGAACTCGACGTCGGCGACGCCATCCAGCAGGCGCTTGACGGCGGGCAGGACGCGCGCCGTCACGCCGTGTTTGGCGGCCGAGTTCACTATCGCGACGGTGTGTCCGAGGGTCACGTGCGCCTCCCGCCCCCAGCATAGCGTGTCGTGTTCCGGCGGTGTGGCGGGGGGCTGCGCGGGAGTGCTACACTCCGCCAGCGCGCCTCCTTAGCTCAGAGGATAGAGCGTCTGCCTCCGGAGCAGAAGGTCGCAGGTTCGAATCCTGCAGGGGGCGCCATCCCCTGGACACACACGAAGGCCCGGTCCTGTTTCGGACCGGGCCTTCGTGCAGGCGGGGCAGGTCACGCCGAGACGGCTAGTGTCCCTCGGCGCGTTGCTTCAGATAGGCGTCCACGAGCTTCTTCTGTATGTCGCCCGGGACCTGCTCGTAGGTGTCGATCGAGATCGTGTAGCTGCCGGTGCCGCTCGTGATCGAGCGGAGGTGCGGTGAGTAGTGGACGACCTCGGCATACGGTGCTTGGGCGCGGATGACCTGCACCCCGGCCTCGGGGGCGTCCATGCCGAGCACGCGGCCGCGGATCGATGAGATGTCGCCCATGACCGCGCCTGCGTGCTCGTCCGGCACCTCGATGGTGAGCGTGGCGATCGGCTCGAGCAGCACCGCGTCGGCCTTCTCCACCGCGGCGCGGAAACCGATGCGGGCGGCGGTGCGGAACGCCATCTCGTTGGAGTCCACCGCGTGCATCTGCCCGTCGTACACGGCCGCCTTGACGTCGACGATCGGGTAGCCGGCGATCGCGCCCGAGGCCAGCGTCTCCTGGACGCCGCGATCGACGGCTACGATGAACGGCTTCGAGATCCGGCCGCCGACGATCTCGTCCTTGAACTCGTAGCCGCCGCCGGGGTTCGGCTCGATGCGCAGCGAGCAGTCCGCGAACTGCCCCGACCCGCCGGTCTGTTTCTTGTGGCGGCCCTGGGCCTGTGCCGACTTGCGGATCGTCTCGCGGTACGGGATACGCAGTTCGATGAGCTCGGCCTCCACGTGGAAGCGTTCCTTGAGCCGGGAGAGCACCACGTCGACCGCGGTGTCGCCCAGGGCCGCCAGCACGGTCTGGTGCGTCTCGTCGTCGCGCTTGAGCGCGAGCGCCGGGTCCTCGTCCACGATCTGCTTGATGGCGGTGCCGAGTTTGTCCTCGTCGGTCTTGGTCTTGGCGACGACCGCGACAGGGTAGAGCGGCTCGGGGATCGGCAGCGGCGAGAACGCGATGCCGCTCTTGGCCGACAGCGTGTCGTTGGTGAGTGTCTCGGCGAGTTTCGGGAGCACCGCGATGTCGCCGGCGGGGGCACCCGGGATGTCGGCCGTCTCCTTGCCGGTCATCCTGAGGACGTGCGCGACACGCTCCTTCTTGCCGGTGCGCGAGTTGATGTACTCGGTGTTCGGCGTGAGCGTGCCCGAGACTACCTTCACGAAGGACAGGCGGCCCACGTAGGGGTCCGACAGCGTCTTGAAGACGTGCGCGGCCATGTCGCCGGTAGCCGAGAAGGGCACCTCCTTGCCGTCGACCGTGTGCATCGGGCCATGCGCGGTGGGCTCGGGGAAGAACGTGACGATCTCGTCCAGCAGGTCTTCCACGCCCTGCAGCTTGGCAGCCGAGCCGACGAAGACCGGGATGACCTGCGACTGCGCGATGGCCAGCCCGAGCAGCTTCTCGACGTCCTCCTGTGTCAACGGCTCGCCCTCGAGGTACTTCATCATGAGATCATCGTCGGCCTCGGCGGTCTTGTCCGCCAGCGCGTCGCGCGCCGCCTCGGCGGCAGCGGTCATGTCGGCGGGGATGTCGTCCATGTGCTCGCCGTCGGCCTCGTGGTGGTACGCCTTCATGCGGATGATGTCGACGACCCCGCTGAAATCGGCCTCGGAACCCATCGGCAGCTGCACCGCCACCACACGGTCGCCGAACGACGCGGTCAGCTTGGACATGACGCCGTCGAAGTCGGCGTGTTCCTTGTCCATGCGGTTGACGAATACGGCGCGGGCGATGCCCATCTCGCCAGCGATCTTCCACAGCTTGCGAGTCTGGACTTGTGGACCGGCCACGGCATCGACCACGAAGAGCGCCATCTCGGCGGCCTCCATGCCGGCGATGGCGTCGCCGATGAAGTCGGCGTAACCCGGGGTGTCGATGATGTTGATCTTGACGCCCTTGTGCGTGACGGGCGCGAGCGCGAGGTTGATCGTGAACTTGCGCCTGACGGCCTCGGGGTCGTGGTCGAGCGTGCTCTGTCCCGTGTCCACCGACCCCAGGCGCTTGGTCTCGCCGGCCAGGAAGAGCATCGCCTCCGCGAGCGAGGTCTTTCCCGCACCGCCGTGGCCGACCAGGACGACGTTGCGGACCTTCTCGGTGCTTGGTGCTCCCAAGAGACATACCTCCTCGAAAGACGCCACTCCGGGCGCCGCCGGGTCTGCCCCCCGCCGCCGCGCCCGGGATGAGATTCGCGGAACAGCATACCGCTTATCGAGGCGGGTAGGGACTGATAGAATGGCCGCGGCCCGCAGCCGCGGGCGACACCCGCGAGAGGTCGAGGCTCCCGATGTCGAACAGCTCACGCACCCTGTCGATCCTGCTGGTCACAGCGCTAGTCTCGGCGCTCGTCGCGCTGTCCGGCTGCGGGTCGCAGACCGCCAGCCGGCCCGCCCCGACCCAGCCGGCTGCCGAGCCGGCACCCGCCACTCCCCAGGAGGAACCGTTGTACACGCCGACCTACAAGACCACCGGGAAAGAGATAGCGGTCATCACCACCGCCAGGGGCGTCATCAAGCTCGAGTTCTACGCGACCGACGCACCGAACCACGTGGCCAACTTCATCGAGCTGGCGAAGAAGGGCATCTACGACGGCACCACGTTCCACCGCGTGGAGCCCGGCTTCGTCGTCCAGGGCGGCGACCCGTACTCGAAGACCGGTGAGGGTTCCGCGGGCACCGGTGGTCCCGGCTATCGCCTCGCCGCCGAATTCAACTCCCGCAAGCACGAGAAGGGCACGCTGGCGATGGCCCGCTCGGCAGACCCGGACTCCGCGGGCTCGCAGTTCTACATCTGCCTCGCGCCGCAGCCGGGCCTCGACGGTCAGTACACGGTCTTCGGCAAGGTCATCGAAGGCATGGACGTCGTCGAGAAGATCGCGGTGGGCGACGTGATGACCTCGGTCAAGATCGAGGAGAAGAACTAGCACATCGTGGACGAAGCCCTCTTCCGCGAGGCAGAGAAGTCGTACGCCGCCGGGGACTACCGGGCGGCTGCCAAGACCTTCCTCGCCGCGGCCGGGCGGCGCGCCGAGGGTAGTGGTCCCGCCTACCATCAGGCAGGGAATGCGCTGATGAAGCTGAGGCGGGAGCACGACGCCGTCACGGTCTACGGCCACGCGATGAAGGACGAGACCTACGAGCGCCGGGGCGCGGTGCTGGCCAATCTCGGCCGGGCGCAGACGGCGACGGCCTCCTACCACGAGGCGGTGGAGACCTACAAGCGCGCGCTCGAGGAGCCCGACTACACGACGCCGTACAAGGCGCTGCAGGGCATGGCCGCGGCGCTTTGGCAGATGGAGCGCTTCGAGGACGCGGCCAAGGCCTACCGGAAAGCGGCGCTCGAGTCGGACAACCCCGATCCGGGCAAGGCGCTGAACAACCTCGGCCAGTGTTTCATGAAGATCGGACGCCCCGCCGACGCGGTGGAGGCCTACCGCGCGGCGCTCGGCGTGGACGACTACGCCGGCAAGGGCAAGGCGACCTCGAACCTGGGGATGGCGTACGCGGCGGTCGGGCAACCGGACGAGGCGTGCCGTGCGTTCGAGAAGGCCGTGCACCTGCATGGGCACGCGCTGCCCCCGGAGGCGGCCGCGTCGTTCGAGCAGTGTCGCGACACCGTGATGGCCGATTCGCCGGACCGGGAGACGATCGAGGGCTGGTCGACCGGTGACATGCCCGCTGTCGGCATGATGCAGGGGGCGGAGACGGCAAGCTCGGAGGAGAAGCCCGCGCAAGATGCCGCTGGTGTGCCGTTCGGCGATGCGGAGACCGAGTTCTTCACCTTGAGCGAGGCCGAGATGAAGGAGCGCGACCGCGCGTCGAGGCGGGTCGAGAAGCAGCAGCGCCGCAGCGAACGCAACCCGTGGGTGATCGTCGGGACGGTGGCGGGCGCCATCGTCGCGCTGGCTGTGGTGATCGGGGCGCTCTACTACTTCGGCATCGGCTGGCCGACGCAGCGCCAAGCGGTGACCGGGATGATGGACGGCTACGCCGCGGGAGAGGGTGTGGAACCCTACTGGGTGGCCGTCCCGCAAGCGGACATCGACAAGGAGATGTCCAAGATCACGCCGAGTTTCGCTGGCTACGAGATGGACGGGGTGGAGCGCACTCCGATGACCTCGAAGGTGGACCTCACCGTCACGCCGGCCAAGGGCGCGCCGATGCACTACAAGGTGACGCTGGCGCGCGAGGGTGTGGGCTGGAAGGTCACCGGGATAGAGAACGACTGGGCTTCGACCGGCGGGACGCCGTAGGGGGCCTTCAGGGATCGCGGGAACGAGCCGAGAGGACGAACGTGGAGCAGAGGACCTACGTGATGATCAAGCCGGACGGCGTCGCGCGCGGGCTCGTCGGCCGGATAGTGGGCCGGATCGAGGACGTCGGGCTCGCCGTCGAGCGGATGGAGCTGACGTCATTGACGCGCGAGCAGGCGGCCGCGAACTACGCCGAGCACGAGGGCAAGCCGTTCTACGAGGACCTCGTCGGCTACGTGACCTCGGGTCCCGTGGTCAAGATGGTGGTCGCGGGCGAGGAGGCGGTGGGCATCGTGCGCAAGCTGATGGGCGCCACCGATCCCCGGGACGCGGCTCCCGGGACCATCCGCGGCGACTTCGGTCTGTCGCTGGACGCCAACATCGTGCACGGCTCGGACTCGCCCGCGAGCGCGGAACGCGAGATAGCGATCTTCTTCGGGGCGTAGAGGAACGATACGCCGGCCGGGGGATTCTCCGTCTGGTGCGCGCGTACGACCCCTGCGTGTCCTGCTCCGTGCACTAGCCGAGATAGTCATCACTTTGCAGGAAGTCGGCGCGTCCGCGCCGAATCCTAGTCGTCAAACCCGTTGACGAGGAGCGCGGTGGTCAAGGCGGGGTTCAGGGGTGGGGTGCATCCGGATGATCGGAAGTCCGCCACGGCGGGCCTCCCGGTCACCCGTGCGGGCGTCCCGGACCGGATCGTCATCCCTATGTCGCAGCACCTCGGCGCTCCGTGCGAGCCCAGCGTCGCCGTCGGCGACCGGGTGGAGCGGGGCCGGATCGTCGGCGACATCCGCGCCATGGTGAGCGCCCCCGTGCACAGCCCGGTGAACGGCACGGTGACCGCGATCGTCGATGTCCTGCTCGCGGGAGGCACGCGGTCCGCCGCGGTCGAGATCGAGCCGGACGCTGAGCAGGACTTCGAGAGCTGGCTGCCGGTCACCGAGACCGAGACGATGGAGCTCGCGTGCGCGGCCGGCCTCGTCGGCATGGGCGGCGCGGCGTTCCCCACCCGGGTGAAGCTGCGTCCGCCCGCGGACATGCCCATCTCATGCGTCATCCTGAACGGCTGCGAGTGCGAGCCGTTCCTCACCTGCGACCACCGCGTGATGCTCGAGAAGGCCGAGGCCGTGGTCGGCGGGGGCCGCAAGATCGCCGAGATCGTCGGCGCCAAGCGCGTCGTGATCGGTGTGGAGGACAACAAGCCCGACGCGATCGCCGCCCTGCGCGAGCATGCCGGCGGTGACGTCGAGGTGCTCGCGCTGGCCACCCGTTACCCGCAAGGGGCCGAGAAGCAGCTCATCCTGGCGGCGCTCGGCAAGGAGGTGCCGCACGGCAAACTGCCCGCGGCGACCGGCGCGCTCGTCCACAACGTGGGCACCGCCGCCGCGCTGTGGGAGGCGTATCAGCTCAAGAAGCCGCTCATGGAGCGTGTGGTCACGGTCTCCGGTGCGGTGGCCAGGCCCGGCAACTATCTGACGCTCGTGGGCACGCCGATCTCGGCGCTGCTCGAGACGGCCGGGGGCGTGACCGAGGAGCAGGTGCGCGTGATCGCGGGCGGCCCTATGACCGGCGCGGCGCTCGGATCGCTGGACGTGCCCGTGGTCAAGGGCACTTCCGGCGTCGTCGTGCTGCGGATGTCGGAGAGCGCGCCGGCGGTCGACGGCGACCAGCCGTGCATCCGCTGCGGCCGCTGCCGCGACGCGTGCCCGATGTACCTCCTTCCGTACGAGCTCGGTACCCAGGCGAACGTGCGCCTGTGGGACGGGTGCGAGCGCCTGCACGCGCTCGACTGCATCGAATGCGGGTGCTGCGCGTACGCATGCCCCACGCGCCGCCCGCTCGTCCAGCTCATCCGCGGCAGCAAGGCCGCGCTCATGGCGAGGGGGGCCAAGCTGTGAGCGACGAGCGGAGCTTGCGCCTGCACGTCGCCGCGCCGCCGCACATCGGCGCGCCCGAGAGCGCGACCCACATCATGCTCTGGGTGATCGCGGCACTGACACCCTCGGCGCTCTGGGCGATCTGGAACATGAAGATGGTCGCCGTGGTGCTGTTCGCGGCCTCCATCATCAGCTGCGTGGGCACCGAGTGGGTCTGGAACGCGGCCCTCAAGCGCAAGCAGACGATCGGCGACATGAGCGCGCTGCTCACCGGGATGCTGCTGGCGATGACACTACCGCCGCATACGCCATGGTGGATCGCGGCCGCAGGCGGCATCGTGGCCATCGCGCTGGCGAAGATGCTCTTCGGCGGGCTCGGCTGGAACCTGTTCAACCCCGCGCTCGTCGGCCGTTCCGTGGCGCTGCTCTCATGGCTCGGCGTCATGGCGCAGGTCAAGCCGTTCGCGGGCGGCTGGCACGAAGCACTCTCCTT
>PNNM01000014.1 GCA_013824215.1 Coriobacteriaceae bacterium
AGGACTCCGTGCAGGATCCCGCGTTCCCGGACGCTCCGGAGGCCGCCGACGTCCCCGCTAACGTCGCGACCCACGAACCGCGGTTGTCGTTCTGGCGCTGGCTCGGCGAGCTCGTGGTGCTTGTCGCGGCCGCTTGGCTCCTCGCCGCCGGCATCAAGACGTACGTCGTCCAGCCGTTCGTGATCCCCTCCGGTTCCATGGTGCCGACCCTCGAGATCTCCGACCGCGTCCTGGTCAGCAAGTTCCTCTACCGCTTCAGGGAGCCGAGTCCGGGGGACATCGTGGTCTTCCTCGAGCCCGGCGGCGGGACGCGCGACTACATCAAGCGCGTGGTCGCGGTCGAGGGGCAGACGGTGGACATCGATTCGGGTGCGCTGCTCGTCGACGGCGAAGCGGTCTCGGAGCCCTACGCACAGGGCCAGAAGACCGATGACGGCGACGTGCGCATGCCCTACGAGGTTCCCGAGGGCCAGGTCTTCCTCATGGGCGACAACCGCGCCAACAGCCGCGACAGCCGCTGGTTCGGAGCGCAGCCTGTCACCTCGGTGCTCGGACGCGCCTTCGCGATCTACTGGCCGCCGTCCCGGCTCTCCGTCCTGCGATGAGCGACGGTGACCCTTCCGTCCGCGAGGTGCGGACCTTGTTCGAAGGGGCCCTCGCCGAGCGGACACGCGCCCTCGTCGAACGCTTCCGCACCGACACCCGTTCGGGCGTCGTGGCCTGCGTAGCCGCCGCCGAGCGGCGCCTCGAGCGTGCCGACGCCGAGGTCTTGCGCATCGAGGGACTCCTCGCCATGGAGACGTCTCTGCGCGCGGCCGGCTTCACCGCCATCGCTGGGATCGACGAGGTGGGCAGGGGAGCGCTCGCCGGCCCTGTCACCGCCGCGGCGGTCGTGCTGCGCTCCGGCGTCTGCCTGGATGGTCTCGATGACTCGAAACGCCTCACGCCCGAGGCGCGCCTGCGTGTCCGCGAGCGCCTGCTCGTCGCGTGCGTCGCGTCGTGCGTCGCCCACGCGTGGCCGGATGAGATCGATTCGCTCGGCATCGGGGCCGCCACGCGCAACGCCATGCGGCGCGCGCTAGAGGGCCTCGGGCTCGCCGTGGACCACGTCATCGTCGACGGTCTCCCGCTACGGCTGCACCCGGCCGAGACGGCGGTGGTGGGCGGGGACGCCAAGGTCGCCTGCGTCGCGGCCGCGTCCGTGCTCGCCAAGGTCGAGCGCGACGCGCTCATGTGCTCGCTCTCGCGGGAACACCCGCACTGGGGTTTCGAGCGCCACAAGGGCTACGGGAGCGCCGACCACTTGAGCGCGATCGCCGAGGCCGGCCTGTCTCCCATCCACCGCCGCAGCTTCGCTCCCTGCGGCGGGACCGGGCGTCTGTTCGACGGGTAAGCCTCGGCTACGACCTGCCTAAGCCGCCGCATGGATACCGGGGCGCATCCTCCGACCGACCAAGGAGGGGATGCGCATGACACCCGACGATACCCGCAGGAACATCGGTGCGCGCGGAGAGGACGCCGCGGCCGCGTACCTCGAGAACGCCGGCATGAAGCTGGAAGCCCGCAACTGGCGCTGCCCGACCGGTGAGATCGACGTCGTCGCGCGCGACGGGCAGACCCTCGTGCTGTGCGAGGTCAAGACGCGGCGCACGGTCGGGAAGGGCCTTCCGGAGGAGGCCGTCGGACCCGCGAAGCAGAAGCGGCTCGCCAAGCTCGCCCGAGCATACATCGCCACACTCGCGAAGGAGCCGGCCGCCGTGAGGTTCGATGTGGTCACGCTCCTGGTCATCGCGCCGGACCGCGCTCTGCTGCGGCACCACCGCTCGGCGTTCGTCGTCGACGAGCGCTGATGCAGGCGTCGGTCCTCTCGGCGACCATCGTCGGAGTGGAGGCCGCTCTGGTCGAGGTCCAGGCCGACGTGACCTCGGGGCTGCCCTGCTTCACCATCGTCGGACTGGGGGACGCCGCGGTCCTCGAGGCGCGCGACCGCGTCCGCTCCGCGCTGCGGCATTCGGGCTTCGAGTTCCCGATGGCGCGGGTGGTCGTCAACCTCGCGCCCGCGCCGTTGCGCAAGCACGGCACCGGGTTCGACCTGGCGATCGCGCTCGGCCTGCTCTGTGCGACCGGCCAGGTTCCCCGCTCGGCGGCCGAGGGCTGCCTGGCGGTGGGGGAGCTCGCGCTCGACGGCACGGTCCGACCCATTCCCGGGATGCTCGCGCACGCTCTCGCCGCGCAGGCCTCCGGACTGCGTCTGATGACCGCGGCGGCCGCCGAGAACCATCTCATCGGCGTCAGCGGCATCACGCTGGTCCCCCTCGCCGACCTGTCCTCCTTAAGGAACGGCGTCAGGGCCATGACGATGACTCAGAGCGACCTGGCCGGCTCCTCCTCACTCCCGGGACCCGACCTCGCCGACGTCCACGGTCATGCGAGCGCCAAACGCGCGCTGGAGATCGCGGCGGCCGGTGGACACAACGTCCTGTTCAGCGGCCCGCCGGGTTCGGGGAAGACGATGCTCGCACGCTGCCTCCCGGCGCTCCTGCGGCCCCTCGACCAGACCGAGCGCCTCGAGACCGCGCTCGTCTACTCCGTGGCGGGCCTCGACGAGAGGCCGGCGCTCGGCGGCGTCCGCCCGTTCAGGGCACCGCACCACACCTGCTCGGTGGCGGGACTGACGGGTGGCGGTTCCCCTCCGCGCCCCGGAGAGGTCAGCCTCTCGCACAACGGCGTCCTCTTCCTCGATGAGCTGCCGGAGTTCGGTCCGGCCGCGCTCCAGGCGCTCCGCCAACCTCTCGAGGACGGCGCGCTGACGCTCGTGCGCGCCGAGGGACGGGTCCGCTACCCCGCCCGCTTCGCCCTGCTCGCAGCGATGAACCCCTGCCCGTGCGGGTTCGCCGGAGACACCGGCAAGAGCTGCTCGTGCACCCCGCAGAAGATCGCCAACTACCAGGCCCGCGTCGGCGGACCGCTGCTGGACAGGATCGACCTGTGGACCCGCATCGATCGCGTCGACCCCGCAGGGCTGGTGGGACGCTCCGCGCCCGGCGAGACCACGGCGCGCGTCGTCGCGCGTGTCGGCGGCGCGCATGCCTTCGCGGCCGAACACGGTCGTCCCCCGAGCGCCGCGCTCTCAGGCACCGAGCTGTTGCGGGCATGCGCGCTCGACGAGAAGGGCCGCAGACAGGTCGAGGGCACCGCGAGAGCGCTCCGCCTCTCCGGCCGGGCCGTCACACGCCTGCTGCGGGTCGCCCGAACGGTCGCCGACCTCGAGCAGCACGCCCGCGTCCGCACGGAACATGTCGCCGAGGCGACCGCGTTCCGTCTTCTGGAGTCGCTGTGATCCCACCGGGAGCATGGCAGCTGCTGCGAGGGGACTCCGGGTACCCGGAGTGCCTCGAGCGCACGCCCAGGCCGCCCGCCGTGCTCTACGGTGTCGGCGACCCTGGACTGCTCGTCCCAGGTCTCGGGGTGGTCGGCGCGCGCAAGGCCACCCCGTACGGCCTGGCGTGCGCGCGGCGTTTCGCCGGCTGGGCGGCCGCTGCGGGCGTCGTCATCGTCTCCGGCGCCGCCATCGGCTGCGACCTCGAGGCGCACACGGCCGCCCTGGACGCCGACGGCTCGTCCGTGGCCGTCCTCGGCTGCGGCGCCGACGTCGACTACCCGGCGTGCGCATCGAAGGTGCTGGCCTCCCTTCGCAGGTGTGGCGCCGTGGTGTCCGAGATGCCGTGGGGCTCCCCTCCGCACCGCCGCGCCTTCGTCCCGAGGAACCGGATCATCGCCGGTCTGTCCGCCGCCGTCCTGATCGTCGAGGCACGGTTGCCGAGCGGGACCTTCACGACCGCGGACCTGGCCGCCGACGCCGGACGGGAGGTGCTCGCGGTCCCCGGGTCCATCCACGCTCCCGAGAGCCTCGGCCCCAACCGCCTCATCCGGCAGGGCGCAACGTCCATCACCGACATCTCCGAGCTCGCCGACGAGCTGCGCGCGCTCGGGATCGCCGTCGAGCCCCCGGGCGCTCCCGGGCGGATCCCGTCCGGGCGCGACCCGCTCCTGCGGGCGCTGCGGGCCGACCCGATGCGCGTCGACGACCTGGCTCGCACGTTCGACCTCGACATCGTCACCGCCACGCGCCGGATCGCGGCGCTCGAACAAGCGGGGGAGGTGGTGCGATACCCTGACGCACGCTACGGCGTCCCCGTCCGGGAGACCCAGCGACGGTACAATCAGTCCGTCGGCGAGGAGAACCCCCGGGTGCCATGACGAAGACGCACGATGCGACCGTGATAGGTGCCGGCCTCGCCGGGTCCGAGGCCGCGTGGCAGCTCGCCCTGCGCGGGTTGCGCGTGCGGCTCGTCGAGATGCGCCCCGCGACCCTGGGACCTGCCCACTCCGGCGACCGGTTCGCCGAACTCGTCTGCTCCAACTCCCTGAAGAGCGACGATCCGGCCACGCCCCCGGGCTGCCTCAAGCGCGAGCTCGAGGCGTTCGACAGCCTCGTGATGCGATGTGCTCGCGAGACGGCCGTGCCCGCGGGCGCCGCACTCGCCGTCGACCGGGAGGCGTTCTCCGCAGCCGTCACCGCCGCGCTCGAGTCCCATCCCGCGGTCACGGTGCTGCGCGAGGAGGCGACCACGCTCCCCGACGGGCCGCTCATCCTCGCCACCGGTCCTCTCACCAGCCCGGGACTCGAGCCCGCCCTCAGCGCGCTCGTCGGCGCCGAGCGGCTGGCCTTCTACGACGCGGCCGCACCGGTGGTGGACGCCGCTACGGTCGACACCTCCGTGGTGTTCGCCGAGTCGCGTCACGGAAAGGGGGAGGGCGCCGACTACCTGAACTGCCCGTTCGACCGCGAGGAGTACGAGCCCTTCGTCGACGCCCTGCTATCGGCGGAGCGCGTCGTGGCCAAGGACTTCGAGTCGCGCGAGCTGTTCAGCGCGTGCCAGCCGATCGAACAGCTCGCCCGGTCCGGTCGCGACGCACCGCGCTTCGGGCCCATGCGCCCGATCGGCCTGACGGACCCGCGGACCGGCCGCCGCCCTTGGGCGGTGGTCCAACTGCGCGCGGAGAACCGCGCTAGGACGGCCTTCAATCTCGTGGGGTTCCAGACGAACCTCACCTTCGCCGAGCAGCGCCGGGTGTTCCGTCTCATCCCCGGACTGGCCGAGGCGGAGTTCGTGCGCTACGGGGTCATGCACCGCAACACCTTCGTCGACGCCCCGAGGCTTCTGTCGCCGGACCTCTCGCTGTGCGCGCACCCGGATGTCTGGATCGCCGGTCAGCTCTCCGGCACCGAGGGCTACCTGGAAGCGGCCGGGACCGGCATGCTCGCCGCACTCAACCTGTTCGCGCGCCTCCGAGAGCTCGACCCGGTCGTCCTGCCTCCCGAGACCGCGCTGGGCGCGCTGGTCGCCTACGCCACGGACCCGGCGACCGCGACCTACCAGCCGATGCACGTCAACTGGGGGCTCGTCCCGCCGCTCGCGGAGCGGCTCGGGAAACGCGATCGGAGAGCGGCGTACGCGGCCAGGGCGCACGCCGTGTTCGGGACTTGGCTCTCCGCCCGTCCCGACCTCCTACCCGAGGAGGGGCGGCGTGCCTGACGCACACGAGATCGTGGACCGCTTCATCACGCACCTCCGGGTCGAGCGGGGGTCGTCTCCTCACACGGTGCGTGCGTACTCGGGCGACCTGGCCGCCTACCTGGCGTGGGCCGAGCGTGCGGGGATCGACCCGATCGCCCCGACGCACCGGCAACTGAGGGCCTACCTCGCGGAGCTGGACCGCGCCCGCTACTCCCGTCGCACGATCGCCCGAAGGCTCTCGGCGGTCCGCTCCATGTTCGCCTTCGCCGCGAGGGAGGGACTCGTTGCGTCCGACCCCGCCTCTGTCCTGGTCTCGCCCAAACTACCCGCGCGCCTGCCCAAGACGGTCCCCGACGATCTCCTGACCCGTCTTCTCGAGGCCCCGGACCCCTCGACGGCACTCGGACTGCGCGACGGCGCGGTGCTCGAGCTCCTCTACGCGACCGGTGTCCGCGTGAGCGAGCTCGCCGGCCTGACCCTCGGAGACCTGGACATCTCCCAAGGGCAGCTCACGGTGATGGGCAAGGGCTCCAAGGAGCGCCTCGTCCCACTGCATCCGACCGCCGCTGCCCGGCTCCGCGCCTATCTCGAGAGCGGCCGGCCCGCGCTCGCCGGCCCGACCTCCGCCGACGCCGTCTTCCTCTCTCGCCGCGGGGCGCCGTTCTCGTCCGACGGCGTCAGGCGCATGATGCGCTCCCACCTCGACCGGCTCGGTGGGAGCGCCTCCATATCACCCCACACGCTGCGGCACACATTCGCCACGCATCTGCTCGAGGGAGGCGCGGATCTGCGCACCGTTCAGGAGCTGCTCGGCCACGTTGCCCTGTCCACGACCCAGATTTATACTCACGTGAGCGTGCGGCGCCTTCGTGACGTACACAAAGACGCCCATCCTCGGGCCTGAGCCGACCGCACGAACAAGGGGCGAACTGATGAGGCCATCGGCCGGTGCTGACGTGACCCGACTGTGGGCACACTACAAACGGGACGCCGACGCGGACGCGCGCGAGCGTCTCATCCTCAACTACTCTCCGCTGGTCAAGTACGTCGCCGGGCGTCTGTCCTCCGGCCTGCCGCAGACGGTCGAGACCGCCGACCTGATCAGCTACGGGATCTTCGGGCTCATCGACGCCATCGAGAAGTTCGACCTCGACCGCGGCATCAAGTTCGAGACCTACGCCATCGCGCGGATCAAGGGCGCCATCATCGACGAGCTGCGCTCCATGGACTGGGTCCCCAGGTCGGTCCGCGCAAGGGCCCGCGAGATCGAGGGCGCCTACATCAAGCTCGAGAACGCGCTCAAGCGGGTCCCGGAGGACGACGAGATCGCCGCCGAGATGCAGATCACCGTTCCCGAGTTCCACGCCATCCTCGCCAAGCTGGCCTACACCTCCGTCGTCTCCTTCGAGGAGCTTTGGACAGCGGGCAGCGACCGTGACGAGAAGCAGAGCGCGGCCGGTTCGCTCAAAGACGAGACCGCCGAGGACCCGGTGACCGTGTTCGAGAGCGAGGAGATCAAGGACATCCTCGCCACGGCGATCGAGCGTTTGCCCGAACGCGAGAAGATGGTCATCATGCTGTACTACTACGAGGGCCTCACCCTGAAGGAGATCGGGGAGGTCCTCGGGGTCACCGAATCGCGCGTGAGCCAACTCCACACGAAGTCCGTCCTGCGATTGCGCGCACGACTTCACGCGGCCCAAGGGTTCGTTCCGTCGGCGTAGGGATACGTCCGCGCACGCAGGGAGAGGTCGTGGCCGGGGAGACAGTGCTCGTCGTCGAGGACACCGAGCTCCTGCGACGCATGTACGCCGACAAGCTGGCTCAGGACGGGTTCAACGTCCTGGCCGCGGGCGACGGGCTGGAGGCTCTGGCCATCCTTAGGGTCAGCGACGTCGACCTCATCCTGCTCGACCTGGTCATGCCGCGGATGAGCGGTCTCGAGGTGCTCGACACGGTGAAGAAGGATCCTCGCACCTGCGACATCCCCGTGCTCGTGCTCTCGAACCTCGGCCAGGAGTCCGACGTCCAGAGGGGCATGGAGATGGGTGCTGTCGACTACCTCGTGAAGAACGAGGCGCGTCCAGCGGACGTCTCCGAGAAGATCGCGAGCGTCCTGCACGGCACCGGCCCGACCGGCGCGACGCTGGCCGCCCAGCAGGACGAGGGACCCGAGATCCCACGCGCGTCGTTCCGGCTGGCCGTGCGCGACCGCGAGGCGGACGCCGAACAGTTCATCGAGCACGCGAAGCTCGCGCGCCGCTTCTGGTGCCCGACGTGTGAGGTCGAACTCGTGCTCGAGCTCGTCCCGGACGCGGCCCGACCCGGCTGGTACGAAGCTCGCCTCGCGTGCCCGGCCTGCGCCCGCCAGTACTAGGGTCGTCTCCCGCCTCGGAGAGCGTATCGAGTGCGCGTTTCGAGCGCGCTTTGTCTCCACGTGTGCGCGTGCTAGACTACCCCGGCTCTTCAACCACGCACGCCCGCCGACCCCGGCGCCGGTGCCGCGAGACAGCGGTCACGCCACTTACAGGGGGATGACGCGGGCGGAGGAACAACCGGGAGGCACACGTATGTCGGCAGTCAGCATGAAGGCGCTCCTCGAGGCCGGGGTCCACTTCGGGCACCAGACCCGTCGCTGGAACCCGAAGATGAGGCCGTACATCTTCACCGAGCGCAACGGCATCTACATCCTCGACCTGCAACGCACGCTCCGCGAGATCGACGCCGCCTACCGCTTCATCCGCGAGAGCACCGCCCGCGGAGGAACCGTGCTCTTCGTCGGGACCAAGAAGCAGGCGCAAGAAGGTGTCGCCGACGAGGCGGCCCGCTCGGCTCAGCCCTACGTCAACCAGCGTTGGCTCGGCGGCATGCTCACCAACTTCGTGACGATGCGCGGCCGCGTGCAGCGCATGATCGAGCTGGAGTCGATGGAGGCCGACGGGCGCATGGCAGCGCTTCCGAAGAAGGAAGCGCTGAAGCTGCGTGCCCAGTTCGCCAAGCTCGAGAAGAACCTCGCCGGCGTCCGTGACATGACGGACCTGCCGAGTGCTCTCTTCGTGATCGACACCAAGCGCGAGATCATCGCCGTCGCGGAGGCACGACGCCTGAAGATCCCGATCATCGGCATCGTGGACACCAACGCCGACCCGGACGACGTCGACTACGTCATCCCCGGCAACGATGACGCGATCCGCGCGATCAACCTGCTGTGCAAGGTGATGGCGGACGCGGCCGCCGAGGGCCGTGCGGCCGCCGGCATCCCGCCGGTGATCGAGGAGACGCCTCGCGCAGTCCCCACGGTCGTCGAGAGCGCCGAGGCCGCTGAGGCGCCCGCCGCCGAGGTGGAGGCGCCCGCTGCCGAGGCCGAAGCGCCAGCCGTTGAGGCAGAAGCGCCGGCCGAGCCCGACGCCGACGCCGCTGCCGAGGCTGACGCCGAGGCAGAAGCGCCCGCTGCCGAGCCTGCTGCCGAAGCGCCGGCCGAGACCGAGACCGAGCCGGTCGCGGAAGCGACCGAGTAGCAAGAAGAGACCCGGCGCCGGGTCCGCTTCGAGCGACCCGCGCTGTTGACCACCGGAGGTACCCATGGAGATCACCGCCTCGAGCGTCAAGGAACTGCGCACGGCCACGGGCGCAGGCATGATGGACTGCAAGAAGGCCCTCGGCGAGGCCGACGGCGACATGGCCAGGGCCGTCGACATCCTGCGCACCAAGGGTCTCGCCGACCTTGCGAAGAAGGCCGGACGCGCCACCAACGAGGGCCTGATCGGCGCGTTCGTCACCGACTCGGCCCACATCGGCTCGCTCATCGAAGTGAACTGCGAGACGGATTTCGTTGCACGCAACGAGGACTTCAAGTCCTTCGTCGCCGCGTTGGCCGAGCATATCGCCATCGAGCACCCGGACGATGTCGCCACGCTCATGGCCCAGCCGTATCACGACGACCCGTCGCTGGCGGTCGAGCAGTTCTTCGGCGAGAAGGTCGCCAAGATCGGCGAGAACATGACGCTGCCGCGTTTCGTCCGCTTCGAGGTGGGCTCGGAGTCCGGCACCATCACCGCCTACATCCACGGCGTCGGCAACATCGGCGTGCTCGTGGAGTGCTCGGCGGGCTCCGCCGATGCGGCCGCCTCCGACGCCTTCCGCGCCTTCGGCAAGAACGTCGCGATGCAGATCGCCGCCACGGCACCTGTGGCCGTGACGCGCGACGAGGTCGCCGCCGAGACGGTCGCCCACGAGACCGGGATCTACAAGGCGCAGGCCGCCGAGTCCGGCAAGCCGGAGGCCATCCAGGCCAAGATCGCCGAGGGACGGCTCGAGAAGTTCTACAAGGAGGTCTGTCTCATGGAGCAGGCCTTCGTCAAGGACCCCGACATGAGCGTCACGCAGCTCGCCAAGAAGGTCTCCAGCGAGGCCGGCGCCGAGGTGGGTGTGGTGCGTTTCGCGCGCTGGGCCCTCGGCGAGACGGGTACGGGCGAGGACGCTCCCGCCTGCTAGCGCGAGTGATAGACTCCTCGTAATCGAGGAGATGACCGCGGGCCGGTTCCCTCACGGGGTCCGGCCCGTGGAGTATGAGCAGGCATGGGAGATGTCCCGAGGGGAGCCGCCGGTGGCCGGGCACAAGTACAAGCGCGTTCTTATGAAGCTCTCCGGCGAGGCCCTGATGGGTGGTGCCGGCTACGGGATCGATCCCGAGGTCCTCGAGTCGCTCGCGCCGCAGATCCGCTCCGTCAGCCAGGCCGGCGTCGAGGTCTCGATAGTCGTGGGCGGCGGCAACATCTTCCGAGGGCTCGCCGCAGCCTCTTCGGGCATGGACCGCGCGCAGGCCGACTACATCGGCATGCTCGCCACCGTCATGAACGCCCTGGCCCTGCAGGAGGCGCTCGAACGCTTCGGCGTGTTCACCCGCGTCATGTCGGCCATCGAGATGCAGGCGGTCGCGAGCCCTACATCCGCCGCCGCGCCATCCGGCACCTCGAGAAGGGACGCGTGGTCATCTTCGCGGCCGGCACCGGCAACCCGTACTTCACCACCGACACCACCGCCGCGCTACGCGCGCTCGAGATCGGCGCCGAGGTCATCATGAAGGCGACCAAGGTCGACGGCGTCTACGACGACGATCCTGTGAAGAACCCCGCGGCGCGCAAGTTCGACGAGCTGGGGTACATGGAGGTGCTGAGCCGAGGCCTGCGCGTGATGGACAACACCGCGATCTCGCTGGCCATGGACAACGACCTGCCCATCGTCGTGTTCAACATGGAGACGCCGGGCAACGTCGAGCGCGCACTCATGGGCGAGCCCGTGGGCACGACCGTCAGGAAGGGGGAGTAGATGGTCACCGAGATCATCAAGGATGCGTCCGACCACATGGACAAGACGCTGTCCGCGCTCCAGCACGAGTTCGGCTCCGTGCGGACCGGCCGCGCCTCGGCCGCGCTGTTCGACAAGGTCATGGTCGAGGCTTACGGGTCACCCATGCCGCTGAACCAGGTCGCATCCATCAAGGTCCCCGAGTCGCAGAGCGTGCTCATCGAGCCGTGGGACAAGTCCGTCCTCGGCGCGATCGAGAAGGCCATCCTGGGCTCCGACCTCGGACTCAATCCGAGCAACGACGGCCAGGTCATCCGCGTGCCCTTCCCGCCGCTGAACGAGGAGCGCCGCCGCGAGCTCGTCAAGGTGTGCAAGCACTACGCCGAGGAGGCGCGCGTGGCGTGCCGCAACATCCGCCGCGACGCCAACGAGAAGCTGAAGCGCAGCGAGCGCGACGCCGGCATCAGCCAGGACGAGATGCACCGCGGTGAGGCCGAGATCCAGAAGGCCACCGACAGGCACATCGCCGAGATCGACGAGATGCTCAAGCGCAAGGAAGCCGAGATCATGGAGGTGTAGGCTTTCTCGTGGCCGACGACCGATCCAGGTCCGCCTTCTTCTCGGGGAAGCGCGGAGCCGAGTTCCTCGAGCACTTCGATCCCGCGCGCACGCCCCGCCACGTGGCCGTCATCATGGACGGCAACGGGCGTTGGGCGGCCAAGCGCGGCCTTCCCCGCATCGCCGGGCACCGCGCCGGCGCCAAGGCCGTGCGAGAGGCCATCGCCGCGGCGATCGAGCTCGGCATCTCGTGCCTGACGATCTACTCGTTCTCCTCGGAGAACTGGCGCCGCTCGAAAGACGAGGTCCAAGGCCTCATGGCGCTCTTCGTCGAGGTGCTGGAACGTGAGCTGGTCCAGCTCGAGCGGCTCGACGTGCGCGTGAAGGTACTCGGCCGGATGAGCGAGCTGCCGGACGCGACCCGCACCTCGTTCGCCCGTGCCGAGGAGCGCACCGCCGGCAACCGCACGATGACGCTGTGCGTCGCGCTCAACTACGGCGGGCGCGGCGAGGTCGCCGACGCGGTGCGCGGGATCGCCGCGGATGTGGCCGCGGGCGTCCTCGACCCCGGTGCCGTGGACGAGGACCTCATCTCGTCGCGCCTGTACACCGCGGGCCTGCCCGATCCCGACCTCGTCGTGAGGACCAGCGGCGAGATGCGCATCAGCAACTTCCTCCTGTGGCAGATCGCCTACGCGGAGCTGTGGGTCACCTCCGTGCTGTGGCCCGACTTCCGCCGAAACGACCTGCTGAAGGCGGTCGTGGACTTCCAGGCGCGCACCCGCCGGTTCGGGACGAGCCAGTGAGCGGGAATCCTCCGGCGTCCGGCGAGCCCCGCCCCGCGGGTCTGCGCGACATGGCCGTCAGGGTCGCCACCGCGCTCGTGCTGGGCACGGTCGTCGTGGTGGCGGTCGTCTGGGGCCGGGAACTCGGGCTCGGCATCGTCATCTCCGTCATCGCCGCGTTCGCGGTCGCCGAGTTCTACGCGATCGCGCGCCGTGAGCACCGCGCTCCGAACGAGGTCTTCGGCGTCATCGCCACCGCCGCGATGCCGCTCGCCGCGGCGTTGTGGGGGATGCCGGGGCTCACCTCGGTGGTCACCGCCCTCGTCGTCGCCTCGCTGCTGTGGCACCTGGCGTTCCGGCAGGCCCGCACGTCGGACACGGCGGCCACCGTCTTCGGGGCCGTCTACGTGGGCTTCATGCTCTCGCATCTCGTCCTCATGCGCCGCCTCGACGAGGGGACGCTGCTGGTCATGGCCACCATTCTCAGCGTGTGGGCCAACGACGTGTTCGCCTACCTCATCGGCTCGACGATGGGACGCCACCGCATGGTCCCGGCCATCTCGCCCCGCAAGTCATGGGAGGGCTTCGCCGCGGGGACCGCGTTCACGGTGGCCGTCTGGATGGTGCTGTACTTCGTGGCCGACACGGGGCTGTCACTCGCATGGCACGCGGCCGCAGGCGTGGCCGTCTCGGTCGCCGCGGTCGTGGGCGACCTGGCCGAGTCCCGTCTCAAGCGCGAGGCTGGCGTCAAGGACTCCGGCCGTCTCCTGCCCGGACACGGCGGCTTCCTCGACCGCTTCGACAGCCTCATCCTCGTCTCGGTGGTGGCCTTCTACATCCTCATCTGGGCAGGTGCGCGATGAGCGTCATCCGCCTCGTCATCTTGGGCTCGACCGGGTCGATCGGGCGTCAGGCGCTCGACGTAGCAGCGAGCCACCCCGACCGCATCGAGGTCGTCGCACTCGCGGCGGGCAAGCACGGATACGCGCTCGGCGAGCAGGCGGTCGCGTTCGGCGTCAAGCGGCTCGCGGCCGCCTCGTCCGACGCCGCCGACGAAGCGAGGGGCATGGTCGCAGGCGCCACCGTGGGCGCGGGCGCGGCCGCCGTCGAGGAACTGGCGGCGCTGCCCGAGGCCGACGTGGTCCTGAACGCACTCGTCGGCTCGGCCGGTCTGCGGGCGACGATCCGCGCGCTCGAGAGCGGCAAGCGCCTCGCGCTGGCCAACAAGGAGTCGCTCGTCGTCGGGGGAGAGCTGGTCACCCGCCTCGTGCAGGCTCCGGACCGCCTCGTGCCTGTCGACAGCGAGCACTCGGCGATCTTCCAGTGCATGGTGGGGGAGCGCACCGACGACGTCGAGCGCATCTGGCTGACAGCCTCAGGCGGCCCGTTCAGGGGCATGTCGCGCGCCGAGCTCGACGAGGTACCGGTCTCGCAGGCTCTGCGCCATCCCCGCTGGAACATGGGGCCGAAGATCACGATCGACTCGGCCACGCTGATGAACAAGGGGCTCGAGGCGATCGAGGCGCACCACCTCTTCGGCCTCCCGTACGAGCGCATCCGCACCCTGGTGCACCCGCAGTCGTGCGTGCACTCGATGGTGGAGTTCCGCGACGGCTCGTTCAAAGCGCACCTCGGCGCCACCGATATGCGCATCCCTATACAGTACGCGCTCTCGTACCCGGAGCGCTGGGCCGCGCCGCTCCCGCCGGTCGACTTCGCCGAGATCGGACGGCTGGACTTCGAGGAGCCGGACCTCGAGGTCTTCCGGTGCCTCGCGCTCGCGCTCGAGGCGGGGCGTGTCGGAGGCACCATGCCTGCCGCGATGAACGCCGCCAACGAGGTCGCGGTCGCCGCCTACCTCGAGCACCGTTGCCGCCTCACCGACATCGACCGCGTCGTGGAGTCGGTGCTCGCCCAGCACACGGCCGAGCCGCTCTCGTCGGTCGAGCAGGTCGAGGCGGTGGACGCCTGGGCCCGTGCGGTCGCCGAGCGGATCCTGGCAGCATGAGGGCGTCCGCCTCACCACTGGCAGAGCCTTTGCTCGGCGGGTAGGAACACCGAGGCGGCCACGGGGCCGCATCCGGACCCGGACCAAGGAAGGGACCCATGTCGCTGTCGTTCGGCATACCGCTCCTCGACGCGGTGCTGTGGAGCATCATCACGTTCTCGCTGCTGGTCGTCCTGCATGAGGGTGGGCACTTCCTCGCCGCGCGCCTGTTCGGCGTCAAGGTGCACGAGTTCATGGTCGGGCTGCCCGGTCCGGCCTTGCGCTGGCGCTCCAAGCGCTCGGGCACCTTCTTCGGCGTGACCATGGTCCCGCTCGGCGGCTACGTGCGGATCGCCGGCATGGAACCGGGTGCCGAGGACGAGCTGTTGGCTCCCGCATTGCGCAAGGTCACGGACGCCGGACGCGCCTACGTCGCCGACGTCTCGGCCAGCCTCGGAGTGAGCCTCGAGCGCGCCGCCACGCTGCTCGCCACGCTCGTCGACTGGGGTGCGGTCGAGGTGCTCGACGCGGATGCCTATCGCTACGGCGCGCTCATGCGACGCGCCGAGGGCGAGACCGGCGTCGCGCTGCTGGCGCGGGCGCGATCGGTCACCTACCGCGGTCGCCGGACCTGGCAGCGCATCACGATCCTCGCCGCCGGCGTGGCCGTCAACATCGTCGCGGCCATCGCCGCCTTCACGCTCGTCCTGAGCGTCTGGGGCTACTACCTGCCCTCGCTCGCCATCGAGCGGGTCGATCCCGCGTTCGGCGCCGCGGACGCGGGCATCCGGGCAGGGGATCGCATCGTATCGGTCGAGGGCGAAGCGCTCACCGACTGGGAGAGCCTGCTGGACGCCGTCGCCCGGCTGGATCCCGGCTCGTCCGCCGAGATCGGCTTCGTGCGCGACGGGACCGAGCGCACGGCGAGCGTCGTGGTCTCGTCCCACGACGGCAGACCCGTTCTCGGGCTGACCGCCGGCTTGGAGCAGGTGGACCTCACGTTCCTTGCCGCACTCGGCGAGAGCGTCGGCTTCACCGGCACGATGGCCGTCGCCATCCTCGGCTTCTTCAACCCCGCGACCTTCCGCGAATCGCTCGCGGGCGCGCGCAGCGTCATCGGGATCTCCGAGGAGGTCGCGCGCGCCGTCCAGGCAGGTCCGCTCGACTACGCGGCGCTCGTGGCGATGCTCTCGCTCGCGCTCGGGCTGATGAACGTCCTTCCGATACCGCCGCTGGACGGGGGCAAGATCGTCCTCGAGGTCGTCGAGCGGTTCATGGGCCGGCCGCTGCGCCGCGAGGTCTCGCTCGCGTTCAGCGCCGTGGGCGCCGTCATGCTCTTCGCGCTCATCGGCTACCTTATGTACGCGGACGTGATGCGCATCGCCACCGGCTGACGTAAGGCGGCTTCGACGACAAGGGGGGAGCGGATGGAGGCACGGCGCACGTCCAGGCCGGTCATCGTCGGCTCGGTGCCCATCGGCGGGCTCGCCCCGGTCGCGGTCCAGTCCATGACGAACACGGACACGCGCGACGCGGCCGCCACCCTCGCGCAGATCGCCCGGCTCGCCGACGCCGGCTGCGAGATCGTCCGCGTCGCCATCCCTCACGCAGACGCTCTCGACGCCTTCGCCGGGATCTGTGCGGCCTCGGCTCTCCCCGTGGTGGCCGACATCCACTTCGACCACCGGCTCGCCATCGAGGCCGCCCGCGGCGGCGCCGCGAAACTCCGCATCAACCCCGGCAACATCGGCTCGACCGAGAAGGTGGACGCCGTCATCGACGCAGCGGGTGAGGCCGGCATCCCCGTGCGCATCGGCGTGAACGCCGGCTCGCTGTCGGAGCGCGTGCGCGATCTGGACCTGCCTCTGCCCGACAAGCTCGTGGCCTCGGCGGTCGAGTTCTGCGAGCACTTCGAGTCCCGCGGTTTCTCGGAGATCGTGGTATCGGCCAAAGCCTCGTCCGTCTCGTCCACGGTCGCCGCCTACCGCATGCTCGCCGAGCGGGTCCCGTACCCGCTCCACATCGGCGTCACCGAGGCGGGCACGTCGCTGTCCGGCACGGTGAAGTCCTCGGTGGGTCTCGGCATCCTCCTGGCCGAGGGGATCGGCGACACCGTGCGGGTCTCGCTCACGGCCGACCCGGTCGACGAGGTGCTCGTGGCCTGGGAGATCCTCGCCGCCCTCGACATCCGCCGCCGCGGCCCCGAACTCATCAGTTGCCCCACCTGCGGACGCTGCGAGGTCGACCTCATCCCTATCGCCGAGGAGGTCGAACGCCGCCTGCGCGCGGTCGGCTCGCCGCTCAAGGTCGCGGTGATGGGCTGCGTGGTCAACGGCCCCGGCGAGGCCCGCGAGGCCGACATCGGCGTGGCTGCGGGCAAGGGCGTCGGCATCATCTTCGCCAAGGGCCAGCCGGTCCGCAAGGTGCCCGAAGCCCAGATCGTGGACGCGCTGATGGAGGAGATCGCGGCCCTCGGCACCTGAGCCCGACGCGGTCCCGTCAACGCTGCGGGCGTACTGCTATCCTCATCCCGATCTGTTTTCGCGGCGCTTGGAAGGCCGCGTGTTCAAGACCGGGAGGAGAGCACCATGGGTGAGAAGGTACGCGTCGCGATCGTGGGCGGAGGCCGCACAGGCAGCCCGCTGCTGGCCGACTTCCTCGAGCGTCCGTTCGTGGACGTCGTCGGTGTGGCCGACAAGGACTCGTCGAGCCCGGGTGCGATGCTGGCCAAGGAGCGCGGGATCTTCTTCACCGAGAACGCCGACGTGCTCGCCGCCAAGGGCAACGACATCGACGTCATCATCGAGGTCTCGGGCGACCCGAGCGTGAAGCCCGCCCTGAAGGACGCCTTCATCGCGCAGGGCAACCGCCACACCATCATCGTCCCGGACCTCGTCGCGCGGCTCGTCATGTCGCTCTCGGCCAACAGCGAGGATCTCATCGAGACCTACCACCCCGACGACAAGGGCATCGGCTAGACGCCCGGACGCCTTCCGCCCGACACACCGAGAGGCATCGCATGACCGTCGCGCTCAGGATGAGCGAGCTGTACGCGCCCACCTTGAAGGAGGACCCGGCCGACGCCGAGGTCGCAAGCCACCGCCTGCTCGTCCGCGCCGGCATGCTGCGCAAGACCGCCGCCGGCATCTACTCGTTCCTGCCGCTCGGCTACCGCAGCGTGCGCAAGGTGGAGCAGGTCGTGCGCGAGGAGATGGACGCCATCGGCTCCCAGGAGGTGCTCCTGCCGATCGTCCAGCCCGCCGAGCTGTGGCTCGAGTCCGGCCGCTGGGACGTCTACGGCCCCGAACTCGCACGCCTGCAGGACCGCGCCGGCCGCGACTTCTGCCTCGGCCCCACACACGAGGAGATCATCACCGCCCTCGTGCGCTCGGAGGTGCGCTCCTACCGCGAGCTGCCGCTGTCGCTCTACCAGATCAACACGAAGTTCCGGGACGAGGTACGGCCGCGCTTCGGACTGCTGCGCGGCCGCGAGTTCATCATGAAGGACGCCTATTCCTTCCACGCCACCGAGGAGTCGCTGCAGGAGCACTACGACGCTCAGGCCCGCGCCTACGGGCGGATCTGCGAGCGCCTCGGCTTGGACTACCGCCCGGTCGAGGCCGAATCCGGTCAGATCGGCGGGAAGGTGACCACCGAGTTCATGGCTCTGGCCACAAACGGCGAGGCCGCACTGGTCTTCTGCCGTGCCTGCGACTACGCGGCCAACCAGGAGGCGGCCTCCACCAGCGTGCCGCGCACGCCCGCGCTGCGCGTCTCGAAGCCGATGGAGAAGGTCGCCACACCCGACCTGCACACGATCGCCGAGCTGGCGGCGGCGTTCGAGGTATCCGAGCACGACACGGTCAAGACGATGGTGGGCGTGATCGAGGCGCCCGACACGCCGGACCACGGGCGGCTCGTCTTCTTCTGCGTGCCCGGCGACCGCGAACTCAACCCAGTCAAGGCCGACTGGGCCGCGCCGGGCGTGCGCCTGCTGGCCGAGGAGGAGTTCGCCGCCCGCAAGCTGCCGAAGGGCTCGCTCGGGCCGGTGTCGCCACCCGCAGGGACGCTGGTGATCGCCGACGCCTCACTCGAGCGCGAGATCGGCTGGACCGTGGGCGCCAACGAAGACGGGTTCCATCTCTTCGGCGCCGATGCCGGCCGCGACTTCGCGGTGGATGCGTGGGCCGACCTCGTCGTGGCGATGCCCGGCGACGCCTGCCCGCGCTGCGGCGGCGAGCTGCACGGCGCGCGCGGCATCGAGGTGAGCCAGGTCTTCCAGCTCGGCACCAAGTACTCCGAGAAGATGGGCGCGACCTTCGCCGACGAGGACGGTGC
>PNNM01000015.1 GCA_013824215.1 Coriobacteriaceae bacterium
ATCGTGAAGAGCGCGCACGACTGCTCGGAGGGCGGCATCGCCATCACACTGGCCGAGTGCTGCGTGGCGGGCACGATCGGCGCGGAGGTCCACCTGGAGGGCGAGCTTCCCGCGCACGTCGCGATGTTCTCCGAGACCCAGAGCCGCGTGGTGCTGTCGGTGGCCGAGGCGGACGCCGAGCGGCTCGTGGAGATCTGCCTGCAGCACGGCGTGCCGTACGGGGTCGTCGGCACGGTCGGCGGCGAGCGGCTGACGCTCTGCGGCATGGCCGAGGTGCCGGTCGCGCAGCTTGCGCGCGCGTACGAGCCCTCGCTCGAGCGCCTCGTGCACGGCGACGCGCCGCTCACCGAGGAGCTGTACGAGGGGTAGGGGTAGGACTGCGGGTCGACGCCAGCTCGTCTCGGGCCGAGGCCTACAGGTAGTCGGACGGCTGCAGGCCGACGAGGTCGGCCGCGATGACGTCGACGACGCGACGCTCGTCCTCGCGCAAGTCGACGTCGACCGCCGGGCGCAACTCCGTGCCGTCGGTAGCGAGCACGAGGCGGATCTGCGGTCTCAGCGGGTCCTCGCCGGGTGCGCGGACCACGCCGATCGTGTGGTCCGAGAGCCGCACGACCGAGCCGATCGGGAGTACCCCGAGCATCTGACCGAACATGCGCGCGAGGATGGGGTCGAGCGGCCCGCCCCCGGCCTCCCGCAGGATCTGGGCCATCGCTTGGTCGGGCCGAAGGGACGGCCCCGTGTCCGGTCGGGTCAGGTCGTCGTAGCGGTCCGCGATGGCGACGATCCGCGTGAAGGGGTGCGTGACGTACCCCGTCTCGCGTTCCGGCCACCCCGAGCCGTCGACGCCCATGTGGTGCTCGTAGGCGACGATGATCGCGGCGCAGTCCTCATCCGGCACAACTCCGAGCGCGAACGCGCCGACGATCGGGTGCGTGCTCCGGTCCATCTCGGCGTCCGTCGCCGGAGGGAGCTGCGATCCGGCGTCGTGCAGCAGCCCCGCGAGGCCGAGCGCGAACAGCTGGTGGTCCTCGAGTCCGAGCATGTGCCCGAGGACGAGCGAATGGAGCATCACGCTGACGGCATGGAACCCCCATCGCTCGCCGTGACCGGTCATCGCGGCGAGGGCGACGATCGCGTCGGGGCTCTCGGACACGCGCTCGAGCAGCGATCCGATGGCGCGGACCGCCTTGGCGCGCTCCACCGGCGCCCCCTCGGCCAGGGCCGACGTGACCTCCTTGAGAGCCGACAGCGACATGCGGTACATGGCGCGGTCAGCCTCGCGTCGGCGGTCGCGCTCCTCGGCCTCCCGTGAGAGGTTGTCCTCGAGTTCCGAGACCGTGACCGCGCGGACGTCGCGCGACTCCAGCTCCTCGCTGATCTGCAGGTCGGGCGAGGGCCTGAGCCCGAGCACTTCGCTCAGCCCGGTCGCGTCCACTGCCGAGAACCCCGAGTGGAACGTGAGGCTTTCGACGCGCCGGGTCTCCATCGCCTCGGCCAAGGAGCGCAGCGCGCTGGTCACGTCGGTGATGACCTCGCTGCCCTCGTAGAGGCGGCCGTTGCTGAGGTTCAGCGCGAGCGGGCGCATGTCGACCGCTCCGGTCACGGCCGCGACGAGGTCGTCGATCGCCTCGCGGTGCGACGGATGCTCGGGCGGGTAGAGCCGCACCGCCCTGCGCGAGGTACCCAGTGCGTGCGCTATCTCGGGTGCGCCCATGCTATGCGTACCCCCTGCTCTTCCTTGCCGCCAACGCCTCTTCGGCCAGCCGCTTCATCTCCGCGTAGCGTCCGCGCCGCAGGAGTCCGCCGCGCGAAGCGGTCTGCTGGAGCGCTGCGCCCGCGGCCGGCGCGGGCGAGTCGCCGAGGACCGAGATGATCTCGCGGGCGAGCGCGATGTCCTTGTCGCCCTCGAGTTCGAGGAGTCGGCCAGCGAGCAGCTCGACCGTCCCCTCGCCGCCGTTGCGGGCGAGCGAGCGGACGGCGACGATCGCGACCTCCCGCGACTCGTCGCGTATCAGCTTCGGCATGAACGAGCGGAGTGCCGTGCCGCCGCCGGCACCGATGCCCCGGGCCGTCTCGGAGCGGACGCGGTCCTCCGGCCGGGCGACGAGCTGCGCGAGCGCCTGCATGGGGCGCGGCCCCCCGTCGTGCGCGAACAGCTCGGCGAGTCCGGCGACGTGCCTGTGGTCCGTCGCCCTGGCCTCTGGCGCGAGGAGTTCGGGGAGCCGCCTCCCGAGGACGTCGCCGGCGAGGCCCATCGCGTCCTCGGCGTCCGACTCGAGCGCGGCGCTGGCCAGCTCACGGGCGGCGGTCTCACCGCCGAGCGTCACGAACTCCTTCGCGTACTCGACGGCTTGGTCGTGCACCGTCGACGACGTGGCGAGCAGCGCTGCCATCGACCGGGCACCGCACGCCTCCTTCGTTGCCCGCACGAACTCGGCTGCGAGCTCCGGCCATGGCTTCTCGGACGTCGCGGCCCGGTGCTGGATCTGTCTGACCACCGCCATCGCCAAGTCCAGTTCGCCGACCTCGAGCAGGTGGGGGACGCTGCGAGAGAGCGCGAGCAGGACGCGGGTGTATGCGCCGAACTCATCGGCGATGTCGAGCAGATGCAGGATGGTGCCCGCGCCCGCGCCGTCCAGCCAGCGCCTTGCCGCGACATCTTCGCGTGCGCTCTCCACGTGCTCCGGCGACAGCACGGTGCTCGCGAGGGCGGCCCGGTGGATCGGCTGGGCGTCAACGAGTGGGGGTTCGGGCTCGACCGCACGGCGAGCCGCGATCATGTTGTCGAGGAACGCGAGTTGCTCTTCGCCGACGTCGGCTGCGCGCAGTGCGGAGGTCGTCTCCTGCCACAGCTCCTGCGCCCGGCCGCCGACGGGGACGCTCGTGAGCGCGTAGGACAGGGCCATGAGGTTGGAGCCGTAGCGGCCGCCTCTGATCGCCGCGGTCAGCTCGACGACTGAGAGGTTCGCGAGCATCTCGACCGTCACGTGCCGAACCGGCTCGAGTTCGATCGAGGCCTCGAGCAGTCGGTCCTTCTCGTCCGAGTCGAGCTCGAGGAACGCACCGGACATCGATCGGCCGAACATGCGCACGTCCCCGGCGGCCGTCGCCAAGGTGAGGATGCCGTCGATGAGCCCCTCGTCGTCGCAGGCGAGCAGGGAGCGCAGCCACATCGCGAGTCGCTCCGGGTCGGCGGCGAGTTCAGCGAGGAACTTGTCGGCCTCTTCCTCGGGGATCTCGGGGGGCGCCTCGACCTTGGACAGGACGAGCGGGACGATCTTGATCGTCCCCACACCGGCCTCGCCGAGCACCCGCACCATCCCGCCCCGCTCGGCGAGGTCGACGGGCCGTTCGTGGGTGGCCGCCATGAGCGCGACGAGCTCCTCGGCGGCCGGTGGCGCAACGAAGTGGACCTCTCCGACGCCGTGGGACACGAGGGCCTCGGCGATCTCGGGGACACCGGGGCCGCCGAACACCCCGTCGAGACCGCGCATGATGAATCCGCCGCGGACCACACCGAGCTTCAGCGAAGGCTCGGCCTCCAGGTACTCCTCGATCGAGCCCAGGACGGTCTGCGCCGCTTGGAGCGACATCGGGCTTCCGGCCGGGTAGAGGCGTGTCGAGCGCCACGCCGCACCGATGTTCCTGATCACGGATCCGAGTGCGGCGTTCTCTTCCACGATCACCCCTCCCGTGGGACCCAAGATAGCCCATCTGCGGCGCGGAGTGTGGAGGAGCTGGGAGAGGGGTAGGGGGCGGGGTCAACGCGAAGATGTCGTCCGCGGTGACCGCGGTCGTCCCTGCTGGGACATCGCGCAGCTTCTCGCGTGCGCACACCACGAAACGGGCGGGTCGGAGACGAACGGCAACGCGAGCGCCTCACGGAGGATCTCGGCGACGGGCGGGGCGTCGCACATCGCATGACATATATGGTTGACACATATGTCATGCACGCGCTACGTTCGATCCATGAAGAAGACGATGATGTACCTGCCCGAGGAGTTGCACCGCTACCTCGCAGAAGAAGCGGGGCGGCGCAGCACGTCCATGGCCGAGATCGCGCGGGAGGCCATCTCGAGTATCGGACGAGAAGCGGCAGAGCGAGCGCGGCGATCTCTCGGCGCTCATCGGCATCATCGACGAACCCGGGCCTCCGACGAACGACGCGATGCACGTCGACGAGCTGCTCGACGACTACTACGCAGTAGGCGGCGGGTGGGACCAGGAGCATGGGTTTGCCGGTCCTGATCGACAGTAGCCTACTGATCGCGGCGATGAACGCCCGCGAGACCCACCACGGTCGCGCTGCGGCCGCGCTCGAGAGCAGCGCGACGAGTGGCGTGCTCGTTCCCGTCACCATACTGGCCGAGACGATGGGCCTCGTCGGTCGGCGGTACGGCCTCCACCATCAGCGCCGGATCTGGGACGCCGCTTTGGGCTCCGCACTCACGATCCTGTCTGCCGACGCCGCTCTCATCGAGCAGGCACGCGCGATCGACCGCGCGTACGAGGACGTGGGGTTCGGCTTCGCGGATTGCATGCTGCTCGCGACGTGCGAGCGGGAGCGCATCGCCCGCGTGCTGTCCTTCGACCGCCAGCTCGCGGCCTACCGCCCGAGCTTCGCCGCGGCCCTCGAAGTGCTGCCGTGAGAGGGGATCGGGCTGATCGGCGCCGGGCTCACGGCGGGTCGCACCGTGAACGTCGCATGCTGCCCATGAGATGGGTGAAGGGGGCGCCAAGACACGTGCGTGACAGGGGCCGGTGCTAGACTCGGGCGGTAGGTGTTCGATGGCGCTCGGAGGTCACGATGAGCGGCGGGCAGAGCGTCGGCTCTACGTCGACGCGCTCCGCCGGATGACGCCTGAGCAGCGCCTCGGCAAGGCCTTCGAGCTGTCCGAGATGACCCACGACCTGCTGCGCGCGGGCTTGCGAGCGCCATCCCGAGGCGACCTAACCGCGGCTGCACCGACTGTACCTGGAGGCGCTGGAGAGGTGTCGCAGCAGGAGCTCCTGATCGCGGCCGTCCGTGTGCCGACGGCACGTCTCGGCCTGTCCAACGTGCTCTCACGCGCTTGCACCGACGCGGGGAGCTGACGCGAGACGTGGACCTCCTGACCGCCATCGGTCTTGCCGTCCCGGCCGGGCTGAACGCATACATCCCGCTGTTCGCGGTCGCGGTGGCTCAGCGGCTGGGCTGGCTAGAACTCGCCGAGCCGTACTCGCTCGTCGGCGAGTGGTGGGCGATCGCGCTCATCGTCGTGCTCGGGATCGTCGAGTTCGCGGCCGACAAGATCCCGGCGGTCGACCACGTGAACGACGTGGTGCAGACGTTGGTGCGCCCAGCCGCCGGCGGCATCCTCATGGCCGGCGCGTCGGGGCAGGTCGGGCAGGACTACCCCGCGGTGATGATCGTCTGCGGAGTGTTGCTGGCCGGGGCCGTGCATGTGGCGAAGGCGAGCGCGCGCTCCGCGGTCAACGCTGCGACCGGCGGCACGGGAGCGCCGGTGGTCTCCCTGCTCGAGGACGCGTTGGCGGCCGTCTCCTCGGTGGTGGCCATCATCGCCCCGGTGCTCGTGGCGCTGATGGTGGCCGGTACCGGCTGGATGTTGTGGCGCTGGCGCCGTCGGGGGCAGGCCGCCTCGGGCTGAACGAACCCGCTTTCGGATGGCGGGGACGGGTGCGGACGCGGCACGTGCCGGAGCACCGGTGCGAGGAACGTTGCCTGCCGACGCGCGGCACGGCTACAGTTGCACTCGGAAGGGTCGGACCCACTCCAGGAGGCGACATGCCGTACTGCCGCGCCTGCGGCAATCAGGTGGGCCAAGGGCACGTGTTCTGCACGCGCTGTGGGGCCAGCCTGTCCGCCCCGGTTTCTGCCGGCGTCCAAGCGACGTCGCCACCGGCGGCGTCCGTGGCTCCCTCGCCGGCTTCCCCAGCGGTGCCGCCCGCGTCCGCGCCGAGGCCTCGCAGGTTGCGCGCATGGCTCGTGATCGGCGTCGCGGTCCTGTTCTTGATGGTGCTTGCGGGAGCGGGTGGCGCGGCCGCCTGGTTCCTGCTGGGTCCGGGCGGCTCCCGGACCGGCACGGCGTCCGTCTCGGGCAGCGACCCGGCGTCGCTCGGCTTCGACACCGTGCCGGGAGAGCAGATGGGCTCCGCATCGGGCGCGGGGAGCACCGGCGCACCCGCGCAGGACGCCACCACGTCGGCCGAGGAATCCGCGACGCCGTGATCCTCTCGCCACGGCGGACCGGCGGCTGAAGACATCGAACGGATCGACTCGGTGGAACGTGCTCGCATTTGATGGAAGGGGTCCGATGAGACGCGCGCTGTCCGTTCTGCTGGTCCTGTGCATGGGCTCGAGCCTTCTGCTCACCGGTTGCTCGGCGCTCAAGGGACTCGGCGGCAAGAGCAACGACCCCTACACGCTCGACTACGAGCTGGACGAGAGCAACGTCGACTTCTTCCTGTACAACGACGACTTCGACACGATCGTCTCGGCCTCGCCGTTCTACCCAGGCAGCCGTCCCCAGCCGTCGCAGAACACGGCGGCGTTCTACGAGGCGCGCGCAAAGAGGGTGCAGGGCATCACGGCCGATGCGGCCGAGCTCGTCAAGGCCTGCGCGGCCGCCAAACCGGCGATGGCGACGTTGCGGAGCGACTACACCGTCTATCTCGACAAGGTGCGCAAGGAGGAGCCGCGCATCGATGACTGGGTCAAGGAGACGATGACACAGGTCGCGCTCCTCCCGACCCAGCAGCTCGTCGCCGAGCAGGAGTACGCGGCGATGCTCGAGCAACCGGCCGATCTCGCGTACGTGAAAGCGATGCGCGACTATCTCGCCGTGACCAAGGCGGTCCAGCTCGGGGGGCTCTACCTCAAGGACGCCAACAACGTCGCGGCCTTCGCCGCGGTGACCCTCTCGGACCTCTCCGAGTCCAAGAACGCGAACGTCCAGGCGGCCAACGCAGAGCTCGACGGGAAGATGGAAGCCGATGTCGCCGCCGCGCTCAAGGCGCTGGAGCCCGTGGCTGCCTCCGTCGCCGACATCGAGTACGGCTTGCGGCAGCTCGTCAGCGGTGACTACTACATGGCGCAGGAGGGCTTCGGCTTCATGGCCTCTGAGATGCCGAAGCTGGACGAGGCCGTCGCCTCCCTGTCCGTGCGGGAGGGGTTGTCCGAACAGGACGTCGCCGACATCAAGACCTGGTACGCGGCGTTCAAGGAATACGAGACCTCGCTGCAGTCGCATTTCGAGAGTGTGGACACCGCCGGCATCATCCGCGTCCCGAGCGATGACGCGGACGGCCTGTTCGACCTCGGTCTCGAACGCGCGTATGCCGCGGAGGCGGGCGGATACGTGCCGGGCGACAGCATGGACGCGGGCATCGCCGCGATGAGCCAGGAACCGCCCGCTCCGCCCGCCAAGGGCTGGCTCGCCTCGGGATGGGGACTGGTCAAGAGCGGCTTCGGCAAGGCGAAGACCGCTGTCGGGGTGACCGTGGACACCCTCGGTTCCGGGGTGCAGGTCATCTCCGCGGTGGGCTGCGGGATCTACTACGGCAACAAGCCGAAGGACATCATCGACAACGCCATGAACGGGCCGAAGATGGTGTTCGACAACTACAATAACGGCGTCTCGGGCTCGGACACGATCAAGACCGCCGGCGAGTACATCGAGGGCGTGGAGAAGGGCGCGGGTGACGTGGTCGGTTGGGCCGGCGCCAAGCCGATCGAGCTGATCATCGGCAAGGGCAAGGTCTCGGAGACCACGAAGTGGGCGCTCGGCGGACTGACGCAGATCACGACCGGCATGTTCACCGGTATGGCCAAGGGGATCTACAAGGTCGCCGACAAGCGCTCGTCCACCGCGGATGTCGCCGGCGGTTTCGTCGACATCGCGCTCGGTTCGATAGGCGGCAGCAAGCTCATCGTCAAGGCGAGCCAGATCCCCGGGCTGATCAAGGGCTCGCTGCAAGCGGTCAAGTCCGGCGGCAAGGCTGCCCTCTCGCTGGCGGGCAGCGCGGCCAACAAGGCCGAGGCCAAGGTGCTGACGCAGAGGATCGCGGAGCTGCTCACCAAGAAGAAGCTGAACCCCGCCCAGTACAAGGAGCTCATCTCCAACCAGCTCAGGGTGGAGATCAACAAGGCGGTCGGGCAGCTTATCGCCGGGAGCCGCGAGGCGATGATCAAGAAGATCCGCGACTTGATGAGCAAGGGCGCGGCCGGCGGCATGACCAACTTCAGGGAGGGCGCGAAGTCCTCGCTCCAAGACCTGCTGACCAAGTCGTTCGACAAGTCGTTGAAGGGCCTGCTGGACGCGGGCACCACCGTCATGGGCACGACGCTCACCGACTACCTCGACAACCTCGTGGCCGCGGGGCTGGCCGACGGAGTGCTGACGGGGCTCATCAACGAAGCGCTCGCCGTCCCGCCCGATCCCGAGCAGATGGCCGGCACGTGGAGCGGCTCGCTCACGATCCTGAAAGTCGAGATCCCCGCGAGCGAGAAGAAGACCGCCGACGACGCGAAGTGCGAGCAGCTGTTCAAGCAGCTCGAGGGCAAGAAGATCCCGATGACGCTCGACATCCGTATGGGGAGCGGCGGCAGCGGCTCCGTGGCGCTGAAGGGCGGCCAGGGCTCGGGATCGGGCACGATCAGGTACTCGGGCGGCGCGGTGACGATGGTCATCGGCGCCGACGGCACCACCTACAGGATGACCGGCAGTGCCGCCTTCACCAAGGGCGGCGGCATGAAGATGGGTGGCTCCTGGAGCGCGCCGTACCAGAAGTCGCAGATCAAGATGTCCGGGTCGTGGACCGCCGCGAAGTAGGCGTGTGTTGTACCCCACGCTGTTCACCCTGAGCATAGGAGGCCACGGCTGGGACGTGGCCTCCTACAGGGCGGCCTTCGTGGCGGCGGGCTTCGCGACGGCGCTGATCGCCTGGGCGCTGGCGCGCCGCCGAGGCCTTCCCGCGCGCCGCTCGCTCGCCGTGATCGCAGTGGCCGGGCTCGCCGTCCCCGTGGGAGGCCGCGCCTGGCACATGGTGACGAACCCCTCCGTGTACGCCGCGGACCCCGTGGCGGCGCTCTCCCTCTCCCCGGTGGGGTTCGCGATGTTCGGCGCCGTCCTCGCCGCCGCGCTTTCCGGTCTCACCGCCGCTCGCGTGTTGCGTTTGGACATGTGGCGCCTGGCGGACGCCGCCGCTCCCGCACTCGGGGTGGGCATCGCGATTCAGCGCGTCGGCTGTTTCGCCGCAGGCTGCTGTTTCGGGCGCGTGACGCAAGGGCCGCTCGGCGTGACGTATCCCCCCGGCAGCCTGTCGCACCTTATGCAGATCGCTCACGGTGCGGTCGGCCTGTTCGAGCGGCCGCTGCCGGTGTTCCCGACGCAGCTGTTCGAACTCGCGGGCGCGCTGGCGTGTGCCGCGCTTGCCTTGCTGGTGCTGGCCGGCCGGGCACCGGACGGCTCGGCGTTCCTCGTCTTCGTGGGAACCTTCGCGCTGGTACGGTGGGTGAACTGGGGGCTGCGGGTCCCTCCCGACTCGCTGGCAGCCCCGGCGTGGGTCTACCCGGTGCTGTACGCGACGACGATAGCGCTCTGCGCGGTCATCGGGGCGCTGAGATGGCGGGCCCGCCGGCAGGCGGCGGGCATCTGAGGGAGCCGGACCGGCCGCGAAGCGGGCATGCTACACTCGCGTCGCGCGGCCCCGGCACTCCTATCCCGCGAGGTCTCCCGGCACGTGACGCATCGCTCCCCAACCGACGACTGGAGCCTCTCCGACCCCCCTGAGCACCCTGAAGAGGCGTGCGGGGTGTTCGGCGTATACGCACCGGGCGAGGACGTCGGCAAGATGACGTACTTCGCTCTGCACGCGCTGCAGCACCGGGGGCAGGAATCCGCCGGCATCGCCGTGGCCGACGGCCACACCCTCACCGTCACCAAGCAGCTCGGACTCGTCGCGCAGGCTTTCAAGGCGCACGATCTGGCCTCCTTCGAGGGCCACATCGCCATCGGCCACACTCGCTACTCCACCACCGGCTCCTCGACCTCCTGGGAGAACGCCCAGCCGATGATCTCGGCGGTGGGGCACAACACCATCGCACTCGCGCACAACGGCAACCTGGTCAACACCGCCGAGCTGCGTGACGAGCTCAAGGGCAACGGCGTGCGTTTCCGCTCCACCACCGACTCCGAGGTGCTCGCCAGCCTTGTGGACCACTTCACACCGGAGCATCACTCGATGCGTGCCGGCATCCGCGAGACGATGAAGCTCGTGCGCGGGGCGTACTCGACGGTGCTGATGTCCGAGCAGGCGCTCTACGCGTTCCGCGACCCGTACGGCATCCGGCCGCTCGTCCTCGGCAAGCTCGACGACACCGGCTGGGTGGTGGCCTCGGAGACGTGTGCGCTGGATCTCGTGGGTGCCGAGTACGTGCGCGACGTCGCGCCCGGCGAGATCGTGAAACTGAGCGCCGAGGGGCTGGAGGCCGAGCAGGCCGTGCCGCCTCAGCGCGCGAGCCTGTGCATCTTCGAGTTCATCTACTTCGCGCGGCCCGACAGCGTGCTCTACGACTGCACGCTGTACGAGGCACGCCAGCGCATGGGCGCGGCCATCGCGCGCTCGGCGCCCGTGGAGGCCGACATCGTCATCGGCGTGCCCGACTCGGGCGTGCCGGCGGCCACCGGTTACGCTCAGGAGAGCGGCATCCCGTACGGCGAGGGACTGGCCAAGAACCGCTACGTGGGCCGGACGTTCATCTCGCCGTCGCAGACCCTGCGCCAGCAGGGCATCCGGTTGAAGCTGAACCCCTTGAAGCACGTCATCGGCGGGAAGCGGCTCGTCGTGGTGGACGACTCGATCGTGCGCGGCAACACGACGCGCAAGCTCGTGCAGTTGCTGCGCGAGGCGGGCGCCGCCGAAGTGCACATGCGCATCACGTCCCCGCCGGTACGCTGGCCGTGTTTCTACGGCATCGACACCGACTCGCAGGAGCAGCTCATCGCCTCCTACAAGAGCGTGGACGAGATCGCCGCCTTCATCGGAGCCGACTCGCTCGCGTACCTCTCGGTGGAGGACATGGTGGCGTCGACCGGCGCTGTGGCCGAGCGCTTCTGCGCGGCGTGTTTCACCGGCGAGTACCCGGTCGAGATCCCCGACAGCGTTCGAGAGGGCAAGATGCACCTCGAGGCGTGCGGCGCGCGCGAGGACGGGTAGCGCCCGCCGCTTCCGCCGGCCCTCACTCCGACGGCGGCTCCAGCACGATCTCGGTGATCTCGGCGCGGTTCAGCACGCGCGGTATCCCGACGGGGCCGACGTCCCACCCTCCGAGCCCGGGCGAGATGTGCACACGCAAGCCGCCGATGTCGCGCAGACCGCGCGTCGGGCGTCCGGAGAGTTCCGGGAAGAAGTCGGTGGGCCGGTCGCCTGTCGGCGGATAGATCAGCCCGCCGAGCAGCGGGAGCCGGATCAGGCCGGCGTGCGTGTGACCGCACAGGTAGAGGTCCGCCGAGGCGGGCGGGGCGGCAAGCTCGGCGCCACGCTCGGGCTCGGGCGGTTCGTGTTCGACGACCACGAGGATGTCTGCGCTCGTCTCGCGCGTGACCGGTGCGGCGCGCAGGCTCGTGAGCACCAGCGAGCCGCTCGGCCCGCCGGCCGGGACGCGCGCGTTCGAGTCGTCGAGATCGAGGACGCCGAGGTCGGCGAGGTGAAGCGTGGCGAAGTCCTGCTCGTCGTGGTTGCCGGGCACCGAGACCACCATCTCTGAGACGCCGGTGAGCACGCTGGCGAGCTCGCGTGCGGGCGCCGGATCCTCCCCCGGGTCGCGTACCATGTCACCGGTGAGCGCCACCGCGTCGTAGCTGCGGCCCTCGAGCAGGTCCGCGATGCGGCGCTGGCCTCGGCCGAAGGTGCGTCCCTGCAGGTCGCTCACGTGCAGGATGCGGACCTCGCGGGTGAGCCCGGCGAGCGGGATGCGGACCGTGCGCAGCACCGGCCGGGTCGTGTCGAGCCACGACGACGCCACGCACGCGCCGAGGGCGACGAGCGCGGCGAGAAGTAGCGCGAGCGACCTGAAGCGACGGCGTTCCATGCAAGGCATCGTACAGGGAGGGGACGGAGTGGACCTGCTCGCGGCGCTCGTCGCGGGCCTCGCGCTCGCCGGGCGGTTCAACCCGATCGCTTCGGTGATCGGCGCGGCGGCCTGTGCGACCCTGCTCGCGGATGAGGACGCCGCACGTTCGCGCTGGACGATCGGGCTGGCCGTGCTCCTGGGTGCCTGGCTGCTCGGCGACGGCCTGCGCGTGCTCGCACGGACCCGGGATCTCGCCGACGGCGTCGCTACGCTGCTGCCCGCGGGCGCGCTGCCCTCGGCGCAGTGGACAGCGCTCGGCTTCTGGGCGCTCGGCTCGCTGCTGCTCGGCTACGCCCTCCCCGCTTGGGCGGGCGTGTTCGCGGGGCGCCGTGTCACCCACGGCATCGACTGGGCCGTGGCGGCGACCGTGGCGGTGGGCGTCTCGATCGCGCTCACCGCGCTCGCGCGCACCGCCGCCGGAGTCTGAGGCGCGGCCCCGGCTCGGGAGGCTTCGGGTACACTCGGCTCGAGGACACGCGCACGACAGGGGAGTGCCCGAGATGACCGACGAGAAGCGCCCGATCTCGTATCGCGACGCCGGCGTGGACACCGCCGAGGGCGCGCGGGCGGTCCAGGACATCCGCAGCCACGTGCGCTCCACGTATCGTCCCGAGGTCATCGGCGACATCGGCGGTTTCGGCGGCTTGTTCTCGGCCGCGGCGCTCAAAGACATGGCCGACCCGGTTCTCGTGAGCGGGACGGACGGTGTCGGCACCAAGATCGAGCTGGCCAAGCTGCTGGGCAGGCACGACACCGTCGGCATCGACCTCGTGGCCATGTGCGCCAACGACATCCTGGTCTCCGGCGCCGAGCCGCTCTTCTTCCTCGACTACGTGGCCGTCGGCAGGCTGGACTCAGCGCGCATGGAGGCCGTCGTCTCCGGCATCGCCGAGGGCTGCCGGCAGGCCGGCTGCGCGCTCGTCGGCGGCGAGATGGCCGAGCATCCCGGCACGATGGGGATGGACGACTACGACCTGTCCGGCTTCTGTGTCGGCGCGGTGGACCGGGCGCGCATGATCACCGGCGAGAGCATCGCCCCCGGCGATACCATCCTCGGCCTGGCCTCCAGCGGCCTGCACAGCAACGGCTTCTCGCTCGTGCGCCGCGTGCTCGTCGAGGGGCAGGAGGAGGCGCTCACGCTGCAGCGCGTCGACCTCGGCGGAGCGACACTCGGCGAGACGCTGCTCACGCCGACGCGCATCTATGTGAAGCCGGTGCTCGAGCTGCTGCGCGCGGGCGTGGCCGTCAAGGGCATGGCGCACATCACCGGCGGGGGCATCACCGAGAACCTCGACCGGTGCCTCCCCGAGACCGTGGACGCGCGGGTGGCGCGCGCCTCGTGGAAGGTGCCGCGGGTCTTCGGCCTGGTGCAGGAGGCGGCGGCGCTGGACGACGAGGAGATGTATCGCACGTTCAACATGGGCGTGGGCTTCGCCATCGTGCTCGGCGCGCGCGCCGCGGCCGGTGCTGCCACCCGCTTGCGCGAGGCCGGCGAGACGGTGTGGGAGATCGGCGAGATCGTCGCGGGGAGCGGCGTGGTCGGGTACGGGTAAGCCGCTGCTCACACGCACAGCGCTACCTTCCGGAAGGCCGCCTGATGGCGGCTTTCGCTTCGCCCGGCCGCGGCCCGGCCGGTTGCGAAGTGTTACCACGGGAGGTAGCATCTACAGTGACAAGGATCCGTCGCGGCGGGTATGAGTTCGTGACGTGGGTCGGTGACCATCCGCCGCGGCACGTGCACGTGCTCAGGGATGGCCGCTTCGTGGTGAAGTGGAACCTCGATACGGGCAGACCGATGGCGGGACACGCTTCGCCAAGGATCCTCGAGTTCATCCACGAACTCCGGCGGGAGGGTCGGCTGTGAACATCACCGCAGTGACGGCGAACAACCGAAGACGTGCGTTCGAGTTGACGACTCGGCGAGGGGTCCTGTCGTATCCATACACACGCGCTTGTCCTCCGCCGACCCCTGAGGATCCGCTCGTAGAGGTGTGGATCGACGACGAGCTGGCCCGCGAAGCGGTCACCTACCGGCTGGCGTCCGGTCT
The DNA here is from genome assembly GCA_013824215.1 of Coriobacteriaceae bacterium. GTDB lineage: Bacteria > Actinomycetota > Coriobacteriia > Anaerosomatales > D1FN1-002 > PNNM01. The sequence goes on from PNNM01000015.1 coordinate 14,185, forward strand.
CGAGGGGTTCGTGCATGTTGACCAGGCGCTCGAGTACGAGTTGGATCCGCGCTACATGCGGGACCTGCTCCTGCACAGGCTCACCTGCGAGGCGCTCGATCGCATCCAGGCCAGTCCACTCTCCCGGCGAGAGCTGATGCGACGCCTCGGCACCTCACCGGCGCAGTTCTACCGGCTTCTCGATCCAACGAACTACCGCAAGTCGGTCGACAAGGTGGTGCAGCTCCTCTACGCCCTGGACTGGGATGTGGATCTGGTCGTTCGCGAACGTGTGCCTCGGGACCCATCCCTGAAGCGGGGTGATAACCTGTCGGCAGGCAAGGCGCGCGAGGGCAAGGCGGTATCGGCACATGCCTGACAAGAAGCTGCGGCTCGGGGTCCTCATCTCCGGCTCGGGCACGAACCTGCAGGCCATCATCGACGCGTGTGCGGAGCAGTTCCTCGACGCCGAGGTCGTGGTCGTCGTCTCGGACAAGGAGGCGGCCTACGGGCTCGAGCGCGCGCGCAAGGCGCACATCGCCGCGGTCTGGGTCGACCGCACCGCGTACACGACGTTCCGCGACTACAACCACGCCATCCTCTTCGCGTTGAGGACGCACGAGGTGGATCTGGTCGTCATGGCCGGCTACATGCGCCTGCTGACACGCGAGGTGCTCGACGCCTTCCCGATGCGGGTGGTCAACATCCACCCGGCGCTCCTGCCGAGCTTCCCGGGCGCCAGCGGCATCCACGATGCGTTCGACCACGGCGTGAAGATCACCGGGGTCACGGTGCACTTCGCCACCGACAAGTTCGACGAGGGCCCGATCATCGCGCAGGAGGCGGTGCCGGTCCTCGAGGGCGATACCGCCGAGTCGCTCGAGGCGCGCATCCACGAGGCCGAGCACCGGCTCTACCCGGCCGCGCTGCAGCTCATCGCCGAGGGTCGTGTGAGCATCGAGGGGCGCAAGGCGCGGATCATCGGGTGACCGCTCCGCCCGTCGCCCTTCGCGAGACCTGCCGCGTCGTCCGAGGCACGGTGCGCCTGTGGGGCTACCACCGCGAACGGCTCGAGGCTGGTGGCTGCCCGCCCGACGTGCTCGACGCGATCCAGGGCGCGGTCCTCGCCGCGGCTGCGGCGTACGACGCCGCTCCCGGCACGCGTGTGCGCCTCACGGTGACCCTGCAGCCCGACCGGACCTTCGAGGTCGACGTCGAGCGTCGCCTCTCCTCACTCGACGTCCCGAACGGCCCGCTCGTGGCGCGCATCGACGTGGACGCCCCGCCGACCCTCCCTCCCGGTGCGGCCAAGCCCGCCGACCGCGCCTACTGGGACGAGGCCCAGCGCGCGGCCTCGGCGCTGGGCGCGCACCAAGCAGTTCTCATCGGCGCGGACGGGCTCGTCATCGATGGCGGCACCGCGACGGTCTGGGCGGTAGAGGAAGGCGTGCTCGTCACGCCGCCCGCGCCGCCGGCCGTGGCGGGAGTCGCGCGGGCCGCGCTCCTGGACGCCGGGGTGGCGGCGGGGTTGCACGCGCGGGTGGAGCAGCTGTCCTGGGAGCGGTACGAAGCCGCGGACGAAGCGCTGCTCACGAACGCTTTCGGAGGTGCCGTGGCGGTGCGCGGACGGGGCGGTCCGGTGACAGACGCGGTGCGCGAGATGTTCTCCGCGCTGTGGCACGCGCAGTGAGATAGGTCGCGGTAGGATAGGCAGCAGCCAGCTTTCGCGCTTTGCGGACCGGAGGGGACACGTGGACAGGATCACGATCAAACGCGCGCTCGTCTCGGTGACGGACAAGACGGGCGTCGCCGACTTCTGCAAGGCGCTTTCCGAGGAGTTCGGCGTGGAGATCGTCTCCACAGGCGGCACCGCCAAAGCACTGGCCGAGGCCGGCATCACCGTGCGCCCCATCGACGACCTCACAGGCTTCCCCGAGATGATGGACGGCCGAGTCAAGACGCTGCATCCCCGGGTCCACGGTGGTCTGCTCGCGCGCCGCGACGTGCCTGCGCACATGGCCGCCGCCGATGAGCACGGCATCGGCATGATCGACCTCGTGTGCGTGAACCTCTACGCGTTCGAGGCGACGATCGCCAAGGACGGGGTCACCGAGGAAGAGGCGATCGAGAACATCGACATCGGCGGCCCGTCGATGCTGCGCTCCGCCGCCAAGAACTTCGCGAGCGTGACCGTGGTGACCGATCCGGCCTGCTACGACTCGGTACTGGCCGAGCTACGCGCCAACGCGGGCGCCACCACGCTCGAGACGCGCCGCGCGTTCGCCACCGAGGTGTTCCGCACGACCAGCCACTATGACAACACCATCTGGCAGTACCTGTCCGACTACCACGGCACGCAGTTCCCGTACGAGGCGCGGCTGCGCCTACTCAAGGTGCAGGACTGCCGATACGGCGAGAACCCGCACCAGGCGGCCGCGTTCTACCGCTTCGCCGACGCCAAGCCCGGCACGCTGGCCATGGCCGAGCAGCTAGGCGGCAAGGAGCTCTCGTACAACAACATCCTCGACACCGACGCGTGCTGGGCGGCCGTCCGCGAGTTCGAAGGGCCAGCCTGCGTCATCGTCAAGCACACCAACCCCTGCGGCACCGCCATCGGCGCCGACGTGGTCGAGGCCTACTCCAAGGCGCACGCCTCCGACCCCATCTCGGCGTTCGGCGGCGTCATGGCGTTCAACCGCACGGTCACCAAGGGTGTGCCCGAGGCGATCTTCGAGCGCGGGCAGTTCGTCGAGGTCATCATCGCGCCCGGCTACGAGCCCGAGGCGCTCGAGATGCTGCAGACCAAGCCGAACATGCGCATCCTGGCCACCGGCGAGGTCCGCGCTCCGGGCGAGCACTACGAGAGCCGCGCCGTGGAGGGCGGCATGCTCGTCCAGATCTCGGACACCGTCTCCGAGGACCCGGCCGAGTTCAAGGTCGTCACGGAGCGCCAGCCCACACCTGAGGAGATGGAGCAGCTGCTCTTCGCCTGGAAGGTCGCCAAGTCGGTGAAGAGCAACGCGATCCTGCTCGCGAAGGACTTCGCGAGCGTGGGCGTGGGCGCCGGGCAGATGTCGCGGGTGGACAGCGCGCGCATCGCGGTGGAGAAGGCCGGCGAGAAGGCCAAGGGCGCCGTGTGCGCCTCCGACGCGTTCATGCCGTTCCCGGACTCGCTCGAGGTCTGCGCCGAGGCCGGTGTCACCGCGGTCATCCAGCCGGGCGGCTCGAACAAGGACGACGAAGCGATCGCCAAAGCCAACGAGTACGGCGTGGCGATGGTCTTCACGGGTCACCGGCACTTCAGGCACTAGACTGCCACCGACATCTGCCGCATGACCTAGCCCGAGCGGGGCACCCAGCGGCGACTCCGAGAGCGAAGGAGACGCTGCATGACACTCATCCTCGCCCCGTCATCGCCGAGAGGTTGGTTCGGCGGTCGCGCGCTCGCCATGCGTGACGCGCTCGAGGTCCGCGGGAGCCTCGGCCTGCGCGAGGCCGGCGATGCGCTCGAGGCCACGTTCGCGGGCGCGGGACCGCCGCTCACCGCGGCACTCGTCACGTACGAGGGTGCCGCGACCGTGCTGACCTACGCCGCCGAGATCGCCCCGCTTTCGCTCGCGCCCGCGGCGCGCGGCTTCGCGACTCCGCTCGTCCTCGAGCCCGCCATGTCCTCGGCGGAGGCCTACCGCGCGGGCGTCGAGACCGTCCGCGAGCGCATCGCGGCCGGCGACGTCTACGTCCTCAACCTCACGCACGCCGTCACCGGCGCCGCGGTGCTCCCGCCCGCCGAGACGTTCGCGGCGCTGCTCGCGCGCGCCGGCTCGGACATGTCCGCGTATCTCGAGACGCCGGGCGCGACGCTGGCGTCCGTCTCG
>PNNM01000016.1 GCA_013824215.1 Coriobacteriaceae bacterium
GGCCGTGTTCTGCCTCGGCCTGTATCCGTTCGCCGACCCGATCTTCCGCTTCCTGACCGCGCCCGTTCAGTCCCTGGTCGGTGACAAGACCGTCGTGCTCACCGTGTTCGGCTCGATGATGGCGAAGTTCACCCTCTCCCTGTGGGCGGGGATCGTGTTCGCCAGCCCGGTGATCACCTGGCAGGTCATGGCGTTCTTCCTGCCGGCCCTCAGGCCGAACGAGCGGCGATGGGTCGTGCCCACGTTCTTCGCGATGGTGGTCCTGTTCGTCACGGGGATGGCGTTCTGCTACACCCTCATCCTCCCGACCGCCTTCAAATGGCTGATCGACCAGGCCGGGACGACCTTCACCTACCTGCCGACGGGCATGGACCTCATCCAGTCGATCCTCTACTTCCTGCTCGGTTTCGGCATCGCGTTCCAGACGCCCGTCGTGGTCTTCTACCTGGTCTATTTCGGCATCGTGCCGTACAAGACGCTGCGGGAGAACTGGCGGATCGCCTACGTGGTCATCACCGTCGTGGCCGCGATGGCCACGCCGGACTGGTCGCCCGTCTCGATGGGCGCTCTCGCCGGATCCATGGTCGTGCTCTACGAGATGAGCCTCTTGCTCGTGCGCTTCATGCTCGGCAAGCGCATCGCACACCAGCGCGCCGCGCTGGATGCCGAGTAGGGGGCGGGCGTGCACGAAGCCGGGATCACGCGCACCATCATCGACACCGCCGTCGAGGCCGTGGAGGAAGAGGGCGGAACGCGCATCAACCAGATCGACGTGACGGTGGGCGAGCTGACCGATTTCGTCGACGACGCGCTGCAGTTCGCTTTCGAGGCGATGAAGGCCGACACGATCGCCTCGGACGCCGTGCTCGTCATCTCGCGCCTGCCCGCCCGCTCGCGCTGCGTCATGCCGGAGTGCACGACCGAGTTCGAGCACGGCCGCTTCGACATCGAGTGCCCGAAGTGCGGCAACCCCTTCAACGAGCTCGTGCAGGGCCGCGAACTCAGGATCGACCGGATCGACTTCGACTGACGCACCTGAAGCGTCGAAAGGCACGTGTGACGTGGAGATAGACCTCGGCAAGTCCATCCTCGGGCGCAACGAGGAGCTGGCCCGTGAGAACCGCCGGTTGTTCGACAGCGCCGGCGTGTTCGTACTCGATGTGTTGGCCTCGCCCGGCGCCGGCAAGACCTCGACCATCCTGGCAACCATCGCGGCGCTGCGCGACCGGTACCGGATCGCGGTGGTGGAGGGCGACATAGCGAGCAAGGTCGACGCCGAGAAGGTGCGCGCCCACGGCATCCCCGCGGTGCAGATCAACACAGGCGGCGCCTGCCACCTCGAGAGCGACATGGTGCGCCGCGCTGTCGACACGCTCGATCTGGGCGAGCTCGACCTTGTGATCCTCGAGAACGTCGGCAACCTCGTGTGCCCCACCGAGTTCGATCTGGGCCAGCACGCCCGGGTGATGATCCTGTCCGTGCCCGAGGGGCACGACAAGCCGTACAAGTACCCGAACATCTTCCAGATCGCCGAGGTAGTGATCCTGAACAAGGTCGACACGATGCCGATGTTCGATTTCGACGAGGCCGACTTCCGGGACGTGATGCGGCGGCTGAACCCCGCGGCGCCGATCTTCCCGATGGCCGCCACGAAAGGCGAGGGGGTCGAGAAGTGGGCGACATGGCTCGCCGCGCGGATCGAGGGGGTGCGCGCGAGGTGATGACACGCGATGAGGCGTACGTGCTCGTGACCGAGCGCATCCCCCAGCGCAACCTCGTGAGCCACTGCGTCGCCGTCGAGGCGATCATGGAGGCGCTCGCGCGGGACTTCGGACTCGACGAGGCGGAGACTGCCCGCTGGGGCCTCGCCGGGCTTCTCCACGATCTCGACTACGCCGAGACCGCCGAGGACTTCGAGCGGCACGGTATCGTCTCGGCGGAGCTGCTCTCCGGCCTCGTGGACGAAGGGATCGTGCACGCGGTGCTGGCGCACGCGGGCAAGGCTCCGCGCGTCTCGATGATGGACAAGGCGCTTTATGCCGCCGACCCCACGACCGGCTTCATCGTGGCCGCGGCTCTCATCCGCCCCGAGAAGAAGCTGGCCGCCGTCGAGGTCGACGCGCTGAAGAAGCGATGGAAGGAGAAGGCGTTCGCCCGCGGTGCGAGCCGCGAGCAGATGGCCGCCTGCTCCGAGCTCGGCTTGGAGCGCGACGAGTTCCTTGCGATCTCGCTGGCCGCCATGCAGGAACGGTCCGCCGAGCTCGGCTTGTAGCCCTTCCCCGGTCCGCCGTCGCGGGCGATGCCGGACCCGCTTCCTCCACGCCTCTTGACGGCCGTGTGTATACTCGGCAGTCGAATCGGCCCTCCGTCAAGATCGGGTGCCTGCCGTGAAACTCGTCGTGTCCGAGAAGAACATCGCCGCCGAGCGCATCGCGGCCATACTCGCGGTGGGCAAGCCCGAGAAGGCGAAGGTCCACAGCACACCCGCCTACACGTTCAGGCGCGACGGCGAGGACTGGGTGTCGATCGGGCTCAAAGGCCACATCATGAAGGTGGACTTCCCCGAGGAGTTCGGGAAATGGAAACTCGACCAGGTGCGCGACCTGGTGATGGCACCGGTTCTCAAACTCGATGCCGAGAAGGGCATCATCCAGTCGCTGAGGAGCTTGGCCAAGAAGGCGGACTCCGTCATCATCGCCACCGACTTCGACCGCGAGGGCGAGCTGATCGGCGCGGACGCTAGGGACATCGTCTTGTCGGCGAACCCGTCGCTCCCGGTGAGCCGGGTGCGCTTCTCGGCCATCACCAAGGGCGAGATCGAGCGCGCGTTCGCCGAGCCCGACGTGATCTCGGACGCGCTCGCGCAGGCCGGTGAGACCCGCCAGGACATCGACCTGATCTGGGGCGCGGTGCTCACCCGCCTCATGACGCTCATGGGGCAGAAGCGTGCGTTCGGCGACGTGATCTCGGCGGGCCGGGTCCAGACCCCCACGCTGAAGCTCATCGTCGACCGCGAGTGTGAGCGAGAGGCCTTCGTCCCCGAGGACTACTGGGTGGTCAAGGCCGCCTTCGCCGAGGGCGAGGAGCGGTTCGCCGCGGGCCACGCCGTGGAGCGCTTCCGGATCGAGGCCGAGGCACACGCGGTGATGACTGCCGTGGCGCACGCCACCACCGGCACCGTCGTCGAGGTCAAGACCACGGGCAGGCAGGTGCCGGCGCCGGCGCCGTTCAACACGACGTCGCTCATGGCCGCGGCCTCGTCGGAGGGCATGACGCCCGCACAGACCATGCGCGTCGCCGAGTCGCTCTATATCGGCGGCTACCTCTCCTACCCGCGCGTGGACAACACCGTCTACCCGCCGAGCCTGGAGATCGCCCCGATACTGAGGGCGCTGCGCGAGGTCCCGCAGTACGCCGAGTACGCAGGCAAGCTCCTGGCGAAGGGCACGCTCACCCCCACGCGCGGCAGCAAGGAGGCGACGGATCATCCGCCGATCCATCCGACCGGGCCGGCGGACCCAGAGAAGCTCGACCCGCAAGGCTGGAAGCTCTACAACCTCGTCGCCCGTCGCTTCATGGCGACGCTGTCCGAGCCCGCGGTGGTCGAGGGCACGCGCGTGGAGATAGCGGTGGCGTCGGAGCGTTTCATCGCGAAGGGCGATGTCATAGCGAAGCCGGGTTTCCGGGAGATCTACCCGTACGGCCTGAAGAAGGACGAGCATCTGCCCTCGCTGACGCAGGGCGAGACGGTCGCCTTCCACGGCGCGGAGCTGGAGGCGAAGCAGACGCAGCCCCCCTCGCGCTACTCGCAAGGCAAGCTGATCCAGGAGATGGAGAAGCTCGGGCTCGGCACGAAGGCTACCAGGCATGACATCATCCAGGGACTCTACGAGCGCAAGTACGTCGAGCAGGACCCCGTCGAGCCGACGTGCAAGGGCAGGACCGTGGTCGACGCGCTGTCAACGCACGCCGAGAGGATCACCACGCCTGGGATGACCCGCGATCTCGAGGCGGAGATGGACGACATCGCCAACGCCCGCGCGGAGCGCGCCACGGTCGTGGGCCATTCACGCCGGCTTCTGGCCGAGGTGGTGGAGGCGCTGCTGGGTCACGCGCCGGAACTCGGAGAGAAGCTCAAGGTCGCGGCCGACCAGGACGCGAGGCTCGGCAGCTCCTGTCCGGTCTCGGGGCACGACCTGCTCTTCAAGTACTCGCCGAAGAACAAGAGCCACTTCGTCGGGTGCGCCGGCTTCCCGGACTGCACGGTGACCTACCCGCTGCCGAAGATGGCGAAGTTCGAGGGGATGGCCGAGCCGTGCGCGATCTGCGGCACGCCGCAGGTGCTGGTGAAGAAGTTCAAGTCCAAGGCGAGAGTCATGTGTCTGTCGCCTGACTGTCCCACCAAGAAAGGCCCCGAGATCTCGCTCGGGCCTTGCACGGCGACAGGGTGTTCCGGCGAGCTGAGGGTCTTGTACTCGGCCGTGGCAAGCCGCTACGTCCGGTGCACGGAGTACGAGACGTGCAAGACGAGCTACCCGCTGCCGCAGTCCGGCGAGATCGAGTCCACCGGGGAGCGTTGCGAGCCGTGCGGGTCGCCCGTCGTGGTGATCCACAACAAGAAAGGCCCGTGGCGGATCTGCATCGACCCCGCTTGCTCGGCCAAGGAGCAGGGCAAGAAGAGCTCGAGGAAGCCGGCGAAGGGTGTCGCGAAGGGCGGGCGCAAGAAGAGCGGCCGCGCCTCGAGCTGACAGGGGTGGGGCCAAGTGCGGATCGCAGTCCTCCAGCCGCGGACGAGCGCATCGGCCGCCGTTGACGCTCCGGCGCTCGTCTCGCTCGTCCTGCGGGCGGCGGACGCCGGCGCCGACTACCTGATCCACCCCGCCGTGCCGTCGCTCGCGGGCATGGACGAGCCCGGGCTCGACGACGCGCTCGACCGCTTCGCGCACTGTCTGTCGAGCCGCGAGGCCGCCGAGGGCTGGGCGCTGTTCGAGGGCGACCTGCCGGACGGTCTCGGGCCGATGGCGTTCCTCTCGGGCGACGCATGTCTCTCCGGGAGCGTGCTGCTGCAGGCGCTGGCCGCCTCGCCCGCGAGCGCTGTGCTCATGCCCGGCTGCGAGTCCGATCTCCAGGCCGAGGCGGTGCTCGAACTGGCGCTGGGCCTGTCCGAGTCGCTCGCCGGCCTCGTGGTCGTCGCCGACAGCGTAGGCGCCGCCGTGGGATCCCCCGGGCACGGAGGCACGGCCGTGATCCTGCTCGGCGAGGTGCTCGCCGAGGCGGGGGAGGGCGAGGACCTCCTGATCGTGGACGTCGGCGTGCCTGTCCCGGCGCCCGCGCCGCGGGCCGCCCTCCCGCAGATCCCGCCGCTGTTGCTCCAGCGGCGCGCGGTGCATCGCGGGGAGAAGCCGGTGCCGGACTACCCGGCGGATCTGTCTTAAGACCGCCCCCTCGCAGCGGCATGGCCGCCGCTGGGCGAATGGTAGAATCCCGAAGGGCGCCGCGGCTTTGCTGGACGCATGTGGATCATTGCGCCTCCGGTCCGCCAGCGGTCGCGATGGAGGAGTACTTCAGGTCCTTCCCGAGGGGAGTTGCGCGCACGTGCCGTATCCGAAGGTGACCGTCGTGGGTGCCGGCCACGTGGGCGCGACCGCGGCCCACCTCCTGCTCGTCAAGGCCCTCGCCGACGTCGTGCTCGTGGACGTGGCCGACGGCCTGCCGCAGGGCAAGGCGCTCGACATGATGCACAGCCGTTCGGTGGAGCGGTTCGGCCCGCGGGCCACCGGCGCGAACGACTACTCGGCATGTGCCGGCTCCGACGTCGTGGTCGTCACCGCGGGGGTGCCGCGCAAGCCGGGGATGACGCGCGAGGAGCTCGCCGGCATCAACGCGCGGATCGTCCGCTCGGTGATGGCCGAGGCGGTGCCGGCCTCGCCGGACGCGGTGTTCGTCATCGTGACGAACCCGCTCGACGTCATGACCGACCTCGCGTGGCGCCTCTCGGGTCTGCCTCCCGAGCGCGTCATCGGCATGGGCGGCGTGCTGGACTCGGCGCGTTTCGCCTACTACATCGCGCAGGAGACCGGTGTGGACGTCGCCGAGATCGACGCGCTGTGCTGCGGCATGCACGGCGAGGCGATGGTCCCGCTCCCGCGCCACTCATTCGTCGCCGGTCGTCCGCTGACCGAGGTCCTGACACCCGAGCGCATCGAGGAGGTCGTTCGCCGCAGCGTGGCCGGCGGCGCCGAGGTGGTCGGACTCCTCAAGACCGGGAGCGCGTACTACGCCCCCGCTTCTTCGATCGTGGCGATGGTCGAGGCCGTGCTGGGCGACACCGGCGCCGTGCTGCCGAGTTGCGTGCTCCTGACCGGCGAGTACGGCATAGACGGCGTGCACATGTCCGTGCCGGCCTCGCTCGGCCGCGACGGTGTGCGATCGATCCCCGTGCTCGACCTGGACGAGGCCGAACTCTCAGCGTTGCGGGCGTCGGCCGAGACGATCCGCGGGCAGCTCGCTGCCGCGGGGGTCTGAAGGTCCCGGGATGGCGGACGCCGCCGCCATAGCCGCAGCGGTCCGCGAGGCGATCCCCCGCGCGGCGTTCTCGCTGCGGCCCGACGTGGCCGCGGCGCTCGAGTCGGCACTGGCGAGCGAGACCTCGGAGCGCGGACGGCGCGTGCTGGCGATGCTGCTTCAGAACGCGCGGGTCGCCGAGGCCGAGGGCGTGCCGCTGTGCCAGGACACGGGCACCGTCCGCGTCAAGGTGGAGCTGGGTGCCGCCGAGCGTCTGACGGGCGACCTGCGGGCCCTCGTGGACGCCGCGGTCGCGGAGGCGTACGGCTCGCACGCGCTGCGTGCCAGCACCGTGCGCGACGCGCTGGAGGACCGCTCGAACCCGGGCGACAACACCCCCGCGTACGTGGAGCTGGTGTCGCGCCCCGGCTTCGGGGCGACCGTGCACGTCATGCTGAAGGGCGGCGGTTCCGACAACGCGTCCGCCCTCGCGATGCTCGATGTGTCGGCGGGCGCGGAGGGCGTGCGCGCGTTCGTGCTCGACACGGTCAGAGCCAAGGGCGCCTCGGCCTGCCCGCCGCTCATCGTGGGCGTCGGCGTCGGGGGGACCTTCGACACCGTGGCGGCTCTGTCGAGTACGGCGCTGCTGCGCGAGGTGGGTTCGCGCGCCTCGGGGTCCGCAGGTGAACTGGAGGCCGGGATCCTCGCCGCCGTCAACGCGCTCGGCATCGGTCCGGGCGGCTTCGGCGGGGACACCACGGCGCTCGCCGTGCACGTCGAGACCGCGCCGTGCCACATCGCCGCGCTCCCGGTAGCGGTGGACCTGGGCTGCTCGGCCATGCGATCCGTCTCCGTCGAGGTGCCCTAGTTGGCGGCAGAGACCGCGGTGGTGCAGGCCGGCCGTGGCGGCTTCCGGGCGCTCCTGCGCAACCGGCGCTTCCGCCTGCTGTGGGTCTCGCAGTTCGTCAGCGGGGTCGGCGACTGGCTCGTCATCGGTTTCCTGATGCCGCTCGTCACCTCGCTGTCGGGCGGGTCGTCGTTCGCGGTTGCCGGGATCATGATCGCGAAGATCATCCCCTCGCTCATGTTCTCCTCGGTCATCGGCGCACTGATCGACCGCTTCGATCGGCGGCGCGTGATGATCGCCTGCGACGTCGTGCGGGCGGTGCTCGCCCTCGGCCTGCTCGTCACCAACAGCCTCGCTGCCATCTACCTCATCGTTCTGGTGATGGAGGTGGCCTCGCTGTTCTTCTATCCGGCCAAGAGCGCGCTCATCCCGCACCTCGTGGACGAGGACCATCTCGCCGAGGCCAACGGCCTGTCCTACACGACCCAGCAGGCGAGCATGCTGATCGGTCTGACGGCCTCCGGCGCCATCCTGGCGGGCTTCGAGGTGGCGGTCCGGGCGCTCCTGTCGTCCGGGTTCCCGCTGGTGAACCGGCTCGTGGGGCTGTTCGCTCCCGAGCTGCTCGGTCCCAGGGCCGGCGTATTCCTCGACACGCTCACCTTCGTGTTCTCGGCGGCGTGCATCGCTCTCATCCGCGTGCAGGGCTGTGCGGGATGCGGCCGGCCGGAGTTCGAGTGGCGTCTGGTCGGCCGGGACGCCATCGAGTCGTTCACGTTTCTGGGCGAGCATCGCGAGCTGCGCGCGTTCCTCATCGCGATCGGTCTGGCCATCCTCGGCGGCGGCGCGATCATCCCGGTCGGCCTCGTGTACGTGCAGCAGAACCTGACCGGCACGGTGCCCTTCCTCGACATGGTGCCGGTGATCGAGAGGCTGATGGCCGCCCGCCAGACGTTCATGCTCGTCCTGCTCGCGTTCGGGATGACGGCGGGCGCGCTCGTCGCGCCACGCCTGTCGGAGCGCCTCAGGCTCCAGGTGCTCTTCTCGGGCAGCATCGCCGCGTTCGGGCTGGCGATGCTCGGCTTCGCCTCGGTGGGCCTCTACTGGCTCGCGGCGATCTTCGCGGTGGTGGCAGGGGCGGCGGTCGCGGTCGTGAGCGTGGCGGGGAACACGTATGTCGTACGGACGGTGGACGATTCGATACGCGGACGCGTCTTCACGTCGCTGGAGTCGGTCATCCGGGTGGCGCTGCTCGTATCGATGGTGGTGGTCGCACCGCTCGGCGACGTGCTCTCAGGCGTCGTGCAGCGCATAGTGGTGGCGAGCGGTGTGGCGCCCGCCGACGTGATGTTCACCGGCTCGCGCCTGACGCTGCAGTCCGCGTCGCTGATCGTCCTGGGCGCCGCGGTGTTCGCCTACGTGACGCTGTGGCGCCGCTCCGGCAGGGAGGTGTCGCAAGTGACCGAGCCGAGGGACGTGGGGCTTCCCGGCACCGCCGAGGCGATGGCGGCGCTGACGTGCGGCGAGGCGGTGACGCTCTCGGGCGTCGTGTACGTCGCGCGCGACGCGACGCACGCGCGCTTGTCGGGGGAGCTCGAACGCGATGGCGTTCTGCCGTACGGCCTCGCCGGCCAGGTGCTGTTCTACGCCGGACCGACTCCGCCGGCTGCCGGGCGCCCTGCCGGAGCGGTGGGGCCGACCACGTCCAGGCGCATGGACGGCTGGACGCCCGAGCTGCTCGCCGCCGGCGTCACGGCGACGATCGGCAAGGGCCCGCGCTCGGAGGCGGTGCGCGCAGCGTGCGCCGAGCACGGCGCGGTGTACTTCGCGGTCGTGGGCGGGGCGGCCGCCCTGCTCGCGCGGCACGTGACCGCGATCGAGCCGGTCGCCTACCCGGAGCTCGGGCCCGAGGCGCTCGTGCGGATGACGCTCGACGAGATGCCTGCCTTCGTCGCCATCGACGCGCGCGGGTGCGACATGTACGCGGGAGGCGCGCGGTGACAGGCGCGTTCATCACGCTCGAGGGCGGCGAGGGCTGTGGCAAGACGACGCAGATGCCGCTGCTCGTCGGGCGGCTCGAGGCGCTCGGTGCGGACGTGCTGGTCCTGCGCGAACCGGGAGGCACCGTCGTCGGTGACCGCCTGCGTGAGATCCTGCTCGACGCGACGCATCTCGGCCGAGTGGAGCCGCGAGCGGAGCTGCTGATGTACGAGGCCGCCCGTGCGCAGCTCGTCGGCGAGCGCATACGCCCGGCGCTTGCGCAGGGCCGCACCGTCGTGTGCGACCGGTTCTTCGACTCCACGACGGCATACCAGGGCTACGGGCGCGGCCTCGACCTCGAGAGTATCCGGGAGTCGAATCTCGCCGCCACCGGCGGACTGGTGCCGCACGCCACGATCGTCATCGACATCGATCCGCGGACCGGCCTGGAACGCGCCGGGCGGGAGGGAGCCGATCGGCTGGAGTCCGAGGCCCTCGGCTTCCACGATCGCGTTCGCGAGGGGTTCCTGGCCATCGCGAGGTCCGAGCCGGACCGCGTGCGCGTGGTGGACGGCAGCGGACCGGTCGAAGAGGTGGCCGAACGCGTCTGGTCGGCTGTGGAGTCGCGCCTCCGCGCGCTGGGGGTGCTGGGCTGACGATGGCGCGCCCGTGCGTGTGGGACGAACTCGTGGGCCAGCGGACGGTGGCCGAGCGGCTCCGTGCCGCCGTGACCGCCGACGCGGTGACCCACGCGTACCTGCTCGTGGGCCCGCCCGGCTCGGGCAAGAAGACCGCCGCGCGTGCGCTGGCGTGCGCGCTCGTGTGCGATGACGGCGGCTGCGGTGCCTGCCCGACGTGCTATCGCGTCAAGAAGGGCTTCCACCCCGACGTGCGCATCGTCTCCCCCGAAGGCGCCGCCGGCTACCTTGTGGAGCAGGTCCGCGACATCATCCACGACGCCCACCTGGCCGCTGTGGAGGCGACGCGGAAGATCTACATCATCGAGGCCGCCGACGCGTTCAACGAGTCCGCTGCCAACGCGTTCCTGAAAACGCTCGAGGAGCCGCCCGATCACGTCGTGATGATCCTGCTGGCCAACGGGTACGATGCCGTGCTGCCGACGATCGCCTCGCGCTGCCAGATCGTGCGGCTCCGTCGGATCCCGCCCTCGCTCGCGGTGGACGTGCTTCGAGAGCGTTCCGGCGCTTCCGAGGAGGACGCCCTGGCCGCCTTGGCCGCATCCGGCGGCGTGGTCGCGCGCGCGCTCGATTTCGTGCGCTCGCAGTCGAAGCGGGAGGCCCGGCGCGAACTGCTCGGCGTGCTGAAGGACCTCCCGGCGATGGACGCCGCGGATGTGCTGGCGTCGGCGCGGCGCGTGCTCGAGGCTGTCCGCGCCCCTCTGGCCGAGATCAAGGAGCGCCACGGGGCGGAGCTCGCGGAGCGCAAGGAGTTCGGTGGTCCGCTGGCCGCTCTGGAGCAGCGCCAGAAGCGGGAGATGACCGCCCGCGAGCGAGAGGCCGTCCTCGAGGTGATCGACATGACCGCGAGCTGGCTGAGGGATTGCTTGGCGATGGCGGAAGGCACGCCCGAGGTGGTCGCCAACCGGGACGTCTCGGACGCCATGGACGAGGTCGCGGCGGTCCTCACCGCGGGGGCCGCTGTCCGCGCTCTGGACGCGGTCGCCGAGGCGCGCAGGCGTATCTCCTATAATGTGAGCCCCCAGCTGGCCGTCGAGGCCATGCTGTTCGACGTCAGGGAGGTCCTCTCATGCCCACGATAGTGGGTGTCAGGCTGCGCAACGCGGCCAAGGTCTTGTGGTTCGATCCCGCCGGCAACGAGCCGGCGGTGCACGACCGTGTCATCGTGCGCACGGAACGCGGCGAGGAGATCGGCGAGGTGGCCGAGGCATCGCACGAGGTGGAGAGCTCGGCGCTGCGCGCGCCCCTCAAGCCGGTGCTGCGCGTGGCGACAGCGCACGACCTGGAGAAGGCCTCGGCGCTGACCGAGCGCGAAGGCGACGCGATGAAGGTCTACCGCGAAGTCGTGAAGAAGCATGGGCTCGACATGAAGCCCACCGAGGTCGAGTTCCTGTTCGACGGCTCCAAGGCGGTGCTCTACTTCGTCGCCGAGGAACGCGTCGACTTCCGCGAGCTGGTCAAGGAGCTCTCATCGCGTCTCGACACCCGCGTGGACATGCGGCAGATCGGCGTGCGGGACGAGGCCCGGATGGTCGGCGGGCTCGGCCACTGCGGCGAGCAACTGTGCTGCGTGCGCTTCGGCGGCGAGTTCCAGCCGGTCTCCATCCGGATGGCCAAGGAACAGGACCTGCCGCTCAACCCGCTGAAGATCTCCGGGCTGTGCGGGCGGCTGATGTGCTGCTTGCGTTACGAGTACGACGCGTACAAGGATTTCAAGGGCCGCGCGCCCAAACGTGGGGCGATGATCGAGACGCCGGTCGGCGATGCCAAGGTCGTGGACCTCAACACGCCTCGCGAGATGGTGACTCTCTCGCTTCCCGAGGGCGGCGGGCAGGTCAAACTCCCGCTCGAGGCCCTCGAGTGCGGCAAAGGTGCCGGTTGTCCGTGCCGGGTCAATGCCGAGGCCTTCGAAGCGGCCCGCGCTCCGGCCCTGCCCTCGGCCTTCGCGGCGGCCGCGCGGGACGAACAGGCCTCCGCGCCGGCTGCCGAACCCGCTCCGTCGCGCTCCAGGAAGCGGCGGGAGCGCAAGCCGGGTGGCGACCGGTCGTCGGAGAAGAGCGCGCCCAAGCAGGAACAGAAGGCCGCCGCCTCTCCGCCCGAGAAGCAGGCGGAGCAGGCCAAGCCGCAGGCGCCGTCCGGACGCAGGCGCCGCCGGCGCCGCTCCTCGGGTGGCGGCGGCGGGGGTGGCGCGGGAGCGCCCGGCGTGTAGAATATGCGTCTGCCACGCCGCCTTAGCTCAATGGCAGAGCAACGCACTCGTAATGCGTAGGTTGAGGGTTCAACTCCCTTGGGCGGCTCCAGGAACGTGACGAAGGGCGGCCCCATCGGCCGCCCTTCATGCGTGCCGCGCCGCTCCGCGGGGCCCGGGAAAGAACCGCTCTTGCCCGGCTATGTAACGCGTGTTACATTGTCGCGCACCGCGCCCGACCGGACGGCGAACCGACCGGCGGGTGTTGTCGTATCCTGTGGCCTTGGGGCGCCCGCGCCGAGCGGGCCGCCACCTCAGGCGCGACGGAGGCTTAGCTTTGCCGGGACACCTCACGATAGCGGTCTTCGCGATGCTCGGCGCCGGCTTCGTGGCCGTGACGCTCCTGTTCTCGCGCGTCCTCCAGCACCGGTCCTTCGGGGATGAGAAGTACAGCCCCTACGAGTGCGGATCCGACCCGGTCGGACCTCCCTGGGTGCAGTTCCGGATCGGCTACTACGTGTACGCGCTGCTGTTCGTGGTCTTCGACATCGAGACCGTCTTCCTCTACCCGTGGGCGGTCGCCTACGGGAGCCTCGGCATGTTCGTGCTGCTCGAGATGGCCGTGTTCATCGGGATCCTCGCCTTCGGTCTCGCGTACGCGTGGAAGGAGGGCGCGCTGACATGGCGCTAGACCGCCTGACGGGGGAGAACTCCGTGCTGTTCGTCCGCAGCGAGCAGCTCTTCGACACAGCGCGGCGCAACTCGCTGTGGTACCTGCTGTTCGGCATCGCGTGCTGCGCCATCGAGATGATGCACGCCGGTGGTCCGCGCTTCGACTTCGACCGCTTCGGCATCTTCCACCGCGGCACGCCGAGGCAATCTGACGTGATGATCGTGGCGGGCACCGTCAACAAGAAGATGGCGCACACCGTCAAGCGTCTCTACGAGCAGATGCCGAACCCGAAGTGGGTCATCGCGATGGGCGCCTGCGCGTCCACCGGCGGCCCGTTCCGCATGTATCCCAACGTCGTGCTGGGCGTGGACCAGGTCGTGCCCGTCGATGTCTACGTGCCCGGATGCCCGCCTCGGCCCGAGGCGCTCCAGTACGGCTTCATGCAGCTCCAAGAGAAGATCCGCTCGACCTCGGAGGAGCGCCTTGCCGCCCGACGCGACCGCGCTTAGCCGCACGCTCGTCTCGGCGGGTGTCGAGGGGGCCGGGGTCTCGGAGGAGGCCTTGGGCGTGCTCGCGCGCGTTCCGACGGACGCCGTCGCCGGCGCTCTCGCGGCGCTGGCCGAGGATGGGTACTCCTTCCTCGTCGACCTGTTCGTGACCGACTCCGGCGAGGCGCTCGAACTCACCTACCACCTGCGGTCCTTCGGGACCGACGACGAGGTGTTCGTGCGCGCCGTCGCCGGCCACGGGGCGGAAGTGCCCTCCGTGTGGGAGACGCATCCTGCCGCGCTCTACGCCGAGCGTGAGGCCGCCGAGATGTTCGGCCTGAGCTTCCCGGGTCACCCGAACCCCAAGCGCCTGCTGACCACCGATGAGATCGGCGAGCCGCCGCTGCTGAAGTCGGTACCGCTCCGCGCGCACCATGAGGTGGCGCGTCCGGGCATCGTGCGCGTCGCTCCCGAGCCCTCGCAGGAGGACGAGGGATGACAGCGGACCAGGTCAAGAGGGCCGCAGACGCCATCGCCGCCGAGGGTACGCTCGTCGCGCCGAAGGTCCCCACCGGTCTGCGGCGCGTACCCGGCGGCGTGGACGCGCTGGCCACCGAGCACCTCGTCGTCAACATGGGGCCTCAGCACCCCTCGACCCACGGCGTGCTGCACATCCTGCTCGAGCTGGACGGCGAGGAGATCATCGCCGCGGAGGCGTCGCTCGGCTACCTGCATCGCGGGATCGAGAAGCTCGCCGAGCATCGCAGGTACCACCAGATAGGCACCCTGCTCGACCGGGCCGACTATGTCTCCGGCTTCCACACCGAGTGGGCGTATTCGATGGCCGTCGAGCGGCTGGCCGAGATAGAGGTGCCGGCACGCGCCGAGTGGATACGCGCTCTGATGTCCGAGCTCAACCGCATCGCGAGCCACCTGCTGTGGCTCGGCACCTTCGGCATGGACACCGGGGCGATGGGGCCGTTCCTCTACATCATGCGCGACCGGGAGGCGCTTCTCGACATCTTCGAGACGGTCTCCGGCGCACGCATGATGTTCAACTACGTGCGCCCGGGCGGCGTCGTGATGGACTTCCCGCTTCAGGCCGAGCCGCTCATCCGCGCGTTCCTGGACACGTGGGACGGCTACCTCGACGAGTACCACGACCTGCTCACCGGCAACGAGATCTTCCGGCCGCGCGTGAAGGGCATCGGTGTGATCCCGCGCTCCACCGCCGTGGCCTTCGGCATGACCGGCGCATGCCTGCGCGGCTCCGGCCTGCCGTGGGACCTGCGCAAGACGCGCCCGTACGGGCCGTACGCGGAGCTGGACTTCGAGGTCCCGCTCGGCACGACTGGGGACAACTGGGACCGCTACATGGTGCGGATGGAGGAGATGCGCTGGGCGGCGCGTCTCGCACGCCAGCTGCTCGACGGCTTGCCGGAAGGCGACTTCACCGCCAAGGTGCCCAAGGTCCTGCGCCCGCCGGCCGGCGAGGTCTACGCGGCCGTCGAGTCGCCGCGCGGCGAGTTGGGCGTCCACATCCTCTCGGACGGCTCCGACGTGCCGTACCGCTTGCGCCTGCGCTCGCCTGCGCTGTTCAACCTCTCGGTCGTCGACGAAGTGCTGCCGGGCTCGCTGATCGCCGACGCTGTCGTGACCGTGGGCAGCCTCGACATCGTCCTTGGGGAGATCGACCGATGAGCCCGGGCGTCCTCGCACTCGTCTCGGCGCTGGCCGCCCTCGGGCTCATGCTGGCCAACGGTGTGGTGCTCATCTACATGCTTCGGAAGGTGCTCGCGCATTTCCACCTGCGGCTGGGGCCCATGCGCGTGGGCTGGCACGGCCTGCTGCAGACGCCGGCGGACGTGCTGAAGTTGCTCACCAAGGAGGACTTCGACCCGTCCGCCACCGACTTGTGGCTCTTCCGCCTCGCGCCGTTCATGGTGTTCGTGCCGTCCTTCATGGCGTATCTCGCGATCCCGTTCTCGGACAGCCTGTCGTTCACCCCGCTCGACACCGGCGTGCTCTACACCCTGGCGGCGCTCGCCCTCGTGCCGGTGGGGATCCTCGCGGCGGGCTGGGCGTCGAACAGCAAGTGGTCGCTGATCGGCGGGATGCGCGCCGCGGCCCAGCAGATCGCCTACGAGGTGCCGCTCCTGCTCTCGGTCATAGGGGTCGTGATGATCGCCGGCTCGCTCGACATGTCCGAGATCGTGAAAGCGCAACAGGGCACGTGGCTCGGCTTCATACCCCGCTGGTTCGTCATCCCGCAGTTCGGCGGGTTCCTGCTCTTCCTCATCGCAGCGCTCGCCGAGCTGAACCAGACGCCATTCGACATGTCGGTGGCCGAGTCGGAGCTCGTCGAGGGGTTCGCCAACGAGTACTCGGGGATGAAGTTCGCGTTCTTCTTCCTCGCCGAGTTCTCGAACAGCTTCGTCGTCTCGGCGCTCGCGGTGACCTGCTTCTTCGGCGGCTGGCTGCTGCCGTGGGTCCCCATCGACCTGCCGGTCTGGGTGGATGTCGCGGTGTTCCTGACCAAGACGTACCTGTGCATCTTCGTGCTCATGTGGATCCGCGGGACCCTGCCGCGCATCCGCATCGACCAGTTGCTCTCGCTCGGCTGGAAGGGTCTCATCCCGGCCGGTCTCGCGTGGGTCCTGCTGACCGGCGTCGTCGTGAAGCTGGTGCCTTAAGAGATGTACGGCCTCGGCATACTCAAAGGGATGCGGGTCTCTTGGCGCAACCTCATGCGCGGGCCGATCACCGTGCAGTACCCGGACGAGAGGCTGACCCTGCCCGAGCGCGCGCGATGGGCGGTCATCCCGCTGATGAACGATGACGGAGCGCCCAGATGCACCGCGTGCATGAACTGCGTGCGCGCCTGCCCCGACGGCATCCTGGACCTGTCGTTCGTGACCCGCGAGGACAAGACGAAGCACATCGACACCTTCCGCTACGAGGTGGGTGCCTGCATGATGTGCGGCCTGTGCGTTGAGTCCTGCCCGTTCGACGCGCTGGCCATGGGCCACGACTACGAACTGGCCACCACCGACACCGCCTGCCTGACCAGCACGTTGCTCGCCGATGTGGACGCCGCATCGCCGAAGCGCGAGCGCACCGCCGGCGACGCTGCCGAGAAGGGGGGCGACGATGCCTGAGTCCGTCAGCTTCGCCGCCTTCGCCGTCCTCGGCCTGCTCGCGGTGGGCTGCTCGATCATGATGCTCGCGACCCCCAACGTCGTGCACGCCGCGTTCTGGCTGCTCGGAGTGATGCTCGCGCTGGCCGGCCTCTTCCTCGCGCTGTCCGCCGAGTTCCTGGCGCTCGTCCAGGTGATGGTCTACGCGGGCGCCGTGGCGGTGCTCCTGCTCTTCGTGGTGATGCTGACGCTGCGGCGCCGCGAGGACGCCGTGCGGCCCATCGATTTCTCCTGGCCGTCGGTCGGGCTGGCGGCGGCGTTCCTCGTCTCCGTGCTCGTGGCGCTCCGCGCCTTCGCGCCCGCCGTGCCCAGGCTGCCCGCGTCGGCGCCCGGTGTCGCCGAGTTCGGCCGTCTGTTGTTCACCGAGTGGGTCCTGCCGTTCGAACTGGCCTCGCTCGTCCTGCTGGTCGCGCTCGTCGGCGCCGTATGGTGGTCGGGGGGTGGGGACCGGTGAAGGCCGACCTGGGATCGTTCCTGTTCCTGGCCGCCGTCCTCTTCTCGTTGGGCCTCTACGGCGCGGTCAGCAAGAAGAGCGCGGTCTTGGTGCTCATGTCGCTGGAGCTCATGGCCAACGCCGTGAACCTCAACCTCATCGCGCTCTCGCGCTTCGTCACCCCCGAGCGGATGACCGGTCAGCTCTTCGCGGTCTTCTCGATGGTGGTCTCG
>PNNM01000017.1 GCA_013824215.1 Coriobacteriaceae bacterium
GGCGGAGCCCCTGAAGACGAGGGGGTGAGCGTGGCCTCGACCGGGAAACGGAGCGGGGACACGCCCTCGTTCCGCGGCCGTCGGATCGAAGGGCTGTCCGGACGCGGTTCGTCCGGCCGCGCCCGCGTGGGCGGCGCCGTGGTCGGACTCGGCAGAGGCTCGGGCGGCATCTACCTCGGCCGCGAGAAACGCCGCAGGCAGCGGGTGCGCGCGTGGGCGATCGCGATCGTGCTCGCGCTCGCGGGAGGGGGCGCGGCGTTCGCCTTCACCCGTCCGGTCACCGCTTCGGTGAGCGCGTCACCGCCCGACGCGATGGTCACTCTCGCCGCGGACTCCGCTGAAGGCAGTCTCACCGCCGGCGACCTGAAGCCCGGCGTCTACCCGGTCACGGTGGAGCGTCGGGGCTTCGCGCCGTTCGCCGAGGACCTGGCGGTCAAGCGCTTCCGAGCCAACCGGCTCGAGGTCTCGCTCGACCCGCTGCCCCAACCGCTGTCGGTGCGCTGCATGGAGCCGAAGGGCTCGCACGTCTCCGTGCTGCGCGGCGACGAGGCGTCCAAGGCTACCGGCTCGTGGAAGGGCGCCCTGCCGTCGGGCCCGGTGAGGATCACCGTCTCGCGCACCGGCTACAACTCCTTCACGCGCGACATGTTCCTCGACGCGACCTCGAGCATCGTGGTCCGGCTCGACCCGGAAGGCCAGCTCGTCCACGTGCTCGGCATGATCGAGTGCGCCGGCGCGCCCAAGGGCGTGGCGCTCACGCCGGATGGGGTGCAGGCCTGGACCACCATCCTGAACGGCCCGCCCTCGATCGAGATCTTCGAGCCCGTGAGCGGAAAGCGCCTCGGGGAGATCGATCTCGGGAAGTACGGGGCGGTGGAGATCGTCTTCACCGCCGACGGGAAGCGCGCGTACGCGAGCCAGATGGAGACCGCGAAGGTCTTCGAGATCGACGTGGCCACGCACAAGGTGCTGCGAGCGCTGGACACGAAGAGCGCCTGGAGCAAGGTGGTGGAACTCTCGCCGGACGACAAGACCCTGTACGTGGCGAACTGGTCGGGCGACGACGTCTCGGAGATCGACCTGGTCACGGGCAAGCTCCGCCGTCGCATCCCCGTCGCCGATACCCCGCGCGGCCTGTGGGCGGCCGACGACGGCCGGACCCTGTGGGTCGCCTCCTTCGGCACCGGCGAGCTCGAGCGCGTCGACCTGCCCACCGGCGAGGTCAAGCGCGTGTTCCGCAGCGACGGCGGGGCGCTGCGGCACCTCGTGGCCGACGAGAAGACCGGTCGGCTGTTCGCCTCGGACATGGCGAAGGACTGCGTGTGGGTCACCGACATGAAGACGGGGAAGACGAAGCGCTTCACATCGGTCGACCACAAGCCGAACACGATCGATCTGTCGCCCGACGGCCGCGTGCTGTTCGTCTCGTGCCGAGGCGAGAACAACCCGAAGTCCTACTACGTCCCCGGACCCGAGTGGGGCTCGGTGCTGCTGTTCGACGCACGGACCGGCAAGGCGCTCGACGCGGTGGTCGGCGGCAACCAGTGCACGGCGCTCGACGTCTCGGCCGACGGACGCCTGCTCGCGTTCTCGGACTTCCTCGACGACCGGCTGCGCATCTACGAAGTCCCGGCCTACGAGACGCTCGCCGGGGGCGGCGGCGGGCGCTGGAAACAGCACTTCGCCGATGTGCGCAAGGACTGAGAACGCGGACGCGGGTATGAACACCTCGGGGCGCCACATCGTCGGGGGTGATGGGCCATGGAGGTGTGCGCGTGGGCGGAGACCTGCCCGTTCTTCAGCGATGAGAAGGAGTACTCTCCCGAGCTGTACCACGTGATGCGGGAGCGCTACTGCTTCGGCGACAGCTCGACGTGTGCGCGCAAGCGCGCGGCGCTGTGCGTCAGCCGCGAGAACGTCCCCAAGACGATGCTCCCCGCCGACGAGGACGAACTGCGTCGCCTGTGCGAAGAGGCCGGCTGCGAGCCGCCGGCTATGGCGTAGGGCCGTCGCCGCCGAGCGCGTGACCGCCGAAGCGGTTGCGCATCGCGGTCAGCAGACGCCCGGCGTAGGAGGGGTCGCGTTCGGACTCGCGCCTGAACTCGAGCGCGCTACGGATGACCCGCGCGTCGACCCCGAGACGCTCCGCGGTGCGCAATGTCCACTCGCCCTCGCCGGTCCGGCCCACGGCGCCGCTCACGCCGTCCATCGCGTCGCCATGTGTCTGGAAAGCCTCTTCCAGCCACCCGACGAGACGTGACTCGATGACGCTGCCGTGCTGGTAGACGTCGGCGACGCGGATGAGGTCGAGGTCGAAGTCCGAGGCATGCATGACCGCGAACCCCTCGGCGATCGCCTGCATCATCCCGTACTCGATGCCGTTGTGGACCATCTTCACGAAGTGCCCCGCGCCGTGGCCCTCGAAGTGCCGGTAGCCGTCCGGGAGGGCGAGGTCGGAGAAGAGCGGCTCGAGAGGCCTGAAGTCCTCGACTCGCCCGCCGATCATGAGACACGCTCCGTGCCTTGCGCCGCCTGGTCCGCCGGAGGTCCCGCAGTCCAGGAAGCTGATCCCCGCCTCCGCGAGGCGCTCGGCGCGCCGGGGGGCGTCCTCGAAGTACGAGTTGCCACCGTCGATCACCGTGTCCCCCGGCTCCAGCAGCGCGATCAGGCCCTCGGCGCCCTCCGCTCCGAACAGCAACGTGTCCACGGCGGCGCCCGGGGGCACCATGAGCCACAGCGTGCGCGGCGCGTCGAGCCCGGCCACGAGGTCCGCGAGGGAAGCCGCGCCGGCCATGCCCTCCGACTCCAACTCCACGACCGGGCCGGGTGAGCGGTTCCAGCCCGCGACCTCCCAGCCGTGCTCCATGAGGTTGCGGACGATCCCCGCACCCATCCTGCCGAGGCCGACCACGCCGACGCGCCGCGCGATCGTCCCCGCAGACGCACGGGCCTCGAGCGCCTCGTCGGCCGCGACCGCGACCCGGTCCGTGTCGGGCTCGTACGACGCCAGCGGCACCGCGCCTGCGCGCCACGCCTCGCAGACTGGGTCGATGAACGCCCACATCGCCCGGACCTCCTCGGTGGACACGAACAGTGTCTGGTCGCCGCGCACCGCATCGAGCAGCAGCTTCGCGTATTCCTCGACGTACTGGCTCGTCTCCTCCTTCTCATACAGGAAGAAGTCGAAGGTGCGCTCCTCCAGCTCGTGCTCGACACCGGGCCGCTTCGTCCAGAACGAGATGCGGATGGATTCGTCCGGCTCGAGTGTGAAGACCACCCGGTTGTGCCGGTGGTGCTCGCCCGAGCACAGGCAGGGGTGCGGATGCCGGAAGTTCACCACGATCTCCTTGCGCACCGGCCCCATCCGCTTGCCCGCCTCGATCGTGATCGGCACTCCGCCCCACCGCGCGGCCCCGAGCCGGAGACGGACCTTGAAGTAGGTCTCCGTGCCCGAATCCGGCGCCACGCCCGCTATCGCGCGATAACCCTCGTACTGCGCGCGATACGTGTCGCGGGCCACGCCCTCGGCGGACATGGGTGCCAGCGAGCGCAGCAGCTCGGCCCGCCGGGCACGCACTGCCGCCGCGCCGAGTGAGACCGGGCGCTCCATCGTCACGAGCGCGAGCATCTGCAGCAGGTGGTTCTGGCCCACGTCACGCAGCGCGCCCACGCCGTCGTAGAAGTCGCTGCGCTCCTCCACACCGAGAGTCTCGAACAGCGCGATCTCGATGCTCGCGATGCTCTCGGCGTTCCACCCGAGCTCGAACAGGTTGTTCGAGAAGCGGAACGCGAGGATCCCTTGGAGCATCTCCTTGGCCAGATAGTGGTCGATGCGGTAGATCTGCTCCTCGCGGAAGAGCGACCCCAGCAGCTCGTCGAGCCCCCGGGCGGTCGCGGCGTCCTTGCCGAACGGCTTCTCCACGAGTACCCGCGTCCAGCCGGTTCTGTCGCTGCACGACCGGGTCAGACCGCTGGCGGCCAACCGCTCGAAGATGACGCGGTACGACTCGGGAGGGACGGCGAGGTAGAACAGCTTGCTCGCGCACACGCCCCACACCTCGTCGATGGCCGCGAGCCGCTCGGCGAGGGTGCGGTACGCCTCGTCGTCGGTGAACTCGACCTTGTGGTAGCAGAAGGAGTCGAGGAGGGCGGCCGTCTCGAGGTCGTCGGGGAGACAGCCTTCCTTCTCCTCCAGGATCCCACGGACGTGCGCGCGGAACTCGTCGTCGTCCCAGTCCCGCCGCGACAGACCGAGCACCCTGAAACGCTCGGGGAGGAGACCACGCCCGCGCAGGTAGCGCACCGCCGGCACGATCTTGCGGCTCATCAGGTCCCCCGTCGCGCCGAACACGACGAGCACCGTGGGGCCAGAGGCCACGGGCATGCGGACACCTCCAGGTGCCGTCGGACGTCGATGCGTTCCTACCCCTGGGGTCCCGGATGTCGCACAGGAGGGGGCCGCTGTGCGAGCGGCCCCCCTTTGGTTCCTGGTCCTGCACGCCGCCGGGACAGCGTCAGCGCTGCCCCTACGGCTTGACGTGGTACGGGCGCATCATCTCGTTGTCCTCATGGTCGATGATGTGGCAGTGCCACACGTAGCCCGGCTCCGCGGTCGCATCGAACGGGAACGCCGCAGCTCCGTCCACCGGCTTGAACCTCACGAGGATCCTCGTCACCTCACCCGGGTTCATCCGCACGGTGTCCTTCCAGCCGCGCTCGTTCGGCGGAGCGTACATCACGGGACCCTGCAGGAAGGGGGTCACGTCCGGGTTGCCTCCGACGACGGGCGTCGGCGGGACCACGGGACCCGCCGCGGACAGCGAGAGCGTCCGCGTGTACGGTGCCAGGTTGGGAATGCCGGCGGTCATCGACATGAACGTGTTGTAGTCGTACGGCGGGCCCATCGGCGGGGTCGGCATCATGGACGGGTCCATGCCGCCGAACGCCGCTACGTAGGCCTTGTAGTACTTCGTCGAGAACCTCTGGCGGCTTATCGGCTGGAACTGCACCAGGTGCAGGTGGATCGGGTGCGTGTCGGCTGTGGCGTTGATGATCTCCCAGACCTCGGTCGTGCCCAGTTTCGGATCCTCGGTCTCGGCGCCGTGGCCATTGTGCGGCCAGACCGTGTTGTTGAGGAACGCGCCCAGGGGCCCGGCCGTGCCGACGCCCATCCACTCGTTGAGCGTCAGGCTCCGCACCTTCACGACCGGATCCGTGATGCTCGGGTAGGTCGCGAGCGAACTGTTCAGGACCAGCGGCGTGGTCGGTCCGACCGCGGCCCCGGCCGACACCACGAACTGCATGATCTGCCCGGTCGTCTGCGGGTCGGCCGGCGCTCCGGCTGGGTATGGGGCACGCGCCGTGTTGCGGAGCACGAACTTGGTGCCCGCCGGGAAGGCCGAGAAGTCGACGACGATCTCCGCGCGCTCGCCGGGGCCCATGACGAGCCTCTGGCCGAGCGCCGGGTCGATCGTCACCGGCGCGGCCAGGTAGCCGCCGTCGGTCGCGATCTGCCTGAAGGCCGGGCCCGGCAGCTTGGTGACCGGGTTGTACAGGTACAGCTCGTAGAAGCGCGCGCTGCTGCCGTTGACCACGCGGAAGCGGTACTCGGCCCGCTTCACGTCCAGCTTCGGCCATGCGGCGCCGTTGACCATCATCGTGTCGCCGAAGAACTCGGGCACCCAGAACGGGTTGATGGCCGGGTTGTTCGACAACGCCGGGAAGTAGAGTTGGCCGTTGATGTCGAAGATGCGGTCCTGGATGACCAGCGGCACGTCGAAGGCGCCCGTCGGCACGCCGACCGGTTCGTTGCCAGGGTCGGTGATCACGTACGCCCCGGCCAGACCCATGTAGACGTTGAGCCGGGTGATCCCGAGCGCATGGTCGTGATACCAGATGGTCGCGGCAGGCTGCCCGTTGTAGTACGGGTAGAGCGTGTTGTCGGTGCCTACCGTGCCCGCCTGTGCGAACGTCGGACCCATCTGTGCCATGCCCGGTGTCCACCAGGCGTCGGGGCCTCCGTCGGACGAGCCGGGCACTTCACCACCGTGCACATGGGGAACCAGCGGCACCGCGCCCAGGGTGTAACCGAATCCGGCCACGTACGGCGGCGTCGGCGAGTCGCCCAGCGGGTCCGCCCAATGCAGCGACGGGTCCACCGGCATCGGATGCGGGATCGGCGCGCCGGTGCCGCCCGCACCTGCGGTCAGGTTGTTGTACCACTTGATCTGGATCGGCACGCCCTTCCTGATGACGAAGGACGGGCCGAGGTAGGTCGCGCCCGAACCGGAGCCGGGGATGACCGCGGTCGGCGCCGCCGCGCGGTAGCTCCATACGTTCGTCCCCGTGTAGGCCGAACCCCCGGCGAGGGCCACCGCCGCGGCCATCGTGCTGGAGACGACTTCCTTGTTCGGCTTGGCCTCGATGTGGAACGTGCCGCCGGCCGTGGCGTCGATCGCCGGCGCTATCGGCAGCGCATCGAGGTACTTCGCCAGGCCAAGGGGGTTGAGCGGCAGGGGCTGCGGCAACGCGAAGGCCAACGCCTTCTCCACCATGCTCACCGGCAGCACCATGCCGGCGCCCACTCCGACCCCGATCTTCACGAACGTTCGCCTGTCCACGGCGTCACCCCTTCTTGTCATCCACTTCTCGTCCGATCCGGCAGAGGTGCACTATCGCGAAAGGGGGAGCCGACGGCTCCCCCAGTCATGGTCGGCTCTTACCCGCAACTGTGACGGCCGTCACACCGGCCGTGACATCATTCGACGAATGACGCCGTGGACAGGGCGAGGGGTGAGGCATCGGCTCCGGGCGTCACAGGTGCGCCTTCGCGAAGCGCGCGTCTCTCGGTCGTGTCGACCGCCGGCGCACGTCAGGATCTCAAGACGGCGCGCGTTGAGGCTCACGCCTCGGCGCGGATGACCTCGATGCCGCCCATGTACGGCCGCAGGGCGTCGGGCACGACGATGGTGCCGTCCGCCTGCTGGTAGTTCTCGATGATGGCCGCGACGGTGCGGCCGACCGCCAGGCCCGAGCCGTTCAGCGTATGGACGAACCGCGAGCCTTTGAACTCCCCGGGGCTCCGGTACTTGATCGAGGCGCGCCGCGCCTGGAAGTCCCCGCAGTCCGAGACCGACGAGATCTCCTTGTAGCCGTCGTAGCTCGGCAGCCAGACCTCCAGATCGTAGGTCTTGCGCGCCGAGAACCCCATGTCGCCCGTGGACAGCAGCACGACGCGGTACGGCAGGTCGAGCAGCTGCAGCGCGTGTTCGGCGTCGGCGACCATGCCCTCCAGCTCGTCGAGGGAGGTCTCGGGGGTCGCGAACTTCACGAGTTCCACCTTGTCGAACTGGTGGACGCGGATCATGCCGCGGGTGTCGCGTCCGGCGCTGCCCGCCTCCTCGCGAAAACACGGGGTGTAGGCGGTGTAGCGCAGCGGCAGGACGTCGGCCTCGAGCACCTCGTCGCGATGGATGTTGGTGAGCACGACCTCGGCGGTCGGGATGAGATAGAGCGGCGTGCCCTCGCCCGAGGTGCGGAACAGGTCGTCGGCGAACTTCGGCAGCTGGCCGGTGCCGGTGAGCGTCGCGGCGTTGGCCAGGACCGGCGGCCACCACTCCTTGTAGCCGCGGGCGGTGTGGGTGTCGAGGAAGAGGTTGATGACCGCGCGCTCGAGGCGCGCACCGGCGCCGCCCATGAGGACGAAGCGGGACTTGGCGAGCTTCACCGCGCGCTCGAAGTCGATGATGCCGAGCTCGGGGCCCAGGTCCCAGTGCGCCTTCGGCTCGAAGTCGAACGAACGCGGCTCGCCCCAGAGGCGCACCTCGGTGTTCGCAGATTCGTCCGCGCCGACCGGGACGCTCTCGTGCGGCGGGTTCGGAGCGGTCATGAGCAGGTCGCGCGAATCGGCCTCGACCCGGTCGAGATGCGCGGTCAGCCCCTCGAGCTCGGCGTTGATCGACCGGACCTCGTTCTTCACGGCCTCGGCAGCCTCGGTCCGCGGCTCCTTCATCATGCGCCCGACCAGCTTGCTGGCCTCGTTGCGTCGCGCTTGGAGCGCTTCGGAGCGCACGATGAGCGCGCGGCGTTCCTCGTCGAGTATCAGCCAAACGCCCGCGTCCCATGCGGAACCGCGATCCGCCATCGCCCTGCGGATCGCCTCCGCGTCCTCGCGCACGCGCTTCGCGTCGAGCATCGCACCCCCTGCGTCGTGTAGGGAACGCTGCGAGTATACGTCAGGGCACGACGCGGGCTCGGTTCGCCCGCGTGAGGTTCGGCACGTCACGCATGTGGGACAATCGCTGCATCGGGCTGCGAGAGGAGCAGCGTGACCGTCGCTCAGGGAACCGACCCGGATCGCGAGGACCCCGCGGGCCTGACCGGCGAGGAGACGCGCTACCGCCGGATCTTCGAAGACTCACCCGTCTCGCTGTGGGTCGAGGACTTCTCGGGGGCCAAGGTGTGCGTCGACGAGATCCTCGCGGGCGGCGTGACCGACCTGACGACCCACCTCACAGAACACCCCGACGACGTGCTGCGTTGCGTCGCCGGTGTCCGCCTCATCGACGTCAACGAGGCGTCCCTCGCGCTCTACGGGGCCCCCGACAAGGCCCAGCTCCTCGGATCACTTCCCGAACTGCTCGGTCCGGACGCCCTGACATCGGCGATCGAGACTCTCGAGGCGATCGCGAAAGGGTGCACCACCTTCCAGCAGGAGTCGGTCAACCGCAAGGTCGACGGCAGCGTCATCGACGTGCTCGTGAACTGGCGCGTCGTGCAGCCCTTCGAGCAGACCTACGAGATGGTCCTGGTCAGCACGCACGACATCACCGCCCGCAAGTCCGCCGAACGAGCGTTGCGCGAGAGCGAGGAGCGGTACCGGAGCATCGTAGAGACCTCGCCGCTCGGCATGCACTTCTACGACCTGCAGGACGACGGACGGCTCATCTTCGCGGGCGCCAACCCGGCCGCCGAGATGATCCTCGGCGTAGATCACGAGCACCTGGTCGGCATGACGATCGAGGAGGCGTGGCCGGGTCTGGTGGGCACGGACGTCCCAGACGCCTACCGCCGCGTGGCCGGCCGGGGCGCTGTTTGGTCCAACGAGGACGTCGTCTACGACGAGAAGGAGCGTATCAGCGCATCCTTCGACGTCCACGCGTTCCAGACGGGACCCGGGAGCATGGTCGCGGCGTTCGAGGACATCACGAGGCGCAAGCGTGCCGAGCATGAGCTCGAGCTCCACCGGAAGCACCTCGAGGAACTCGTCGGCGATCGCACCGCCGAGCTGGAGGAGTCGAATCGCGAGCTGGAGGCGGCAACGAACGCGAAGAGCGCGTTCCTCGCGAGCATGAGCCACGAGTTGCGGACCCCGCTGAATTCCATCATCGGGTTCTCGGGCCTTATGCTCCAGGGCATGGCGGGACCGCTCACGGACGAGCAACGCCGTCAGATGGAGATGGTCAACCACTCCGGCAGACAGCTGCTCGCACTCATAGGGGACGTCCTCGACCTCGCCAAGATCGAGGCGGGCCGCGTCGAGGTGGTATCGCGTCCCTTCAGCGTCCCCCACCTGGTGGGGACTCTCGTGGAGACCCTTCGCCCGACCGCCGAGGAGCGGGGCCTGGCGCTGTCCGTGGACCTGGACGCCGCACCCGAGCAGATGATCGCCGATCGCACGAAGCTCGAGCAGATACTGATGAACCTGCTGTCCAATGCGCTGAAGTACACCGACGAGGGCGATGTCGCCGTCACGGTGCGCGACTGCGGCGACGGCACGGCCGAGTTCGAGGTGCGCGACACCGGACACGGGGTCCTACCTGAGGACCACGAACGCATCTTCGAGGAGTTCCGGCAGCTCCCGGCGCTGGGTGGCGCCAAGAACCCCGGCACCGGCCTCGGCCTGGCGATCTCCCGCCGCCTCGCGGGCCTGCTCGGCGGCGCGATCTCGCTGGACAGCGAGCCGGGCCGCGGCTCGACGTTCACGTTGCGGGTCCCGCTGGAGCCGGCCGACCCGGAAGCCACGCTCGACGGCGACACCCGCTGAGCCGCCTGGCCTATACTTGAGGCGGTCGACCCGGTGGAGCCGCCAGGCGGGAGGAGCGAGGGTGCCGGACACGTCGGACGACGTCCTCGAGGTACCGGAGGAGCGGGACGAAGCCGGGTCAGGAGGCCGGGTGCGTCGGCTCCTGGCGGCCGCGGCTCTCGTAGTCCTCGTCATCCTCATCGTCCTGGTGCTCTGGAAGCCCTGGCGGGACGTTTCGTCCTCCGCCGATGCCGGGAGATACCCGGGCCGGATCGTGGCCGCCGAGCAGTACCCACCCTCCGAGACGGACGTCACCGTCTGGCTGAAGCCCGGAATCGGGATCGAGGACGTGCTCGAGCGGCACGGTCTGCCCGCCGACGGCCTGACGGACCTCGGGAACGGCCTCTTCGTGGTCTCCGCCGGAGAGCGCAGTGTCGGCTCGGTGATCGAGGACCTCAGGCGCGACGACGCGCTGTACGACGCCGGCAGGATCTACGAGCAGGGGTCCGACACCGCCACGCAGTAGTGCTACCCGCGGTCCCGCTGGCTCGAGTTCGGGTAGCTCCCGAGCACTTTGACCTCGCGGAGCTTCAGCCGAAGGCAGTCCAGCGCGAGCCGCACGTGCTCGTCGGTGACGTGCCCCTCGAGGTCCACGTAGAACATGTAGTCGCCGAGCGCCTTCTTCGTCGGCCGTGACTGCAGCTTCGTGAGGTTGATGCCGCCGTAGGCGAACTCGGACAGGATCATCAACAGCGCTCCCGGTTTGTCGGCCTTCAGGGACAGCGCCAGCGAGGTCTTGTCGTTGCCGGTACGCTCGCGTATCCCCTGGCCGATGACCACGAAGCGGGTCTGGTTGCCCGCGTAGTCCTCGATGGACGCCTCCACCACCTGCGCGCCGTACAGCTCCGCCGCCAAGCGGGTGCCCACCGCCGCGACCGTGCGATCGGCGACAGCCTGTTGGACCGCCTCGGCGGTGGAGTTCGCGGCCACGACCGCGCGGCCGGGCAGGTTGCGGGCGAGCCAGCGCCGGCACTGCCCGGACGCCTGCGGGTGGCTCGCCACCGACACGACGTCTTCGAGCGAGACACCCGGCGCGGTGATGAGCGCGTGGTGGATGTCGAGCACGACCTCCTGCTGTATCTCCAGCGAGGTGTCGAAGGCCAGCGCATCCAGCGTCGCGGGCACCGAGCCTTCCACCGAGTTCTCGATCGGGACGATCCCTGCATCGGCCTTGCCGCGCTCGACCGCGTCGAAGACCTCCCCGATGGTCACGCAGGCGTGGGGCTCGACGTCCGGGAGGCCGAGGGAGAGCAGCGCCTCCTCGGTGAAGGTGCCCGCGGGACCGAGGAACGCGTACCGGCTCATACTTCAGGCCTCCTTGCCCGCTGGAAGTCCCTCGGGCGGCTCGATCTTGCGATGCGGTGAACGCACGCGGTCCTTGCCGAGCTCCTTGGCGTTGTAGAGCGCGTCGTCGGCTTGGCGCAACAGGGTCTCCTTGTCGTGAGCGTGGACGGGGTAGGCGGCGAGGCCGACGCTGACGGTCATACTCACGCCACGCGCCCCGCTCGCCTCGGCGAAGGCGTGGGCGGAGACGGTCTCGCGGATCTTCTCGGCGACCACGTAGGCGCCGGACGGGTCGGTCTCGGGCAGGATGACCGAGAACTCCTCACCTCCGTAGCGCGCAACGACGTCGACCTCACGCACGCACTTGCGGAGCACTTGGCCGAGCTCGGCGAGCGCGGCGTCACCGGCCAGGTGGCCGTGCGCGTCGTTGTAGGCCTTGAAGTCGTCGACATCGAGCATGATGAACGACAGGCTCTTCGTGTAGCGCTTCGAGCGTTCGATCTCCTCGTCGAGGCGCTGCTGCAGGTACCGGTAGTTGTACAGTCCGGTCAGCTCGTCGGTGATGGCGAGGCGCTTGGTCAGCTTGTAGAGCTGCGAGTTCTCCACGGCCACGACCAGTTCGCTGGCCACGGCGGACAACACCAGCCTGTCCTCGTCACCCATCGCCTCGATCGCTTCGGACTCGGCGCAGAAGACCACCATCATGGTGTTGTGGTCGAACACCGACGTGCACGCGTAGTGGGTCTCGCCCGGCCTCACCGCCCCGGTCCTCCCGACCCGGCTGGTGCTCTGGAGCGCCGCCAGCTCCGAATTCGGGACCCCTTTGCTCGCCGAGAACAACGTCTCGGCCTTCGTCTTGTCGATGACGAACAGCGAGCAGGACGGCAGGTCGATGACCTTCTGCAGGATGTCGATCACCACCGGCCCCACCGAGTCGAAGTCCAAGGTCGAGTGGATGATCTCGGTGATCTCCGAGACGGCGTGCAGTTCCGAGAGACGCCGCTGAAGACGGTAGTTGAGCTGCTCTATCTGGACGCCGGACTCCAGCAGCTCCTGCCGGCGCTCGGCCTGTCGCGCGGTCACGAGTGCGAGTGCCACGCCGAGGTAGATGATGGCCGCGGCCTTTATCGCGATGCTCAGCCAGTCCCCGGCCGTGTGCTCCATGCCCATCGACGCCGACAGCAGGTGCCCGCCGAGATAGGCGAATGCGAACAGCGCGGATATCGACCAGGCCGACCGGACGTGCGACGTCGCGATATAGAAGATCGGGACCGAGACCGCGATGGCGAACGCGAGGTCCATATGCTTGTGGAGGCCGGCCGTCAGCAGGCCCACTCCGACGACGACCACCGGCAACGCGCGGATCATCACGCGGTCCGCCCGCATCCCGGTCGCCACCGCCACGGCCTGTCCGGCCAGCGCCAGGACGAACAGTGCGTACCCGCCCCAGTACGTCCACGGCTCGACCCCAGGACCGACGCCGAGCCCGCCCAAGAGAGCGAGGACGAGCAACGCGACGGACGCCAGCGAGTAGCCGACGAAGTAGACCTTCACGACGGTGTTGAGTGCTCGGAATCGGGCGGGAACGCTCACGAATGCCCCTCGGCGGCGCTCGGCGGCGGACACGGCTTCGGCGCGCGGGTGTGGCGCGGACGACCCGTTTGTGAGTATACCTGTTCGGAGACCTTCCCCCCTCCCGAGAGGACCGCAGCCGGATGGACACCGATTCCCTGAACGACCTGCTGGGCCGCGTCGCCCGAGGCGAGACCTCGCCCGATGAGGCGGCCCGAGCGCTCGCGCGTCTGCCCTTCGCCGACCTCGGCGATGTGAAGGTCGACCACCATCGGGCGCTGCGTTGCGGCTTCCCCGAGGTCGTCTTCTGCGAGGGCAAGACGCCGCAGCAGGTACGCTCGGCGGCGCGCGAGGTGCTCGAACACTCGCCGGTGCTGCTCGGCACCCGGGCGAGCGCATCGCACTATCAGCACGTCGCCCAAGCGGTGCCCGACGCGCGCTACTTCGAGGAAGCGCGGGTGATCCTCGTGGACCGGCGTGCCGAGCCGCCGCGCGAGGGACACATCGTGGTCGCGACCGGCGGGACATCGGACTCGCGCGTGGCCGAGGAAGCGGTCATCTGCGCCGAGGCGATGGGCAACCGCGTCACGCGCCTCTACGACGTGGGCGTGGCCGGCGTGCACCGCCTTCTCGCGCACGAGGAGGTGCTGCGCGACGCGCGCGTGGTGGTCGCGATCGCCGGCATGGAGGGCGCGTTGCCGAGCGTGGTGGCCGGCCTCGTCGCCTGTCCCGTGGTCGCCGTGCCGACCTCCGTGGGCTACGGGGCCGCCTTCGGTGGTATCGCCGCCCTGCTCGCGATGCTCAACTCCTGCGCGAACGGCGTCGGAGTGGTCAACATCGACAACGGCTTCGGTGCAGCCGCGCTGGCCTCCCGCATCAACCGGGGTGCGCCCGCCGAGGCGGACATCGCCCCGTGATCGGCTGGCTCGACTGCGGCACCGGCATCTCCGGCGACAAGTTCCTCGGCGCGCTGCTGGATGCCGGATCGGTCTGCGGCGGGTTCACGGCCGAGGACTTGCGCGCGCTCGCGGCGACGCTCGCTCCCGAGGCGGTCGTATCGGTGGAGCGCGTGCGCTCGTGCGGGATCGCGGCGGTCGGCGTGCGGGTCGAGGCGGGTGACCAGCCGCCGCCCCGCACGTGGGCGTCCGTCCGCAGCCAGCTCGAGGCCGCAGACCTGCCCGCTCCGGTGCGCACCCGTGCGCTGCGCGCATTCGAGGAGCTCGCGCTCGCCGAGGCGCACGTCCACGGCGTCGACCCTGACGACGTCCACTTCCACGAGGTCGGGGCGCTCGACTCGATCGTCGACGTGGTCGGCGTGTGCGCCGGACTCCACGCGCTGGGCGTGGAGTTCCTCGTCGCCTCGCCCGTGGCGGTGGGTTCCGGCACCGTCGAGACGTCGCACGGGAGGCTGACGGTCCCCGCCCCCGCGACCGCGGCGCTGCTGGTGGACGTGCCGATCGTCCCCGGGCCGCCGGGACCCGACGGCTCTCCCGCGGGCGAACTGACGACGCCCACCGGCGCGGCGCTCGTGCGTGCGTGCGCCGACGGCTTCGGCGCGGCGCCGCCGATGGTCCCGCGGCTCATCGGCTACGGCGCGGGTACGCGCGACATCGGCTCGCCGAACGTCTGCCGCATCATCATCGGCGACCCCGGTCCGGCGCAGCCCGCGCTGACGGCCGAGGAGGTCGTCCTGCTCGAGACGAACGTCGACCACGTCTCCCCCGAGGCACTCTCCTTCGCCGCCGAGCAACTGCTGGCCGAGGGCGCGCTCGATGTCTGGGTCACGCCCATCGTGATGAAGAAGGGCCGCTCGGCGGCCACGCTCTCCGTGCTCGCCGGGACCCGCGTCGCGCAGGAGACGGCCGCGCGCGTCGTGGCGCTCACCGGCACGCTCGGCGTCCGCTCCACGCCCCAGCCGCGCTACGTGGCGGAACGCGCGGTGCACGAGGTCGCGAGCCCGTGGGGTCCCGTGCGCGTGAAGTCGGGCGCGGGCCGCCTGCGTCCCGAGCACGACGACGTCGCACGCATCGCCGCCGCGACGGACCGGACGTACGACGAGGTCGCGCGCACGCTGACGCGTCTGGCGGCCGAGCAGCTCGCGCAAGACACTCAGGCCACCGAGTAGCCGACCACTGTTCCACCTGTTCTCACGGACGCACGACGCAAACCCGCGCGTGGTAGCACTCGGCCCCGGGGTCGAACGCCCCGGGGCCGCGGTGGATGCCTGCTGTGATGGCGCCTTAGGACTATCGCCCGGTGAGCGTCTTGAGCGTCGAGGACATCAGGTCGAGGAACTTGCCGAAGAACGTCTCGAACGTGCCGATCTCGTCGGTGGTCCCGTCGGGCTGGAAGTGCGCGTCGAAGTCGCCGCCCGCCACGCGCACGGAGATGTCCTCCATGCTATGGATCATGGCACCGAGCCTCCGGAAGATCAGGGCGTCGAGCATGCCGCCGATGATGACCGTGGCGAGCAAGAGCGTCAGCGCGAACACGAACAGCGTGTTGATCATGCTGCTCTTGGCGGAGTCCGCCTGCGCGGAGATGTCCTCTATGCCGATGATGACCCCGACCACCTTGCCACCCTCGGAGATCGGGAAGACCACGTGAGAACGGCTCTTGCTGTCGTCACTCCAGGTGACGCCCCAGTAGTCACCCTGCTTGGTCATGCTCCCGTGACAGGTCTTGGAGCACGCGCCGTTCTCGATACCGATGATCTTGCCGGCGTCCGGGACGTCCCCGGCCGGCGTGCTGAACTGCAGCTCCTTCTCAGCCAGCGCGTCGTCCGTGGTCGCCGCCAGGACGTAGGTGTCACCGCCCTCGTCCCAGTTGTCGGCCATGCCTGCGGCGACGCGCGCCTTGGCGTAGTCCTCCCGCTTCACCGTCTGCTTGTCGAGCAGCACACCGTAGTCGGCTCCGGTGAGCGCTTTCATCTGCTCGACGTACGCGAGGGAGCCCTTCGGGTCGGTCGTGCTGCCGAACTCGTCCGCCGCGTACTGCTGCAACCCCTCGAAGGAGGCCACGCCGAGCGTCACCGCGCGCTCGGCGGTGACGTCGAGGCCGCCGGAGTACGACTGGTGGAGGTAGATGACCACCACGACCGCGCCGATGAGGTTCACGAGCACGATGCCCGCGAGGATCCTCGCCCGGATCGATATGTTCTTCATCGAAGTCTCCTCCTCGACCGCGCGTTCTCCCGGTCCCGGCAACATCATACGACAACCGGCTTAAGGCCAGAGCGCCGTCGTCGGTATCTGGGCCACAGTCGGATGGAACGTGGCCGTCGGGTTGTTGAAACAGCCGTTCTGCGCGCACGCGCTCGGGCTCATCGTCAGCCCCGAGTAGTTCTGCAGCTTGATGCCCACGAGACCCGTGTGGCCCGGGGCGACGTACGGGAAGGTGTCCGGTGTCGCCCCGTCCGTTGTGACCGCCGTGCGGACGAGAAGGCGCGGGCGGCGCCACGCGTGCGGGATGCGCACGTGGCAGTCGATGCACTTCGCGCCCCAGGTTTCCGCGGTCGTCGTGGTGTACCGGGAGTACTTCCAGTGCGTCCTGTGGCGTACGTTGCCCCCCGGCGACCTGGTACCGGGAACGGAGCCCGCATCGATCGTGTGGCACTTGAAGCAGATGACCGGCTGGTATCCGAACGGGTTGGCCGTGCTCGTCGGCTCGAACTGGTAGGCGTTCGTCGTCGGGTTCGAGTACTCCGTCTGGCTGTAGCCGGGGTCGATGTACACCCGGACCGCAGCGCCGTGAGGCCCGAGGGCCCCGACCGGGATGACGTGGCAGTCATCGCAGGTGACCTGCGTGTGCTGGATGGCGTCGGTGCTCGTCGCTGAAGGATAGACCGCCGGGTCCAACCACAACGTCGTGCCGGAGTTCGGCGGCAGGGCCCACACGTACGCTACGCCGCCCACGGTGAACGTCGTCACCGGGAAGGCCTTGTCCTGGCCGGCGCCGACCAGCTGGTACGGCAGCGCGTTGTGCCCGCCCCCCGTGGGCGCGTCGAAGGCGGTCCTCCAGTCCTGGAACGGGTCGGCCCACACCGTCCCGTCGGGCAGCGGGTCCGTCGACGTCGTCTCCTTGTGCGCCGAGACCACGGCGTCCGGACCGTCGACAG
>PNNM01000018.1 GCA_013824215.1 Coriobacteriaceae bacterium
GGAGCACCACGAGCAGCTGCCGCACGTCGTCGAAGTGCAGGCCGGTGGTGGGCTCGTCGAGGATGTAGAAGGTGCGCCCGGTGCTGCGGCGCTGCAACTCGGAGGAGAGCTTGACGCGCTGGGCCTCACCTCCCGAGAGAGTGGTGGCCGGCTGACCGAGCTTGATGTAGCCGAGTCCGACGTCGTAGAGCGTCTGCAGCTTGCGCCGGATCGGCGGGATGTTCTCGAAGAAGTGGAGCGCCTCCTCCGCGCTCATGCCGAGCACGTCGGAGACCGTCTTGCCCTTGTACGTCACCTGCAGCGTCTCGCGGTTGTAGCGCGCGCCCTTGCACACCTCGCACGGCACGTAGACGTCGGGCAGGAAGTGCATCTCGATCTTGATCTGGCCGTCGCCCTTGCACGCCTCGCAGCGCCCGCCCATGACGTTGAACGAGAAGCGACCCGGCGAGTACCCGCGCGTCTTGGCCTCGGGAGTCGAGGAGAAGAGCGAGCGCACGTCGTCCCAGAGGCCGGTGTAGGTAGCAGGGTTGCTGCGAGGCGTGCGCCCGATGGGAGACTGGTCGATGTCGATGACCTTGTCGATGAGCTCGACGCCCTCGAGCTTGCGGTAGCGCCCGGTGCGCTTGCGCGCGCGATGCACCGCGTTCGACAGCGCCGGCGCGAGCGTGTCGGCCACGAGCGAACTCTTACCCGAGCCCGACACGCCGGTCACCACCGTCAGCTGCCCGATCGGGAACTCCACGTCGATGCCGCGCAGGTTGTTCTCCTCGGCGCCGAGGACGCGCACCGCGCCGCGGTCGTCGCCATCGCGACGCGTCTCGGGGAGCGGGATGCTCTTCCGCCCGGTGAGATACGCACCGGTGAGCGACTCGGGGCAGGCCATGGTCGCCTCGGGAGGCCCCGTGCAGACGATCTCGCCGCCGTGCTCGCCGGCGCCCGGTCCCATGTCCACGACGAAGTCCGCCGCGCGGATCGTCTCCTCGTCGTGCTCGACGACGATCACCGTGTTGCCGAGGTCCCGCAGGCGCTCGAGCGTGGCTATCAGCCGCGCGTTGTCGCGCTGATGCAGACCGATCGACGGCTCGTCGAGGATGTAGAGCACACCCATGAGGCCGCTGCCTATCTGCGTGGCCAGGCGGATACGCTGGGCCTCGCCGCCGGACAGCGACGCGGTCCCGCGGTCGAGAGTGAGGTAGTCCAGACCGACGTCGACGAGGAAGCGCAGCCGCTCGACGATCTCCTTGATGACGCGCCGCGCGATCGTCTCCTCGCGCTCGGTGAGCTCCACGCCCTTGAAGAATCCGAGGGAGGCCTTCGCCGACATCGTCGTGATCTCGCTGATATTCCTGCTGCCGAACGTGACCGCGAGGATCTCCGGCTTCAAGCGCGCGCCCTTGCAGGTGTTGCAGGGGATGACGCTCATGAACTCCTCGAGTTTCTCCTTCACGCCTTCGGACTCGGACTCCTTGTAGCGGCGCATCACAGACTGCAGCGCGCCCTCGTAGCGCGAGTACCAGTGGGTCTCCCGTCCGTCGCGGGTGACGTAGTCGATGCGGATGCGCTCGTCGCCGAGGCCGGAGAGCAGCGCGTTCTGCGCCCGCTTCGGCAGCTTCTCCCATGGCGTGTCGGTCGAGACGCCGAGGTGCTTGGCGGCCGCGGCCATGAGCTGCGGGTAGTACGTCTGCCCGATGGAGAACGGCTTGATGGCGCCCTGCGCGAGCGACAGCGTCGGGTCAGGCACCACGAGGAAGGTGTCCGGCTCGAGGCGCGACCCCAGGCCGACGCAGTCCGGACAGGCGCCGTACGGCGAGTTGAACGAGAAGTCGCGCGGCGCAAGCTCGTCCATCGACACACCGTGCACCGGACACGCCAGCGCCTGTGAGAACGAGAGCTCGTCGCCGTCGACGACCGCGATCGTGATGGTGCCGGCGCTCAACCTCAACCCGAGCTCCACACTTTCGGCGAGCCTGCCCCGCGCACCTTCCTTCATCACGAGCCGATCGACCACGACGTCGATGTCGTGCTTGTACTTCTTGTCGAGCACGATCTCCTCGGACAGCTCGCGCATCTCCTTGTCGACGCGGACGCGCGTGAAGCCCTCGCGCTTCAGGTCGTCGAGCAGCTTGCCGTACTCGCCCTTGCGGCCGCGCACGACCGGCGCGAGCACGAGGAACTTCGTCCCGGACGCCAGCTCGAAGATGCGGTCGACGATCTGGTCGGAGGTCTGGCGCTCGATGGGCCGCCCGCAGATCGGACAGTGCGGGATGCCGACGCGCGCATAGAGCAGGCGCAGGTAGTCGTAGATCTCGGTGACCGTGCCCACCGTGGAGCGCGGGTTCTTGCTCGTCGTCTTCTGGTCGATCGAGACCGCCGGCGACAGGCCCTCGATGTGGTCGACGTCAGGCTTGTCCATCTGCCCGAGGAACTGGCGCGCGTAGGCCGACAGCGACTCCACATAGCGGCGCTGGCCCTCGGCGTAGATGGTGTCGAACGCCAGCGAGGACTTGCCCGAGCCGGACAGGCCGGTGATGACCACGAGCTGGTCGCGGGGGATGTCGAGGTCGAAGCCCTTGAGGTTGTGCTCGCGGGCCCCACGGATGGAGATGGTGTCGAGGGGCAAGATCGTCTCCTGGTGTCGAGTGCGCTTGCGGGCGACTTTCGAGTATACGCCCGAGACGCCTGCGACAGGCCGATGGGTCGACCGACGCGCTATGACGCCGAGCGAGCCGACAGGCGCTCCACGGCAGCGCCAGCCGCGTACCGGTCTCCCACCGAGCAACGCGCCCAGCGACGCTCGGGATCCGCTGCGTCGCACAGGAACCTGAATCGCGAACGTAGGGCCAGCAACCACACGTCCGGCTCAACACGACCGACCAGGAGACCC
This sequence comes from Coriobacteriaceae bacterium, assembly GCA_013824215.1. Lineage (GTDB taxonomy): Bacteria > Actinomycetota > Coriobacteriia > Anaerosomatales > D1FN1-002 > PNNM01. The sequence continues at coordinate 2,885 of PNNM01000018.1, forward strand.
ATGTCCTCCGACCCCATCGCACGAACGTCGACATCGCCTAGGATCTCGATCGCCGGCTCGAACGGCCCTCGGCCGAGTGCGTCGTCGACGACATCGTGGAACACCTTCAGGTACGTGAGTTCGCGGACGGATGTCTCATCGAACGGCTGCTTCGCGAGCCACGCCAAGTCGAACAGATCCCGGCCGAGCTTGCGTCGACGGAACGCAGCGAGCTTCTCGGCGACCGCCTCCTCCAGCGCCATCACGGGCAGCGAGGCGACCGTGAACTCGTACGCGTCGTGCACAGCCATGTGGACAGGCTGCAGGACGCCGGCCGGCAGCCAGACCGGCCGAGTCGAAACCTCGATCTTCGCCGGTATCACGGGCGAACCCAGCGGCGTCACCGCGCGCAGCAGCCCGCGCGAGCCGGGGGTGATCTCTTCCACCTCGAAGCGCACGTCGTGTATCGAGGCGCCGGACAGCATCGCGAAGATGAGCGATCCGAGATCGGCGTCGACCGCGGAGAAGTCGAGATCCGTGGAGAAGCGACCCGACTGCCCGGCGCGGTACTTCCGCATGGCCGTCCCGCCCTTGAAGACGAGTCCGAGGTCGAAGATGCCGGAGTCAGCGAGGATCCTGAGCGCGTAGTCCTGTGCTACATCCAGCAGGGCCGGATCACGTCCGCCCCTGCGTCCGTGGTAGTGGCGCGCCAGGTAGCCCTCCGTGATCACGGTCCCAGCTTCTTGCCGCCCAACACCGAGTCCCGGACCCGCCAGACGGGATCCCACACGGCCGAACGACTCCGAGGACCCAGGTAGAACGGTCCGGGGTCCAGAGACGCACTCCGCATGGCCAGCAACCGCTCGACCTCCGTAGCACCCGCCGCACGGGCCAGATGACCGAGCCGTGCGAGGGTCGCACCACTTCGCCCTTGGATCTCGATCTCGATGTCCGCCGCAGCCGCGCCGAGGAACGCATCCGGGAGCCACTCCGAGACGGTCGCCCATGGCCGAAAGGCTGACGGACGCGCGGCCATCGCCACGAGCAGCGTCTCCAACCGCCAGACCGGCAGCCCGTCCACCTCGGCCGCCGGGAGATGGGAGTCGATCCGCACGCATCGGAACTCCGAGAGCGCCTTCGGCGGCGCCACCCCCCGAGGGGCGGCGATGACCTCGCGATCGGGCCGGCGCTCCAGAAGGCCGTGCAGCCATGCAGCACTCTCCTCGGCGACCGCGATCGGAAGGCCGGGCCGACGCAGGAGCGTGGCACGCAGTTCGATGTAGGGGTCGCCTGCACCGTACGCGCCCGCTCGCGCAGCCGGCGCGAACTCCCAAGCGCCGGCTGTTCGCAACGGGAGGAGCCATCCACGGCGCTGAAGCGTGTCCGCAACGTACCGCACAGCGACACCGGCGGCGCGGGTGGCGATCACGTCGGCCAGGAGAGCGACTGTCACGAGCTTCGGGCGCCGCAGCTCCAACTCCTCGAGCACACCGGCCACCCGCGCAGGGATTGCGCGCGTTGTCATTCGGATACCCCCTTGCGTCGTATGCTACGCATACTGGTGCCTGTTTGACAATACCGTTCGGCCCAAACGGACAGCGACGTGCTCGACGCGTTCGTCGTGGAGGACGCCGTCACGATCACGTGACCGTCGAGCCGCGGGGCCTACCCTTCCAGCGTTCGCCTCAGCCGCTCGTCGAATGTGACGACCTCGTCACCGTCCACGCGCGCTCGCGCGGCCAGCAGGCAGTCCGCGATGTCCAGGCGCGGGTCGCTCGCCATCAGGCCCAGGGCCGCGCCCGCCACCGCCGGATCCCACGCGACCAGCGACGGCGTGGACAGAAGCTCGATCAGCGCGGAAGCGATAGCGCCGCGTTCCCACCCGTAGAAGGAGCGCAGGACCCACACGGCCTCCGCGAGCACCACCTCGGTGACCACCAGGCGCTCGTCCGCCGATTCGACGCCACTCACCAGTGTGTCGAGCGCCACCGTTTGACGCTCGCCCGACGGCATGACGAAGCCGAGTAGCACGTTCGTGTCCGCGAGCCTCAAGCGCCGACCCTCCGGGCGCGACTCCCGGCGCGCACCACATACAGCGCGTCTCCGCCGGGCTCGTACTCCTCGCGGAACATCGCCGCAACAGCCTCTTCCTCCGACGCGTGCAGGGGAATGGGCTTGGCATACCGCTCGCGCAGCTCGGCGGCGACCTCGCGGATGTCCCGGACCCGCCGCACGACGGCGTAGTCGCCACGCACCTCGAACACGAGTCCGTCGCCAGTCTCCACGCCAAGCGCCCGGCGCACCTCTACGGGTACTGTGACCTGGCCTTTCGATGTCACCTTCGCGTTCGCCATCGTTCGCGGTTCCTTACTTCTGACGTGTATCCCTTACATACGCAGACTATACCTTACCTTCGCCCCTCGCAAGCCCGTCCCATGATCGCGAGATCTTTCCCGCGCCCGCAAAGCGGCTGAAACGCCGCCGCAACAAACCGCCCGTACCTTCACTTCGCACTCGTCAGTAGGCGAAGGAGGCAACCAGTGACGGACATCAACGTCGGCGACACCGCGTGGATGCTCACCTCGGCGGCCCTGGTCCTGTTCATGACGCCGGGGCTCGCTCTGTTCTACGCGGGAATGGTCCGCAGCAAGAACGTGCTGTCGACCACCATGCAATCGTTCTTCTCGATGGGTCTGACCACGATCGTCTGGGCGCTTGTCGGCTACACGATCGCGTTCGGGTCCGCCGAGGGGCCGCTCGGCAAGTTCATCGGCGGCTTCGGCAAGGTGGGCCTCAAGGGCGTGGCGGCCGGGACCTTCGGCGTGGAGGGCCACCTCATGCCCGAGTCGGTCTTCGCGATGTACCAAGGCATGTTCGCGGTCATCACGGTGGCGCTCATCACCGGCGCCATCGCCGAGCGCATGAAGTTCTCGGCGTACGTGGCGTTCGCCGCACTCTGGGCGATCCTCGTGTACTCCCCGCTCGCGCACTGGGTCTGGGGCGGCGGCTGGATGGGCCTGTCCGGCATCGGCGCGCTCGACTTCGCGGGCGGCACCGTGGTGCACATCGCGTCGGGATCGGCGGCGCTGGCATGCGCGCTCGCGCTGGGGAAGCGCCGGGACCTCGGCAGGCCCGAGATCGCCCCGCACAACCTGCCGATGACACTGCTGGGCGCCGGGATCCTCTGGTTCGGCTGGTTCGGCTTCAACGCGGGCAGCGAGCTGGCCGCCGACGGCGTGGCGGGCTCCGCGTTCATGGCGACGCACCTCGCGGCGGCTGCCGGCATGCTCGGCTGGCTGCTGATGGAGCGGATCTTCCACGGCAAGGCCACCACGCTCGGCGCGGCGTCCGGGGCGGTCGCCGGGCTGGTCGGCATCACGCCCGCCTCGGGCTTCGTGGACGCGGTGCCCGGCATGCTGATCGGCCTGGCCGCAGGCGTCATCTGCTACTTCGGCATCCAGATCAAGAACAGGTTCGGCTACGACGACGCGCTCGACGTGGTGGGCATCCACCTCGTGGGGGGCACCACCGGCGCGATCCTGACCGGCGTGTTCGCCTCCACCGCGATCAACAGCGCCGGCCGCGACGGCCTGCTCGCGGGTAACGCGGCGCAGATGGTACCGCAGCTCATCAGTGTGGGCGCCACCATGGTGTTCTCGTTCGGTGTCAGCTGGATCCTGCTGAAGGTCATCGACGCCGTGATCGGTCTGCGCGTGGACGAGGAGACCGAATCCACGGGCCTCGACATCGCCGAGCACGCCGAGACCGGGTACGTTCTCTAGCCGACACGGCGCTTCGGCGTCAGGAAGGAAGCTTGGTCATGAAGAAGATCGAGGCCATCATCAAGCCGCACAAGCTCGACGAGGTGAAGGAAGCGCTCCAGGCGATCGGCATAGCGGGCCTGACCGCGTATGAGGTCAAGGGTTTCGGGCGCCAGAAGGGCCACACCGAGGTCTACCGCGGCGCCGAGTACACCGTAGACTTCGTGCCGAAGGTCAAGATCGAGATCGTCGTCGACGACGACCTGGCGACCAGGGTCGAGGACGCCATCGTCGAGGCGGCGCGCTCGGGCAAGATCGGCGACGGCAAGGTGTTCACGTACGACTGCGCGGGCGCGGTGCGCATCCGCACCGGCGAGCGCGGACCCGACGCCCTGTAGGGCATCCTCGTGGAAGCCGTCCTCGAGCGCCGGGCTGTGCACGTCGCCTCGGCACAGCCGGGAACGGCCGCCGCCGAGGAGCTCTCGCGTATCACCGACGAGGCCGTCAGCGCGCTGGCGCAGGCGGCCTCCGCTCGCATCACGGGACGCTGGGCACTGGTCGCGCTCGGCGGCTACGGCTCCGGGAGACTGCTGCCGGCCTCCGACATCGACCTGCTCGTGCTCTCGGACGTCCCCGCCGCGCGGCTGAAGCCGTTCGTCGAAGGCGTGCTCTACCCGCTTTGGGACGCGGGCCTGAAGGTGGGCCACCAGGTCCGCTCGCGCCGCGAACATCTCGCCGCAGTCCGGGACGACGTCCGGATCCTCACCGCCTCGCTCACGGCTCGCCCTTTGGCCGGGGACGCCGCGTGGGCCACGGCCGTGCTCGGCGAGGCGGCCGCCGGCGCACGCAAGCGCTCGCGCAAGCTGCTCGCCGAGTTCGCGCGACGCGAGCGCCCCGGATCGCCGTACCTGCTCGAGCCGCAGCTCAAGGAGGGTGCGGGCGGTCAGCGCGACCTGGACGAACTCGTCTGGTCGGCCGCGGTCGTGGCGGGCCGCACCCTGCCGGGGCTGCATCCGCTCGTCGAGGCGGGCGCCCTCGCCCCCCGCGAGCGCGACCGGGTGCGCGCAACTCAGGAGAAGATCACGGCGGCGCGCTGGGACCTCCACCTGTCCCGGCCGCGCGACGGCGGTCTGCTCGCCCTCGATGCGGTCGACGACGTCCGCATCAACGCCGAGTTGGTGCAGTCGGCGCTCGCCGACGCCCACCACGTGCTGCTGCGGGTCCGCAGCCGCCTCGCCGGCCACACCTCGCCGAGCGGCCCCTCGCTGTCGGCCCACCGCCTCCTGGAACTCGCCGAGTGTGGCCAGGAGGCGCTTCCCGGCCTCGAGGAGGCGGCGTGGTCGGGAAGGCTCGACAAGCTCGTCCCCGGGATGCGGGCCCTCATGACCGCCCGCCGCCCGGGCCTCTCGCACCTCTACACCGTCGGCGACCACTGCCTGCGCGCGCTCGTCCTGCTCTCCTCGCTCGGCACCGACGACCCCGGACTCGCCCGCTCTCTCGCCGACGTGCGCGACAGACGCGTGCTGGTGGCCGCGACGCTCGCGCACGACCTCGGCAAGGCCGAGGGCGGAGCCGGACACGCCGAGCGCGGAGCGCCTCAGGCCGCTGCCCTGGCACGGCGGCTGGGGGTTCCCGGCGATGCGGCCGAGCAGGCCGGGACGCTCGTGCGGGAGCACCTCCTGCTCGCCGAGGCGGCGGCCACCGAGAACGTCGACGACGAGGATGCCGTCCTGGCGGTCGCGGCGCGGGTCGGTGAGCGCGACCTGCTGCCCGCGCTGCACGTTCTCACCGCCGCCGACTCGCTGGCCACCGGGCCGCCCGCCTGGACGCCGTGGCACGCAGCACTCGTCGGCACGCTGGTGGCGCGCCTCGACGCGGCTCTGTCCGACAGTGTCGAGGGAGCGGGCATCGCCGTGCGCGGCGAGAAGGCCCGGTCCGAGGCGCTCGCGCGGATCGAGGCTCCCGGCGCACGCTCGTTCCTCGAGGCCGCTCCGCTGCGCTATCTCGCGGCCCGCTCGCCCGAGGAGATGGCCGCACACGCCACCCTGGTCGCCGCGCTGGACCGCCACCCCGGCGCGGCGGATGTCGCGATCGACGTCACACCCGGCCCGATGGCAGGCATGTTCGACGTCGCGGTGGCCGCCGCGGACCGCCCGGAGCTGTTCGCGCGCATCGCAGGCGCCCTGTCCCTGGCCAGCCTCGATATCCTCGGCGCCGAGGCGTACAGCGCGCACGACGGCGCGGCGCTCGACATCTTCACCGTGCGCTCGGCCACGCGCGCCGAGCCGGACCACACCAGTTGGACAGCGTTCGAGGGGTACCTTCGGGCTGCGCTCGCCGACCGCCTGCAGCTCGAGAAACGCCTGGCGAAGCGCAAGCGCCACTACGCCGCGTCGCGGGGTCCCGCCCGGCCGAGCCTGGAGCTGGACATCTCGCACGGCTATGCGGCAGTGGTGCGCGTGCGGACCGCCGACCGCGTCGGCCTCCTCCACGACCTGGCGAAGGCGATCGCCGCGGAAGGGCTCGACCTGCGCTGGGCCAAGGCGATGACACGCGACGGCGTGGCCTCGGATGTCTTCCACGTCACAGACGCCGCAGGTGAGGCGCCCACCGACCCGGGAATCCTCGGCCACCTGAGCATGCGCCTGCGCGAGGTCCTGTAGCGGAACGGCCGCGGCCACGGGCGTCCGCTCACGGTGCTATGCTCGGGCCTCGGCCGCACAAGGACCGAAGGGGCCTCATGGAGATCAAGCTCGCAGTGCTGGCCGACTACGCCGCAATCACCGACCAGGGCAAACTCGTCCTCGGCGGGGTCTTCGACACCCTGATCCTCTCCCGGCTCCCCGGCGTACACCCGCAGATGGCGGTCGCCGTGCGCATGTCGGCGAGCACGGGCGAGGGCACGAAACACGCGCTCACGCTGCGGCTCGTGGACCCGGAAGGCGCCGACGTCGTCCCGCCGATCGAGGGCGCTCTGGAGTTCCGGAGCGCCGGTACCCTGCCCGGCGCGGGCGCGCAGGTGGTGCTGCACCTCAACCAGATCGAGTTCCGTGCCGAGGGTGCCTACCGTTTCGAGATCCTCGTGGACGGCCACCCGATCGGCTCGATCGATCTGTCAGTCCACCTGACCGCGCCTCAGACGCCGCGCCACTGACGGAGGGCGGCCCTCACACCAGGCGCAGCCGTACCGTGCTGACGCCCGAGTCACCCGGCTCGACCTCGAAGCCCAGTTCCTCGACGACCTGCAGCATCCGCCGGTTGTCGGACAGCACGTAGCCGTCGATCTGCGTCAGCCCCTTGTCCTGCGCGATGCCGATGAGGACGTCGGTGAGCTTGAAGCCGAGGCCTCTGCCCTGGTAGTCGTCGTGCACGACCACCGCGAACTCGGCGTGCTGCCGCTCCGCCTCGCACTGGAGCCGCCCCACGCCGATCAGGCGCTTCTTCCGGCCCTTGGTGACCTCGGCGACGATGGCCATCTCACGGTCGTAGTCGATGTTGGTGAAGCGCACGAGCATCTCGTGGCTGATCTCCCCGACGTTTTCGAAGAAGCGGCCCTTCAGCGTCTCCTCTGACATGCTGGCGAGCATGTCGCGCTCCATCGGCTCGTCTTCCGGGCGTATCGGCCGAAGCAGCACGTCGGTGCCGTCGGAGAGCTTCCACGGCATGACGTAGCGGGTCGGGTACGGCGTGATGACCAGGTGCGGGTACTTCGGCGCGCCGGCCATGACGTCCTCGTCGATGATGATCCGTGCGTCCACCGCGCACGCGTGGCCGCCGGCCACCACGAGCGGGTTGATGTCGATCTCGGCGATCTCGGGGAAGTCGACGACGATGTTGGAGAGCACGGTGGCGATCTCCTCGAGCTCGCTCAGGTCAGGCGGCTCGACGCCGCTGGGCGGCGACGTCATCGCCCGAAAGATGCGCGTCTCCTCCATCATCCGCCGCGCGAGCGTCTGGTTGAGCGGCGGCAGGCCGACCGCGAAGTCGGCGAGGCCCTCGGCCCCCACCCCGCCCGCCCCGAAGACGATCACCGACCCGAACTGCCAGTCCTTCTTCATCCCCAGGATCAGCTCGTAGTCCACCTGGCGGATCATCCGCTGCACCGACACGCCATGCACATGCGCCTTCGGCGCCGCCTTGGCCACCCGCTCCAGCAGGCGCGGATACGCGCGGGTCAGGTCCTCGGGCGAGCACACGCCGGTCTCGACCCCGCCGACCGCGCTCTTGTGGGTGATGTCGGGCGAGACGATCTTCAGGACCAGCGGGTAGCCGAGCCGCTCGCCCAGCTTCAGCGCGTCCTCGAGGTCGTTCGTGAGGGTCTGCCTGGTCACGGGGATGCCGTAGGTGGTGATGAACCGCTTCGACTCCTCCTCGGAGAGCACCTTGCGTCCCGAGTCGACGACCCGGCGCAGCAGCGCCCTCAGGTTGTTCTTCGGAGGCGCCACGTCGATCGGCTGCTCGCCGGGCGTCTCGTAGAGCAGCTCGAGGTTGCGCGCGTAGCGGTACATGCTCAGGTAGGTCCTCACCGCGTGCTCGGGAGCGTCGTAGCAGGGCACCCCCGCCGCTTGGAAGATCGACCTGCCCTTCTCGACCGACTCCCCGCCCATAAGCACGGTGACCACGGGCTTGCGCGCCGTCTTCACGAGCGCCGAGACCCTGGCGGCCATCTCGTCGGGACGCGCGTTGCCCTGCGGCGTGTAGATGAGGAGGATGCCCTTGACGCCGGTGTCCTTCAGGCACGCGCCAACCGCCGCCTCGAACCTCTCGCTCGGGGCGTCCCCCAGCACGTCGATGGGGTTGCCGTGGCTCCAGTAGGGCGGCAGCGCCTCGTCGAGCGCCGCCATCGACGCCTCCGAAAGGTCGGCCAGCCGGCCTCCCATCTCGATCAAGGCGTCGGTCGCCATGACGCCGAGGCCGCCGGCGTTGGTCACGATCGCGACGTCCGGCCCGAGCGGCAGCCGATGGGAGTCGAGCACCTCGGCGGCGCGGAACAGCTCGGAGACCTCCCTCACGCGCACGATGCCGACGCGTTTGAACGCCGCCTCGTAGACCTCGTCCCCGCCGGCCATCGAACCGGTGTGCGACAGCGCCGCCTGGGCGCTCTCGGAATAGCGGCCCGGCTTCATCACGATGATCGGCTTGCTGCGCGCGAAGCTCCTGGCCGCGCTCATGAAGCGACGTGCGTCGCCGACGCTCTCCATGTAGATGAGGATCGACCGCGTGTGGGGGTCCGAGCCCAGGAAGTCGACCAGGTCTGCGAAGTCCACGTCGACCATGGCGCCAACCGAGGCGAACAGCGAGAAGCCCACGTGCGAGCCGATGGCCCAGTCGAGCATGCCGGTCCCGAGCGCCCCGCTCTGCGAGATGAGCGCCACGTTGCCGGGCTCGGGCTGGACGGTGAGGAAGGAGGCGTTCAGGCCCACGCTCGGGCGGATGATGCCGAGGCAGTTCGGGCCGATCACGCGCATCGGGTACTTCGCGAGGATCTTGCGGACCTTGTTCTCGAGCGCCTGGCCCGTCTTCCCGGTCTCGCCGAAGCCGGCCGAGATGACGATGGCGCCGTGGACTCCCGCTTTGGCGCACTCCTCGAGGACCTCGGGCACCGTCGCCGCCGGCGTGGCGACCACGGCGAGGTCCACGTGCTCGTGCACCGCGCCGATCGAGGGTCGCGTCTTGAGGCCGAGCACGCTCGAATGCTTGGGGTTGACCGGGATGATCGTCCGGTCCGAAGAGCGCCTCAGGTTCTCGAGGATGGTGCGGCCTATGGCGCCCTCGCGCGCCGTGGCGCCTATGAGCGCGATGGTCTTGGGGTCCAGCAGGGTCCGCATCTTCCAGCTCCCCGGTCGGGTGGCGATGGATCAGCTGCCGAGCGTTCGCATGATCTCCTCGTACTGCTCCTTGGTGATCTCGCCGGCCGCGTAGCGCCTGCGCGCCTCGAGCAATGCGGGGTCGCCGTCGACCGCGACCTTCGCCTTCGGTGCGTCCCCACCTGCCCGGTACAGCGTCCACGCGAACCAGGCGAGCACCGCGGTCGGTCCGAAGAGGAGCAGCGCTATGACGATGATGATGACGAGCTCGGTCCCACCCATGCCCACCGCGTCGCGCCCCCCTCGTCAGTACGTGTTGGCGCCGGAGACGAGCTCCTTGACCACCTTCGGGTCCTGCAGGGTGGAGATGTCGCCGAACGCCTCGATGTCGGTCTCGCCGGCCGCGATCTTGCGCAGGATACGCCGCATGATCTTGCCCGAGCGCGTCTTGGGCAGGTCCGAGGAGAACTGGATGCGGTCCGGCTTGGCGATCGGACCGATGACCTTGCGCACGTGCCCCGCGAGGATCGAGGCGAGGTCCTCGCTCGGCACGGCCCCGTCGCGCAGCAGCACGAACGCATGGATCCCCTCGCCCTTGACCGGGTGCGGGAACCCGACGACCGCCGCCTCCGCGACGTCCTCGTGACTCACGAGCGCGCTCTCCACCTCGGCGGTGCCGAGGCGGTGGCCGGAGACGTTGATGACGTCGTCGACCCTGCCGAGCAGCCAGAAGTAGCCGTCCTTGTCCTTGCGCGCGCCGTCACCCGTGAAGTAGTGCCCCGGGAACCGCTCGAAGTAGACCTCCCGCATGCGCGCGTGCTCGGGGTCTCCCCACGTCCCGCGCATCATCCCCGGCCACGGCTTCTCGATGACGAGGTAGCCGCCCTCGTCGCAGTCAGCCTCGGTGCCGTCCTCGCGCAGGACCTTCGGCTCGACGCCGTAGAACGGGACCGACGCGGACCCGGGCTTGGTCGGCGTGGCGCCCGGGAACGGCGTGATCATGAAGCCGCCGGTCTCGGTCTGCCAGTAGGTGTCCACCACCGGACAGCGCCCCTTGCCGATGACCCGGTAGTACCACTCCCAGACCTCGGGGTTGATCGGCTCGCCGACCGTGCCGAGCAGGCGCAGGGACGACAGGTCGTAGCGCTCCGGCCAGCCCTCGCCGTGACGCTGGAGCGCGCGGATGGCGGTCGGCGCGGTGTAGAACGAGGTCACGCGGAACTTCTCGACGATGTACCAGAAGCGACCGGGGTCGGGGTAGGTCGGCACGCCCTCGAACATCACGATCGTGGCGCCTGCCGCCAGCGGGCCGTAGACGATGTAGGAGTGGCCGGTGACCCACCCGATGTCGGCGGTGCACCAGAAGACGTCCTCGTCCTTGTGGTCGAAGACGGTCTTGAACGTGAGCACCGAGTAGAGCAGGTAGCCGGCGGTGGTGTGCAGCACGCCCTTCGGCTTGCCGGTCGACCCGGAGGTGTAGAGGATGAACAGCGGGTCCTCGGCGTCCATGACCTCGGGGTCGTGGGGCCTGCGCACCTCGGGTGCGGTGACCTCGTGGTGCCACCATGTGTCGCGCCCCGGCTCCATGTCGACGTCGCCCGCACCGCGCCGCACGACGATGCACGCCTCCACGCTCGGGCACTCGAACAGCGCTTCGTCGGCGGCCGCCTTCAACGGCACCTTGCGGCCACCGCGGATGCCCTCGTCCGCGGTGACAAGGAGCTTGGCCCCCGAGTCGACGATGCGTTCGCGCAGCGCCGCCGAGGAGAAGCCGCCGAAGACCACCGAGTGGATGGCGCCCACGCGCGCGCAGGCGAGCATCGTGATCGGCAGCTCGGGGATCATCGGCAGGTAGATGGCGACCCTGTCGCCCTTGCAGATGCCCTTCTTGCGCAGGACGTTGGCGACCTTCCCCACCTCGTGGTGCAGGTGCTGGTAGGTGAAGGTGCGGGTGGAGCCGTCGTCGCCCTCCCAGATGAGCGCGGCCTTGTTCCGGCGCCACGTGCCGAGGTGCCGGTCCAAGCAGTTCACGCTCGCGTTGAGCTTCCCGCCCGCGAACCAGGTGGAGTCAAGGCCCTCGAAGCCTCCCGCCGCCACCTGCGAGGGCGGCTCGATCCACGTCAAGTGCTCAGCCGCGGCGTCTCCCCAGAAGCCGTCCGGATCCTCGATGCTGCGGCGGTACGCTTCCGAGTAGGCATCCATGCCGCTCACGACGGCGGCGGCGGCGAACTCGGCCGGCGGCTCGAGCACGCGTCCCTCGGCGGACAGGCGCTCTATGCCGGACTCCTCATGCTCTGGCATGCGGCTCCTCCCCCCGCTCGTCGAGATGCGTTCCCCACGGTTTGTACCCTCGCGTATACTCGTGTTCCCCGCAAGCGCCGCACAAGGAGAGACGGTGGGAGACCCGGCGCTCAAGTACGACATGCTGCTGTCCCGTCTGCGCAACCTCGCCAGCGTGCTTGTGGCGTACTCGGGGGGGACCGATTCGACCCTGCTGGCGTTCGCCGGCCACGCGGTGCTCGGCGACCGCGTGCTCGCGGCGCTGGCGCTCTCGGACATGTTCCCGATGAGCGAGGTCGAGGCGGCGCGCACCACCGCGCGGCAGCTCAACCTGCGGATGGTCGAGGTCGAGACCTACGAGCTCGCCGACCCGCGCTTCCGCGCCAACGACAACGACCGTTGCTACCACTGCAAGGCCGAGCTGTTCTCGCTGCTGAGGACCGTGGCCGACTCCAAGGGGATGCGCTGGGTGGTGGATGGCAGCAACGTCGACGACCTGGCCGACCACCGTCCGGGCCGGCGGGCCGCACGCGAGTACAACGTGGTCAGCCCGCTCCAGGACGTCGGCATGAACAAGGGTGACGTGCGCGAGATCTCGCGCATGCTCGGCCTCCCCACCGCCGAGAAGCCCTCGATGGCCTGTCTCGCCTCGCGCTTCCCGTACGGCCAGGCCATCACCGAGGACGTGCTCCAGCGCGTCACCTCCGCCGAGGACAACGTGCGCTCGCTCGGCTTCCACCAGTTCCGCGTCCGCGCTCACGGCGAGGTGGCGCGCCTCGAGGTCGACCCGGGTGAGATGCAGCGGGCCTGGGAGATGCGCGTGGAACTGGCCGCCGCGATGCGCGGCGCGGGCTTCACCTACGTGACACAGGACCTCGAGGGCTACCGCACCGGGTCGCTCAACGAGGTCCTTCCGAGTGCGGAGCGCTGCCAGAGCTAGGAGCGGCGCCCGCGAGACACCTGTTACGCGGACCGCATGACAACGGACCCCGAGGCCGCTACCTCGTACGACTGCAGGAGCGCAGGTTGTTACACGGACAGGAATCGCGGCACTAAGGGATTACACTGTCCGCATAATCACTGTTCGAACCAACATCCGCAGGCGTGGCCGGCGTGTCAGCGTGGGGCGTACTATGGAGTCAATAGCCCGATGACAGCGAGGTGAGCCGCGATGACCATCGATGAACTCAAGCGCGAGGCGCTTCAGCTCGACGCTTCGAAGCGAGCGAGCCTCGCCCGCGATCTCCTCGTGAGCCTCGACGACCTCTCGGAGGCTGAAGTCGAGCGACTCTGGCTCGAAGAGGCTGTCCGTCGCGACGAGGAGATGGCTTCGGGCAAGGTGCAGCCCATCCCCATGGATGAGGTGTTCGCGGAGCTGCGGGCTACTCGCAAGTGAGTCCGCGTCCTGGCTTCCATCCGGATGCCAAGCGCGAGATGCGTGAGGCGGCGGACTTCTACGACT
>PNNM01000019.1 GCA_013824215.1 Coriobacteriaceae bacterium
CCGCGCGAGGCGGCGCAGGAGGCCGACATCGTCATGATGCTCGTGCCCGACGAGCTGGCCGCGCACATCTACTACTCGGAGATCCACGAGTCGATGACCGCGGGCAAGGCGCTGGCTTGGGCGCACGGCTTCAACATCCACTACGGCCAGGTCGAGGCGCCGGAAGGCGTAGACGTGGTCATGATCGCGCCGAAGGGTCCCGGCCACATGGTACGCCGCGTCTACCTCGAGGGCTCCGGGGTGCCGTGCCTCATCGCGGTGCACGTCGACGCCACGGGCAAGGCCAAGCAGATCGCGCTGGCGTGGGCGCTCGGCATCGGTGGCGCGCGCGCCGCGGTCATCGAGACCACGTTCGCCGAGGAGACCGAGACCGACCTGTTCGGCGAGCAGGTCGTGCTGTGCGGCGGGACGACACATCTGGTGCGCGCCGCGTTCGAGACGCTCGTGGAGGCCGGCTACCAGCCGGAGATCGCGTATTTCGAGTGCATGCACGAGCTGAAGCTCATCGTCGACCTCATGTACGAGGGCGGCATGGCCAAGATGCACGACTCGATCAGCAACACCGCCGAGTACGGCGACTACGAGACCGGCCCGCGCATCATCACGGACGAGACGCGCGCGGAGATGGGCGAGGTGCTGTGGGAGATCCAGAACGGCGAGTTCGCCAAGCGCTGGATCCTGGAGAACAAGGCCGGCGCGCCGCACTTCAAGGCGATGAGGCGCATCCACTCCGAGCACCTCATCGAAGACGTGGGTGGGGAGCTGCGTGAGATGTTCTCCTGGCTCAAGAAGTAACTCCACCGCAAGGGAGACGAGAAGCGACATGCAGAAGAAGTACCTGATGACACCGGGCCCGACCCCGGTGCCCGCCGAGGTCCTGCTCACCCAGGCCGCGCCGATGATCCACCACCGCACACCGGACTTCTCGGCCGCCTTCGCCCAGTCGATCGAGGGGCTGAAGTACGTCTTCCAGACGACCGGCGACGTGCTGCTGTTCGCGTCGTCGGGCACCGGTGTGATGGAGGCTGCGATCGCCAACTGCTTCTGCGCGGGCGACAAGGTGCTCGTCACGCGCAACGGCAAGTTCGGCGACCGCATGAAGGGCATCTCCGAGGCCTACGGCTTGAACGTCGTGGACATGCAGTACGAGTGGACCTCGGTGGTCGACCCGGGTGACGTCGCGCAGATGCTGCAGGACAACCCCGACGCCCGCGGCGTCATCGTCACGCAGTCCGAGACCTCGTCCGGCGTGCTGAACGACGTCCAGGCGATCGGCGAGATCGTGCGCGCCTATCCGGACTGCGTGCTCATCGTCGACAGCATCACCGGTATCGGTGCCGTGGAGTGCAAGACCGACGAGTGGGGCCTCGACGTGGTCATGACCGGGTCGCAGAAGGGGCTCATGCTCCCGCCGGGCCTGGCCGCCACGACCGTGTCGGAGAAGGCCTGGCGCGCCTACGAGCGCTCCGACCTGCCGAAGTACTACTTCGACTGGATGAAGTACAAGAAGAACGTCGAGAAGGACACGACGCCGTTCACCCCGGCCGTTTCGCTCGTGCTCGGCCTCAACGTCGCGCTCGGCATGATCCGCGAGGAGGGACTCGACAACGTCATAGCCCGACACGCGCGTCTGGCCTCGGCCACGCGGCTCGGGTGCGAGGCGCTCGGCCTCAAGCTGTTCGCGCCGACGGAAGGGCGCGGCAACGCGGTCACGCCGGTGTGGGTGCCCGAGGGCGTGGACGGCAAGGCGATCGTCAAGATCATGAAGAACAGGTACGGCGTGACCATCGCCGGCGGCCAGGACGCCTACGAGGGGCGGATCATCCGCGTGGGGCACTTGGGCTACTTCGGCGAGTTCGACATCATCACGACGCTCGCGGCTCTCGAGATGACGCTGGCCGAGCTGGGGTACGAGTTCGAGCGCGGGGCGGGCATCATCGCCGCCGAGACCGTCTTCATGGCAGGGGTAGGCGCATGACGGACAAGATGAAGGTCCTCATAGCCGAGAAGATCGCCGCGTCGGGCATCGAGGCGCTGAAGGCGGAGTTCGACGTCGAGGTCAAGACGGATCTGACGCCCGAGCAGCTCGTCGCCGAGATCCCGGGGTACGACGCGCTCATCGTGCGCTCCGCCACCAAGGCGACCCGCGAGGTCATCGAGGCGGGTGTCGACCTCAAGATCATCGGGCGCGCCGGCGTGGGCGTGGACAACGTCGACGTCCAGGCCGCCACCGAGCGCGGCATCATCGTGTGCAACGCTCCGACGTCCAACATCGTCTCCGCCGCCGAGCACACCGTCGCCCTCCTGATGGCCATGGCGCGCAACATCCCGCAGGCAGATGCCTCGATGAAGCAGGGTAAGTGGGAGCGGTCCAAGTTCACCGGCGCCGAGTTGTACGAGAAGACACTCGCCATCTTCGGCCTCGGGCGCATCGGGTCGCTCGTGGCCGAGCGCGCCCGCCCGTTCGGCGTGCGCATGATCGGCTACGACCCCTACACGAGCCCCGAGAAGGCGCAGGCCATGGGCGTCGAGCTGATGGAGGACGTCGACGCGATCCTGGCGCAGGCCGACTTCATCACGGTGCACCTGCCCAAGACCAAGGAGACCATCGGCATGTTCGGCGCCGAGCAGTTCGCCAAGATGAAGGACGGCGTCCGGCTCGTGAACACCGCCCGCGGCGGCATCTACCGGACCGAGGCGCTGGCCGAGGCGTTGCGCTCGGGCAAGGTGGCCGGCGCAGCCATCGACGTCTACGAGGTGGAGCCGTGCACGGACTCGCCGCTGATGGAGTTCGACCGGGTGATCCTCACCCCGCATCTCGGCGCGTCCACCGAAGAGGCGCAGGACCGTGCGGGCGAGCAGATCGCCGAGTACGTCGCGGCGGGTCTGCGCGGCGAGATGGTGGCGACCGCGGTGAACATCGCGCCGGTCTCTCCGGAGGTCTACGAGAAGGTCGGGCCGTTCATACGCCTCGCCGAGGACCTCGGCAAGCTCGTGGCGCAGATCGCGCGCGGCGGCATCGAGGGGCTCGAGATCAAGTTCGTCGGCGGGTTGGCCGACACCGACACGCGCATCCTGCGCACCGCCGTGCTCAAGGGCATGCTCTCGGTCGTCTCGGCCGAGTCGGTCAACTTCGTCAACGCCGACTACTACGCCGAACAGCGCGGCATCACCGTGAGCGAGACGCGCCGGATGGAGACGCACGACTACGTCTCGCTGCTCGCCGTGCACGCCAAGACGCCGGACGGTGTCGTGGACGCCGGCGCGACCCTCATGGGCAAGAAGAACGAGCCGCGGCTGGTGTCGCTCTACGGCTTCGACCTGGACATGGTTCCCTCGGAGTACATGTCCTTCTTCGTCTACGAGGACCGTCCCGGCATGATCGGCAAGGTCGGCACCGCCTTGGGCCAGCACGGCATCAACATCGCGCAGATGCAGGTCGGCCGCAGGACGCAGGGTGGCAGCGCGCTCATGGGCATCAACGTCGACACCCCGGTGCCGGAAGACGTCCTTTCCACCATCATGTCCGAGGCCGGTATCGAGAAGGCCTGGAGCATCGAGCTGTGAGCCATGAGTACTGACAGGGTCCGGATATTCGACACGACGCTGCGCGACGGTGAGCAATCGCCGGGCGCTTCCATGAACACCGAGGAGAAGCTCGAGATCGCGCGCCAGCTGGTGCGCCTCGGCGTCGACGTCATCGAGGCCGGCTTCCCGATCTCGAGCCCCGGCGACTTCGAGAGCGTCGTGCGCATCGGAGCCGAGATCGGCGACGCGTGCGTCGTCTGCGCGCTGTCCCGAGCGATCCCGAAGGACATCGAGGCGGCGGCCGAGGCGCTTGCCGCCGCGAAGCGGCCGCGCATCCACACAGGCATCGGTGTGTCCGAGTCGCACCTGCGCGACAAGCTGCGCATCTCGCGCGACGAGGCGCTCGAGCGCGCGGTCGCCGCGGTCAAGCTGGCGCGCACGTTCACCGAGGACGTCGAGTTCTACGCCGAGGACGCCGGCCGCGCCGACCCGGAGTTCCTCTACCGCATGGCGCAGGACGTCATCCGGGCCGGCGCGACGGTCGTCAACATCCCCGACACGACCGGCTACGCCTATCCCGAGGACTTCGGCTCGCTGATCGGCGGGCTCATGGAGCACGTCGACGGCATCGAGGACGTCACCGTCTCGGTGCACTGCCACAACGACTTAGGGCTGGCCACCGCCAACTCGCTCGCGGGCGTGAAGGCGGGTGCTCGGCAGATAGAGTGCACCGTCAACGGTCTCGGCGAGCGCGCGGGCAACACGGCGCTGGAGGAGGTCGTGATGGCGCTCAAGCAGCGCCCCGACGTCTTCGGCGCCGAGACCGGCATCAACACGCGCGAGATCGTGCGCACCTCCCGGCTCGTCTCGAGCATCACCGGCATCGTCGTCCAGCCGAACAAGGCCATCGTCGGCGCCAACGCGTTCGCGCACTCCTCGGGCATCCACCAGGATGGCGTGCTCAAAGAGCGCACCACCTACGAGATCATCGACCCCGCGGACGTGGGCGCCGGCGGCTCGTCGATCGTGCTGACCGCCCGCAGCGGACGTCACGCGCTGCGGCATCGCTTGGAGGAGCTCGGGTTCGAGATGGCCGAAGACGAGTTCGAGCGCATCTACGCCGACTTCCTCGCGCTGGCCGACAAGAAGAAGGAGGTCTACGACGAGGACCTCGAGGCGCTGGTGGGCGAGCGCGAGCGTACGATCGGCGAGACCTACCACCTCCAGGAACTGCATGTCATGTGCGGCGAGCCGGGCGTGCCGACCGCCACGGTGCAGATCGTCGACCGCGACGGCAACGTGCTCGTGGACTCCTCGCACGGCACCGGTCCGGTCGATGCGCTGTACAAGGCGATCAACCGCCTGATCGACGTGGAGAACGATCTCATCGAGTTCTCGGTGCAGTCGGTCACGCGCGGGATCGACGCCCTCGGCGAGGTCACCATCCGCGTGCGCGCCGGTGACGGCCGGGTCTTCACCGGGCGCGGTGCCCATTCGGACATCATCGTCGCCTCGGCGCGCGCCTACATGAACGCCTTGAACCGCCTGCTCGTCGCGGCCAGCACCGACATCCACGAGGAGCTGTGAGCCCATGCCCCGCCCGATGACCGTCACGGAGAAGATACTCGCCGCGCACGCCGGTCTGGCCGAGGTCGAGCCCGGGCAGCTCGTGGAGTGCGCGCTCGATATCGTGCTGGCCAACGACGTGACGGCCCCGATCGCCATCAAGGAGTTCCGGCGGATCGGGGTGGAGCGCGTCTGGGACCCGGACCGGGTCGTGCTCGTGCCCGACCACTACACGCCGAACAAGGACATCAAGTCCGCCGAGCAGGCCAAGATGATGCGGGAGTTCGCCCGCGAGCAGGGCATCTCGCACTACTGGGAGATCGGCTGCATGGGCGTGGAGCACGCGCTCCTTCCCGAGCAGGGCGTGGTCGGCCCCGGCGACGTGATCATCGGCGCGGACTCGCACACCTGCACCTACGGCGCGCTGGCCGCGTTCGCCACCGGCGTCGGCTCCACCGACGCGGCCGTGGGGATGGCGACCGGCGAGGCGTGGTTCAAGGTGCCCTCGTCGCTGAAGTTCGTCATCGAGGGCGAGCTGGGTCCCTGGGTCTCGGCCAAGGACGTCATCCTGCACGTCATCGGCATGATCGGTGTGGACGGGGCGCTCTATGCCGCGATGGAGTTCACCGGATCGACGATCTCGGGCCTCGACATGGACGGCCGGATGACCATCTGCAACATGGCCATCGAGGCCGGCGGCAAGAGCGGCATCATCGGCTTCGACGGCGTGACGGCCGACTACTGCGGCCCGCGAATGCAGCGCCAGTGGACCGTCCAGCTCTCGGACGAGGACGCGGTCTACGCCGAGACCATCGAGATCGACGCGTCCGCGATCGTGCCGACGGTGTCCTGGCCGCACCTGCCGAGCAACACGAAGCCGGCTGCCGACTCGCGCGACGTGCGTGTGGACCAGGTCGTCATCGGCTCGTGCACCAACGGCCGGCTCGAGGACATGCGCGTGACCGCCGAGGTGCTCAAGGGGCGCAGGGTGCACCCGGACGTGCGGCTCATCATCATCCCGGCGACGCAGGCGATCTGGCGCCAGTCGATGGACGAGGGGCTGTTCGACATCTTCATGGACGCCGGCGCGGCCATCTCCACACCCACGTGCGGGCCGTGCCTCGGCGGGCACATGGGCGTCCTCGCAGCCGGCGAGCGGGCCGTTGCCACCACGAACCGCAACTTCGTCGGGCGGATGGGCGACCCGAAGAGCGAGGTCTACCTCGCCTCACCCGCGGTTGCCGCGGCCAGCGCCGTCGCGGGGCACATCGCGCTGCCTGACGACCTCGCCTGAGGCCGTCTTCCTGAGGTCCGCCCGCGACCCGCTGGTATGCTGGTGGCGGATCGTGCCCGATCGACGGAGGCGGCGTGTCGGACGAAACGCCCATCGGGACCAACGAGGACATCTCGAGGGTCGACCTCATGCTGCTGGGGATGCTCGCCCGGCGGCCGCTGCACGGCTACGAGCTCGTCGAGACGTTGAGCGCGCCCGGCATGAGCCTGTGGGCGAAGTTCGGAAGGACCACGGTGTACAAGGCGCTCGCCCGCCTCGAGAAGGACGGACGGGTCTCGTGCCACGAGGAGCGTGCGGGCGCCAAGCCGGACCGCAGGGTCTTCTCGGTCACCCCGGGGGGCCGCGACCTCCTCTATCGAGCGGTCGGAACAGCCCTGCAGGAGGTCGACCAAGGCACACCGGACGCGTTCGACGTCGCACTCTACTACTCGGCCGAGCTCGATCCGCAGACGGCGCGCACCAAGGTCGAGGAGCGCGCGGCGTCCATCGACTCGTCCATCAGCGCGACGCGCGCGGCCGCGATCGTCGCCACGGCCGCCGGTGACCTCCCCGGCACCTTCGTCCTGGAGCACCGCCTGGCCATCCTCCACGCCGAGGCGGACTTCCTCCGCGCGCTCGCGAAGCACTTCACCGTGGCCGCGAAGGACGAGCAGGGGATCCTGCGGGGGACCCTGGAGCGCGCGCTCCTCCACGAGGTGCTCCGTAATCTCGAGTCCGCCGGTCGGACGGGGGAGCTCGAGGTCGATGTGCGAGGGTGGAAGACGTGCTTCCTGTTCAGGGACGGCCGCCTGACCGGGCTCGTGCCCCCGATCGACATAGACCGGAACTCGGCGCTCGCCTCGGCGTTCCAGATCCGGGGGGGGGCCTTCGTCTTCCGCACCGTGGAGTCGGCGGCGGGGCGATCGCTGCCGGTCAACGGGGTGACCGAGGCGATACTGATCGGCTGTCGCGGCGTCCTGGACCCGAAGCTCCTGGACCTGATGGCTCCGGACGAGGTCATCGCCCTGGACGTGAACCTGGAGGCCGCCGGCGGGTGGGAGGGCTATTCGCTGACCGAGGACGAACTCGCCGCCATCGGGTGTCTCGACGGTGTGCGGGACATCGGGGACATGGCCGTGCTGCTCCGGCGGCCGATAAGGGGCGCTCTGTCCATCGTGTATCCGCTATGGGCGGCCGGTTGGGTCACGCGCGCGGGAGCCGCCAAACGCCGGCTGGCCCTCGCGACCGTCGCGTTCCTGCGCGGCTGGGAGGACGCGATCGTCCTGATCGGCGGACCGAGCGTCGTGGGGAGGATCAGGGCTAGGGTGACGACCGAGGCCGGGCGAGCGGGGCTGCCGGACTACTGGACCGCGGTATCCGAGCGACGCGCCGTGAGCTTCGCGGGCCATGTCTCGGACGTCAGCGGCTCCGTTCGCGGCTACTGCGAGATCGTCCGCGCGCAGATCGAGCGGGAATTCGGACTGGACTTCGTCGCGTCTGTCGAGAAGGGGCTTGCCGACAGGATCACGGATCCCTTGGTCGATGTGCTGAACGAGCATCGCATCCTTCGTGCTGACGGAGTCAGCGTCCCCGGGGAGTCCGCGTGAACGAGCTGTCGACGGTAGCCATCGTGTACGTCGTCTACGCCGCGTCCTTCCTGGTCATGGCGGTGGCCCTGGTCGTTCTCTGGCGCAGGACCGCACGCGCGGGCGTGCTCGCGAGCTTCCTGTTGCTGGCCGCGTTCGCGCTCGCCCATGGGGTGGCGGACGCGATCGATGGCTACCTGCGTGTCATCGGCTCGAGCCCGATGGTGCCCGGGACACTCCAGGCCGCGCGTCTCGTGCTGCTCGCGGTCTCGTTCCTGATCCTTCTGGTGTTCGGAGTGACACTCCTCATATCGGAGCCGAGGCACGCCCGAGTCACCCTGTGGCTGGGCGTGATCGCCGTCGTCGGGCTCGCGGGAACCCTCGTGTCGATGTACCTGAACCGCCCGTCCATCGCGACTATCACGGCGATAGACGCCGGCGTCAGGCACCTGATCGCCTTCCCCGGGTCGCTGGTCGCGGGGGTCGGGCTCGCTCGCCTCGCCGTGCGGTCCAGGCGCGTGGGCCTCGAGTGGTTCGCGCGCTACGCGCTGCTGGCGGCGGTGGGGCTGATCGTCTACGGGGTGCTGGCGGGTCTTCTGACGACCGGCTATCCAGAGCCCCGCACCCTGTTGGGCCTTCCCATCCAGGTGCACCGGATGGCGGCGGCCGTGCTCATAGCCATCGGCAGCGTCAACATGCTGCTGTCGCTGCGATCGGGGAGCGAGTAGCACCTACTCGCCCGACGCCGCTTCGCGCGGGTGTCTCCGGCGCGAGGTCCTCTTCGTGTCGTTCAGAGCCCTCCCGAAATACATTCATGTAGACCCTTGTGCATTGGTTCACGGGGTACTATCATGAGTTTTGCTTAAGGGGCTAGTCCCCTACGGACTAGCATTAAGGAACGGTTAAGCACCTGACGGAGACCGTCAGGTGCGACCGGCACCAAGGGTGGGTGCGGGCTGCTCAGCAGTTCGACGCCCCCTTTCATATGACGCCGACAGGAAGGAGGTGCTTTGAAATGAGTGCGTCATCCAAGTCAGTCAGAACCCCCCGAGGAGGAATGATGAGAAAGGCCCTGTTCACGGCCCTGGTCATCGTGTTCCTGTTCGCGATGGCAGGGGCTGCGTTCGCAGCGGGCCCCGTGCTCGACCCGTCGAACGAGACGAGCTACGGCGCCAGCACGTCCGGCATCGATCCGGCGACCGGGCTGTCGATCTGGTCGTACCAGGACCTGCAGGACGCGTCCCCGAAGTACGAGGGCGGCTACGCGGCGTTCAACAACGGCAGTGAGACCACGTACGCGGTCAACCCGCACGGTGGCTACAACACCACGACCAACAAGTGCAAGGTGTGCCACGCGGTCCACCGCGCCGAAGGCGCTTACTACCTCCTGCGCTCCGATTCGCAGGACGACGCGTGCTCCTACTGCCACATCGGCTCGGCCCACTCGACCAAGGTGGTCTACGACCTGAACCCCGATGGCATCTACACCATGAACGGCCACACCATCGGCGCCCAGACGCAGATCCCGGACTCCACGACCAAGCAGGTCGCGCAGGCGGTCGTCCTTTCGACCACGGACGCGACCGGCAACCCGATCTCCGAGACGATCCACGTCCGCGCGTACGAGTCCGAGAAGAACGAGATGTACCGCTTCGCTCGGCATCACGGCCAGTCGGCCGTCAGCGAGTCATGGGCGGACACCACGACCACCATCGTCGACCCGACCGATGGCGTGACGAAGAAGGTCTCCGGTTCCGCTCGCGGCGGCTACATCAAGGTCGGTCCTCTGGCCCTTCGCTGCATGAGCTGCCACCAGCCGCACAACGCGGTCGGCGAGGTCTGGCGTCCGAAGCTGTTCGTCCCGTGGACCAGCGCCAACTACGCGAGCGTCCAGGACACGGACACGTTCGATCCCGACGGCTACAAGCTGCTGCGTCGCGCTCCGTCCGGCACGACCACGGGCACCCCGTGGACGACGTCGCTCAGCGGCGGCGACACCTTCTACCAGGCGTCGCAGGTCGTGAAGGCGATCGAGTCCAACGCCCTTCCGGGCGTCAACTTCAGCCAGCACGAGTCCGCCGAGGCCAAGTACACCGAGAACGGCGTCCTTCGCTCCCAGCCTATCTGGATCGCGCAGGGCATCCACGCGTCGGCCGTGCCGACGACCGGTGTCTACCGCTACCCGAACAAGGTCAACAACATGGCCCTGTCCTGGTGGTGCGCGGACTGCCACAACCTGAACATCGGCGGTTGGGAGCCTCTGACCGATCCGGAGCTCGGGTTCAAGGCGCACACCGAGCGCACGCACGCCGCGCCGTACTACGGCGCCTACGGCGGCCCGTCGCAGTGCTTCTCCTGCCACCGCAACGACCTCGCGGTGCAGATGGGCTTGGCAGCCACCGCCACCGCCAACTTCGGCGGCACCGGTCGCGCCACGCCTCTTGGCCTGCGCACGAGCTCCAGCGCCTGCTCGCAGTGCCACTACGGCACCGGCGACTACTACGTCGAGCGTGTGGTCAACAACTATCCCTCCGACTTCCCGCACTCGGGCAAGACGACCGACATCAAGATGCTCGGCTCCTACAGCGTCGTCGACTCTGACGGAAACCCGTCGGTCGGCAGCTGGAGCCCCGTCTACAGCGATGCGACCGTCACGGCAACGACACTCGACCAGGTCTGTCTCCGCTGCCATCCTGGCATCGGGTTCAACCACTAGGCGAGAGAGCCCGAAACGTCCGGGCACACGCGGGGCCTCCGGGGGACCGGAGGCCCCGCTGTTGTCCCGGGCGGGTCTGCCCGAGACGCAAGTGCGGTAGAGTCCCCGCGAGGGAGGGCGAACGGATGTCACCCGCGCAAACGAGTGTCCCGACCGGGTCGCCGGTCCGCACCGCCGCTCTTCCGGAGCGGCGTGTCGCCGTCGTCCTCGGTACGCTGGCGCTCGTCGCGCTCGTGGTGGCGGTCGCGCTCAACGTCCTGCTGGGCGACGTCGTCCGACCGGGTGCGGGCGCGCTCGCCGGCGACGGGGCGCTCATCGGCACGGGCACCGTCTCCTTCGATGTCCCGACCCCGCCTGTCGAGATGCTCCCGGCCAACGTGATCGGCTACGAGACCATCACCCGCCAGGGAGTCCCGGGCGAGCAGGAGGTCGCGGCCGAGGCCATGTACGTGACGCTGAGCATGGAGACGGAGATCCAGGTCCCCATCGGGTCGTACGCTCGGGCGCAGGCGTTCCCCTCGGCGCTCGAAGCGCAGGCGGAGGTCGATCGCGTGATGGCCGGATTCCCCCTCCGGGCCGAGGACCTGGTCCTGAACGGCGTGACGCCGGCCGTCGCGGGCTACGCTCCCGATGAGGGCGCCTGGACCGTCGCGTGGACGCGCGGGACCTACGCCATCTACGTCAAGACGCTGTTCCGCGACAAGATCCCGGCGCAGAAGAAGGACTTCCTGAGGCGCATCGGCACCACAGTCGTCGAGGCCGTGGACACCTATCAGCGCACCGGGAAGCAAGGGCTGCAGTTCTGAGATGACGCCTCGGGCCGACTACCTCGCCAGACGTGAGGCCCGCGACCGGCGCGCTCTGGCCGCCGAGCGTCTCTGGTGGCTCGTGGTGTCCGCCGTGTCACTCGGCGTCCTGGTCTGCGCCGTCATCGCCGGGGCCGCCGTCAGCCCGCGTACCTGCGCGCTCTGCCACGGCTCCGTCCAGCGCGCCGCCGCCTCGGCGCACACGCAGGTCCGGTGCGACCGGTGCCACGCCGGCGAGGGCGCTGGGGGGCTGATCGACCAGCGGCTCCGCGTCATCGGCATGGTCGTCCGGGCGCCGTTCTCCGGGGAGGCCACGCGGGCGACGCACGTCTCGAACCGGGTCTGCCTCTCATGTCACGCGGACGTCCTGGAGCGCACGGTCGCGACCGCCGGCCTCAAGATGAGCCACCGGGAGCCGGAGGCCGCGGCATGGTCGTGCGTCGGCTGCCATGTCTCGTCCGGGCATGGCGCCAGTCCATCCTTCCGGGGCAGGTACACCATGGGCATGTGCCTCGCCTGTCACTCCGTGGACCCGCGGAACGTCGCGTCGTGCACGAAGTGCCACACCACGGGCCAGGATCGGGCGGGACGCGATCCGGGCCGCACCCCGTGGCGCGCCATCCACGGCCCCGGCTGGCGCACCCTGCACGGCATGGGCGAGCTCGCGACCTGCAAGGCGTGCCATCTCTCGTCACGCTGCGTCGAATGCCACAACATGCCGATCCCGCACCCGGTCACCTTCAAGAAGCTGCACGGCAGGGAGGTCATCGGCCTGGCGGACGGCGACAAGAACTGCCTGGTGTGCCACAAGGCGGGGGCGTGCGACTCGTGCCACGGGCTGCCGATGCCCCATCCCGAGCGCTTCCTGCAGGGGCACTCCGACGTCGTCGCCGCCAAGGGCCGCGCCGTGTGCGAGCGTTGCCACGAACCCTCGTCGTGCCTCGACTGCCACGTGCGGCACATACACCCGGGCCTGTCGGACGAGCTGCTGAGGCAGCTGCTGGCGAGACCGGTGCGGCCGTGAACGCCTTGGCCGCGCTGCGCAACGCGCTCGTCTCGGGAGCCGGGGCGACCAACATCGCCGTCGCGCTCGCGCTTATCGCGGCCGTGATCGCGATCGTCGCGGCCGTGGTGAGCGCCCTGTCGTCCTCCAGCCCCCGTGCGAGGGCCCGTGCCCTCCTGGCCGACCGTGCGGCCAGCTCCGGCGGCTCGTCCCGCTGGGTGATCAGGATCGGGCTCCCTCTCCTCGCCATCATCGCGCTGGCGACCGCCGACCTGTACATGTCGAGCACGGGCACGTGCATGACGTGCCATCGCGACAGCCCCGAGGCCGAGGCGATGGCGAAGACCACCCACGCCGGCATCGCCTGCGCGCGCTGTCACCTGCCGGGAGGTGTCACGAACGTCGGCCGCCGGATGACCACATACGCACGCTGGGTCGCCGTCTACGGCGTCACGAAGCAGCCGCCCGTGCCGGTGCCTGGGAGCGTGGGCAACGGCCCGTGCCTCGCGTGCCATGACGTCGGCGGCGGGGACGTCGTCACGACGCGCGCGATCCGCGTCCGGCACAGCGACATGCTGGAGCAGGGTGCGCAGTGCCGCGAATGCCACAACTCGGTCGCCCACCCCGGGGCCGTCCTCGAGCCCAGCGAGCCGACGATGGACCCGTGCACGCTGTGCCATGACGGCGACCGCGCGCCCTCGGCGTGCGGCACGTGCCACGTGCGCGACGTGGCTCTCGACTCCGCCGCCCCCCGCGGCTACAGCCGCCTGAAGACCGCGGGCGCCTGGAACGTCTGCTACCGCTGCCACGACCCGGCTCCCTGCACGCGCTGCCACGGCGTGCTCATGCCGCACCCGCCGGGATGGTCGCCGAACGACCCCGTCACCCCCGGATACGGGCACGCTCGCGACGGGTTCGCGCGCCGCGAGCTGTGCTGGCGCTGCCATCACTCGCCGGGCAAGCCCTTCGAGCCCGCCGAGGAGAGCTGCAGCTGCCACGGGGTGCTCGGCACTCAGCACGGCGGCGCCGCGTGGGTGGAGGAGCACGGTCCCGAGGCGACGGGCCGCTACTCGGGGACGAACAACACGTGCTTCGATTGCCACAGTGCCGGGCTGTGCGACTACTGCCACGACGGGTATGCGGCGAGGTACGCGCCGAGGGACGACGTCCCCCTCAACCCCGCGTACGCGCAGCCGGCCGGCGGCCCCGCGCAGGACTTCTGAGCGGCGAGAACGGCACGTTCCCTGCTTATGTGAAGGGTGCTGAAGAGGTATCGGGACCATCCTCCCTCGGGAGACGCGAGAAGGAGTGGATCGAGGAATGCGAAGAGCGTTGATCCTGGTCGTGATAGCGGTCCTGCTCGTAGTGGCGGCGGGCGTGTTGCTGCTGGCGCGCGGTGGCGGGGCGGGCCTGTCCGGCGCTCGGCCCACCGAGGTCGTGACGGACAAGGCGCAAGTCGCCAAGACCGTGCGCGCGTTCGTCCGGAACCCGTACAAGGACGACTACGGGATGATGCGCATCACCGGCAACGTGCAGAACCTCGGGACGCGCGAGATCGCCCGCGTGGAGCTGGAGATCCGGCTGCTCGAGGAGGGCAACCGGCGCGAGAGCGTGAAGTACGAGGTCTTCGACGTCCCCGCCGGGCAGCAGAAGTCGTTCGACGCGAACGCCGGAGCCATCGCCGGGCGTCGCACCTCCGAGGTCCTGGTCATCGCGGTGGAGGTGCGGGAGTGAACGCGACCCGGGTCTTGACGCTCACCGCCACCCTGCTCGTCGCGCTCGCGGCCGTTCCTCTTGGAGGCTGCGCGCCGCGAGGGAGCAGTCCTGCCGTCGTGGTCGAGCAGGCGGAGGAGTCGAGTGGCACCATCACCCCGCTTCTGCGCGGCACTCTCAGGCGAGAGGCGCTGTCCGTCGCACGCGCGGCGATCGCGGCGTGGCTCGCGGACGACCTGTCCGCGCTGCGGGAGTACGTCTCGGACGAGCAGATGCGCTACTTCACCGAGCAGGCGCAAGCGTACGAGGCCGAAGGCCGCGTTCGGGTGCGCCGTCACTCGAACACGAAGATGGATGTCGTGCAGATGAGCGAGAACGGGCGGGAAGTGCAGGTCACCTACGACTTCATCGACGACTCGTACTTCACCGACTCGTCCGGCGCGAGCGTGAGCAAGCCCGCGCACGCCGCACGGACGTTCCAGATCTTCATGGTCTCGACGGACGGCCGCTGGGTCGTCACACGCATTCTCGCTGGAGAAGAGGAACTGCAATGAACCCAAGGACTCTCCGGATCGTGATCCTCGTGCTCGGCGCCGCGATCCTCGTGGTCACGGGGGCGCTGGTGCGCTTCCTGGTCACGATGGACCCCACGACGCCGCGCAACGAGATGGACCGCGCGTTCGTCGCCGCGCAGGAGGCGGTGAGGGCCAACCCCGACGACGCCGCATCGCGGGTCAAGCTCGCGGCCGCCCTCATCGAGCGCGGAGACGCCGGCGGGGCCGAGGAGCAGGCGCGGATAGCGGTGCGCCTGGACCCGACCGACCCGTCCACCTTCTACGTCCTCGGCCTCGCGCTGAGCGCGCAGGGCAAGGACGAGGCCGCGGTGGCCGAACTCGAGAAGGCCGCCCAGACCGGCGGCCAGGTGGCGGGGTTCTACCAGGACGCGTGGATGGCCCTCGGGCGCGCCTATGAACGCTCCGGGGAAGAGTCCAAGTCGATAGCGGCCATGTCGAAGGCGCTCGGCTTCGGCCCCGAGAACGTCCTGATCATCTACGAGCGGGGCGCGATGTACGAGAGGCTGAAGATGTGGGTGGAGGCGCTCGACGACTACGCCGCGGCGCTCGAGTACGTCCCCGACCACAAGCCTTCCCGCGAGGGGTTCGACCGCGTCAAGGGGGCCCATCCCGAGGCGTTCGAAACGCTCCGCAAGCTGTACAACGAGGCAACGTCCACCACCGCGCCGGGCAGGTAGCCTGACCGAGGAGGTAACTCGAAGTGTCTGAGAATCGAAAGAGCTCTTCCGAGGTCACGCGCTACGTCGTCATCGCGGTGGCCCTCCTGCTGCTCCTGATAGGGCTGTCGGCGTTCTACTTCTTCGTCACCCGCGCGCCGTCGGTGGGGGAGGAGGGCGAGCAGTCCAGGGCCTACATGTTCTCGATCTACGGCTTCAGCGGCGACCTGCTGCGGCGCCCGAGCGGCGTCGGCGTCGGCCCTGGCGGCGACATCTACGTCGCCGACACCGGCAAGAAGCG
>PNNM01000020.1 GCA_013824215.1 Coriobacteriaceae bacterium
GGTTCGCTTCCACTACAATACGCACCATCCCCTCGGCGATGAGGACACCCATGTTCTACGACAAGACGATGCTCGACGACGGCCTCACCGTCCTGTCCGAGACCATCGAGCCGGTGCGCTCAGTGGCCATCGGCATCTGGTTCGCGGTGGGAAGCCGCGACGAGGGGCCCGAGGACGCGGGCATGTCGCACTTCCTCGAGCACATGATGTTCAAGGGCACGCCCACGCGCAGCGCCGCGCAGATCTCGGAGACGTTCGACCGCCTGGGCGCGGAGCTCAACGCGTTCACCTCCAAGGAGTACACCTGCTACTACGCCCGTGTGCTCGACGAGCACGTGGACACAGCCATCGAGGTGCTCGCCGACATGGCGGGCCGCTCGCTGCTCGCGGACGAGGCGTGCACCTCGGAGCGCGAGGTCGTGCTAGAGGAGATCGCGCGCCTGGAGGACACCCCCGACGACCGCATCCACGAGCTGTTCGCCACCACGATGTGGCCGTCGCACCCCCTGGGACTCCCGGTCCTCGGCAGGCGCGAGACGGTGGGGGGCTTCGGCAACACCGCCTCGGCCGCGTACCGCACCAAGCACTACTCCACGGGCAACACGGTGATCGCGGCGGCCGGGCACCTCGCCCACGACGACATCGTCGCGCTCGTCCGCCAGCACCTGTCACTGCCCGAGGCGCCGCGCAGCGAGCGGGCGCCGGTCCACGCGGCGGACGAGCCGAGCCTGGCCGTGCTCGAGAAGGACACCGAGCAGACGCACATCTGCTACGGCGTCCCCGGCCTGTACGCGGGCCACGAGGACCGCTTCGTCCTCTCGGTGCTCGACACCATCCTCGGCGGCGGCATGTCCTCGCGCCTGTTCCAGGAGATCCGCGAGAAGCGCGGGCTGGCCTACGCGGTCTACTCCTACCATGCGCTCTACGAGGACACCGGCCAGTTCGCCGTGTACGCCGGAACGCGCCCCGGCAACGCCGAGCAGGTCGTGCGCATCATCCAGAACGAGATCGCCAAGGTGCTCGACTCGGGCGTGACCGCCGACGAGCTCGACCGCGCGCGCGAGTCCATCAAGGGCCACCTCGTCCTGGGCCTCGAATCCACGCGCAACCGTATGACGCGGCTCGGCAAGGCCGAGGTCACCCACGGTGAGATACTCTCGATGGACGAACTCGTGGAGCGCGTGGAGGCGGTCTCGCTCGAGGATGTCACACGCGTGGCACGGGAGTTGTTCGGACACGGACGTGTGCTGACCTTGATCGGTCCGCACGGGACCGACGATGTGTCGCACCTGCTCGGCTAGGGGAGAGGTAAGGGGCTCATGATCAAGGTTCTCGTCACCGGCGCGGCGGGACGGATGGGACGCCAGGTGGTCGCCGCGGTCACTGCGCAACCGGACATGGAAGTCGTCGCGGCGGTCGACCCGATGTGCGCGGGCGACACGATCGAGGACGGCGCGGGCGGCACGATCGAATGCGTCCGCGAGCTCGACCTCGCGATCGAACAGCACGTGCCCGATGTCATGGTCGACTTCACGAACCGAACGGCCGCGACCCACAACATCCGCGACGCGATCTCGGAGGGCGTGCACTGCGTGGTGGGGACCACCGGCATGACCGACGCCGAGCTGACCGCGTTGGCCGCCGTCGCCCAGCGCAAGACGTGCCTGTTCTACGCCCCCAACTTCGCTCTGGGCGCTGTGCTGATGATGCGCTTCGCCGAGCAGGCGGCCCGCTTCATGCCGCACGCCGAGATAATCGAGCTCCATCACGACCAGAAGGTCGACGCGCCGTCCGGCACCGCGATGCGCACCGCCTCACTCATCGCCATCGCGCGCTCCGAGGTCCCGGCCGCTCCCGGCCGCGAGACCGAGGTCGCCGAAGGGGCCCGGGGTGCTGTCGTGGACGGTGTGCCGGTGCACTCCGTGCGCCTGCCCGGGCTGGTGGCGCACCAGGAGGTCGTCTTCGGCGGTCAGGGTCAGACGCTCACCATCCGCCACGACTCCATCGACCGCAGCTCCTTCATGCCGGGCGTGGTGCTCGCCGTGCGCAACGTGGGCAGGTTCGAAGGCCTCGTGGTCGGCCTCGAGAACATCCTCGGGGTGTAGCGCGTTGACGCAACGCCCGGTCGTGGTCATGAAGTTCGGCGGCACGTCGGTCGCCGACGCGGCAGGTCGCTCCGCGCTCGCCGGTCGCGTCACCGCAGCTCTGGAGGCTGGCTCCGCACCCGTGGTGGTGGTCTCGGCTATGGGCCGCGCCGGCGCTCCGTACGCGACCGACACCCTGCTCGGCCTGCTGGCCGACCTTCCCGCCGACGACCGCGAGCGCGACCTCGTCGCGTCATGCGGCGAGGTGGTGGCCGCGGTCGTCGTGGCGCACGAGCTGCGCGCGGCTGGTATCGCGGCACGCGCCTTCACCGGCGCCGAGGCCGGCATCTCCACCGACGGCGTGCACGGCAGCGCCTCGATCACGGAGGTCCATCCCGGGCTGCTGCTCGCGGCCATCGCCGAGGGGCTCGTGCCGGTCGTGGCCGGCTTCCAGGGTGTGGCGGAGGACGGCAGTGTCACCACACTCGGCCGGGGCGGCTCGGACACGACCGCCTGCGCGCTCGGCGTGGCGCTGGCCGCCGAAGCCGTGGAGATCTACACCGACGTCGACGGCGTGATGACCGCCGACCCGCGCACGTGCGACGGCGCTGGAACCCTCTCCACGATCGGCGCCGACGAACTGTTCCAGATGGCGCGCCACGGCTCGCGCGTCGTGCACACGCCCGCCGCGGAGCTCGCGCTGGCCAGCGGGCTTGCGGTGCGCGTGCGCAACACGTTCTCCGACCACCCGGGCACCACGGTGGCCGACATCGCCTCGTACAAGCCGAGGGACGTCGCCACGGCCGTCAGCCACGACACGGGGGTGGCGCGCGTGCGCGCCGCGCTCGGCGCCGCGGAAGGCACGCCGGCGCACATGGCCGCGCAGACGCGCGTCTACCGCGCCATGGCCAACGCCGGGGTCTCGCTCGACATGTTCACGCCTGCGGGCGAGGACCTCGTCTTCTCGGTGCCCGAGGGCTCGGCGGACGCTGCCTGCGACGTGCTCGGTTCCCTCGGGCTGACCTGCGACGTGGTCCGCGGCTTGGCGAAGGTCACGCTCGTGGGGGCCGGGATGCACGGCGTGCCCGGCGTGATGGCGCGCATGGCCGAGCACCTGGCCGAGGCGGGCGTGAACGTCCTGCAGGTCGCCGACAGCCACACCACGATCTCGGTGCTCGTGGCCGCGGACGACGCCGAGCCCGCGATCCGTGCGCTGCACGAGGGCTTCGGACTCGGCGGTTAGGGCGCGCTCAGTCCCGGTTCAGGTCCCACCGGTCAGTCTGCGCATGATCGCAGCCGCATGCGCGCGCGCCCAGTTGAATGCAGCGCCACACGGCTATACTTGGGCTATCCGTCGAGGGAGCACACGTGATCACACGAGTACAGAAGTGGGGCAACAGCCAGGGGCTTCGCCTGAGCAAGGAACTCCTGGCCGACGCCGATGTGGAGGTCGGGGACGCCGTCGACGTCGCCGTTCACGACGGTGTCCTGGTCGTGACACCCGTCCGCCGTGTCCGCGGCGGCTTGAGTCTCGAGGAACTCGTCAGGGAGATCCCTGCCGACTACTCGCCCGAAGAGGTCGACTGGGGACCGCCTGTCGGCCGCGAGGTCTGGTAGGTGGCCGCCTACGTCCCCAAGAAGGGCGACCTGGTCGCTCTGACCTTCGACCCTCAGTCCGGACATGAGCAGCGCGGTCGCCGTCCGGCGCTCGTGGTCAGCAACGATCTGTTCAACGAACGCACGGGGCTCTGCATCACCTGCCCGATCACGAACACGCAGCGCGACTTCCCGTTCCATGTGACCATGCCGGCGGGGGAGTGCGTGACCGGCGTGATCATGGTCGAGCAGGTCAAGTCGATCGACTACCGGTCCCGCCGCGTCAAACACATCGGCGCCGCTTCCACCGCGGTCGTCGACGAGGTCTTGGCACTGCTGGACGCCTGCCTTTACCGGCCGGGCGGACGGTAGTGCGCCGCCACGTCCCCGCTCGTCCAAAGGGTGTACCATCGGGGTAGTACCCGAATGTACTACCTCGGAGGCGAGAGATGGCCAAGGTCAACATCTACATCCCCGACGAGATGCTCGAGCGGATCGACGCAGATGCGTCTGCCGCGGGCCGCAGCCGCAGCTCGGTGGTGCAGGAAGCGGTGGGCGAGTACACGGGCAGGCGCCGCACCGCAAACGACGCTGCTGAACTCGAAGCGGGCGTCCGCCGCGCACTCGAGACCATGGATCGGATCTCCGAGCAGGCCGCCGCCGCCGACCCCTACCCGGACGTTTCGAACAGCGAGTTCCTCGCCGTGATGAGGGAGAGTCGCTGGTCGCTGTCGGTCGACGAGGCCGTAGCCATCGTCCGCGGCAGGCGGGGTGACGGGTGAAGCCCGCCACGGTCGTGCTCGACGCCTCCGTCGGCGTCAAGTGGTTCCGCCCAGAGCCGGGATCAGCGGAGGCGCGCGCGCTGCTGGTCCGGCACGGCTCGGGTGAGATCGTGATCACGGTCGACCATCTCTTCCTCTACGAGGTGCTGTCGGTGGTGCACTCGCCCCGGGCCGCCGTATCGGGACGCATGGCGTACGGTTCGCTCTTGGACGCACGCCTCACCTGGGTCGCCCCATCGCCCAAGCTCGTCGCCGCGGCGTTCGATCACGCTGACCTGCTCGGCTGCCCCCTGTACGACGCCTTCAGCGCCGGCCTCGCCGCCGTGCTCGATGCGCCCTTGTACTCGGCGGACGTCAAGGCGCACGCGGCGTTCCCGAACGTCGTGCTCGTGGGGGAGTGACGGACCGACCGTGACCCGGCCGCTCGTACTCATAGTCACGACCTCGCTCGACGGCTTCATCGCCGAGACCGACGGCGGAGTGGGCTGGCTGGCCCCGCCACCCGCGTCGACCCCCGCCGACTACGACGAGCTGGTCGCCTCCATCGACACGCTCGTCATGGGCAGCGCCACCTACCTGGCCAGCCTCGATCTGGCCGGCGGCACCGAGATCTTCTCGGGCAAGCGGGTCTGCGTCTTCACGTCACGCGAGGGCCTGCCGGCCACCGCCGGCGTCGAGTTCGTCCAAGAGCCCGCCGAGGAGTTCGTGCCGCGTCTCAAAGAGGAGCCTGGCGGCAGTATCTGGCTGTTCGGCGGTGGGAAGCTCGCCACAGCACTCTCGGACGCCGGACTCGTCGACGAGTACCTGGTCGCGGTCCAGCCGATCCTGCTCGGCGACGGGATCCCGTTGTGGCGGACACCGCACGCGAGGACGCGACTCGAGCTGGTCGCGGCTCGCGCGTGGCCCGGAGGCATCGCCGAGCTGCGCTATCGCAGACGCCCGTGACGCACGCACGACGACGCGGCATCCGGTGTCGGCGCGCTGTGGCACAATACGTCGGGTAGAGAAGACGTATCCGCGGCGCGCCATCAAAGCCGCCGCTTTCAAGGGGAGATACCGATGTCCCAGCCACGTTTCGGCCGCCTGCTCACGGCGATGGTGACGCCGTTCTCCGCGGACGGCTCGCTCGACCTGCCCCGCGCGCAGGAACTCGCGCTGCGGCTGCTCGACGAGGGCAGCGAGGGCCTCATCGTCTGCGGCACCACCGGCGAGTCGCCCACGGTCTTCTACGACCAGAAGCTGGACCTGTTCCGCGCGGTCATCGAAGCGGTCGACGGCAAGGCGCCCGTCATCGCCAACGCGGGCGACAACTGCACCGGCGATTCGGTGGAGTTCGCGGCCAAGGTCGCCGCGCTCGGCGTGGACGGCATCATGGCCGTCGTGCCGTACTACAACAAGCCGCCCCAGGAGGGGATGTACCGCCACTTCCGTGCCATCGCCGAGGCTGTCGACGTGCCGGTCATCGTCTACAACATCCCTGGCCGCTGCGTGGTCAACATGGAGCCGGCCACCATCCTGCGCCTCGCCGGCGACGTCGCCAACGTCGTCGCCGTCAAGCAGGCCAACCCCGACCTGTCCCAGACCGCCGCCATCGTCGAGGGCGCACCGGATGGCTTCGAGCTGCTCTCCGGCGACGACGAGATGACGCTGCCGATGATGGCGATGGGGGGCACCGGGGTCATCTCGGTGGCCAGCCACGTCGTGGGCCGCAGGATGGCCGAGATGATAGCCGCGCAGATCGCCGGCGACCACACCCGCGCGCTCAAACTGCACCTCGAGCTGCTCCCGCTGTTCAAGGCGCTGTTCATGACCGCCAACCCGATCATGGTGAAGGACGCCTTGCGCCTGGTCGGATTCCCCGTGGGTACGACGCGGCTACCGCTCGTGCCCCCCACCGAGGAGCAGTCCGCCGAGCTGCTGCGCGTGATGCGCGGCGTCGGCGTCCTGCAGTAGGGACCACATGCCAAAGAAGCAGCGACTGCGAGTCGTCCCGCTCGGCGGGCTCGACGAGATCGGCAAGAACATGACCGTCGTCGAGTGCGGCGACGACATGGTCGTGATAGACGCCGGACTGATGTTCCCCGACGCCGAGCACCCCGGCGTCGACCTCATCCTGCCGGACTACAGCTACGTCCTGAAGCGGCGTGACAAGCTGCGTGGCATCGTGATCACCCACGGTCACGAGGACCACACAGGCTCCCTGCCGTACCTGCTCAAAGACCTCGGCAGGCCGGTGCCGGTGCTCGGGACCAAGCTCACCCTCGGCCTGATCAAGGGCAAGCTGAACGAGCACGGCATCAAGAAGGCGAAGCTGCGCGAGGTGCGCTCGGGCGGGCACGTATCGCTCGGCCAGCTCGGCTTCGACTTCATCGCAGTCAACCACTCCATCCCGGACGGCGTGGCGCTGTTCATCCGCACCCCGGTCGGCAACATCCTGCACACCGGCGACTTCAAGCTGGACCAGACGCCCATCGACGGGCGATTCACCGACTACGACGCACTCGCGAAGGCCGCCCGCCAAGGCGTGCTCCTGCTCATGTCCGACTCCACCAACGCCGAGAACCCCGGCTACTCCAAACCCGAGGCGAACGTCGGGGAGTCCCTGCGCGCCATCTTCCGCGCGGTGGAGGGCCGCATCGTGGTCGCGTCGTTCGCCTCGCACATCCATCGCATGCAGCAGATCTGCGACGCGGCCGTGGGATCCGGGCGGACGGTGGTGGTCACCGGGCGCTCCATGGTGAACAACACCGCCATCGCGCGCGAGCTCGGCTATCTCGACGTCGACGAGGACAGGATCGTCGACGCGTACGACGCGGCCTCGCTGCCCCCCGAGAAGACCGTGGTGCTGTGCACCGGCAGCCAGGGCGAGCCGCTCTCGGCGCTCGCGCGCATGGCGAACCGCGACCACAAGACGGTGCAGCTGGAGCCGAGCGACACGGTCATCATCTCGGCCTCGCCGGTGCCCGGCAACGAGATGGCGGTCGGGCGCGTCATCAACCGCCTCGCCAAGGCCGGCATCGAGGTGCTCCACAAGGGCAACGCCGACATCCACGTCTCGGGCCACGCGGGCTCGGAAGAACTCAAGATCATGCTCAACCTGGTCAGGCCGCGCTTCTTCATGCCGATCCACGGCGAGAGCCGGCACCTGCGGGCGCACGGACGGCTCGCCGAGCAGGTCGGGATCCACCGCGACGACGTCTTCATCATGGAGAACGGTGACTGCCTCGAGTTGGCCTCCGACTCGGCGCGTCTCGCCGAACACGTCGGCGCGGGCGTGGTCTACGTCGACGGCCTGTCGGTGGGTGACCTGAGCCAGGTGGTCTTGCGTGACCGCCAGCAACTCGCACGCGACGGCATCGTCACGGTCGTCGTCGCCGTGGACGCCCAGGACGGCCGCGTCGTCGGCGAGCCCGAGATCGTGGCGCGCGGAGTGGCGGTCGGTGGGGAGACCTCCGACCTGCACGAAGGCGCCATGGCGCGGGTGAAGAAGGCGCTGGCGAAGATGGAGTCCGAGGGCGTGACCGACCATTCCATCATCGAGCGCGCCGTGCGCGAGGGGCTCTCCCAGTACCTGTGGGAGGCCGTGCGCACGCGGCCGATGATCATCCCGATCGTGATGGCGGTCTGAAGGCGTGGGACTCCTCCAGGCGGTCGCGCTCGGCTTCGTCCAGGGCGCGACCGAGTTCCTCCCGGTCTCCTCCGACGGCCACCTCGCGCTCGTCTATCGCGCCTTCGGCTCCGCGCCCGATCTCACCTTCGAGGTCTTCCTGCACTTCGCGACGCTGCTCGCGATGCTCGTCTACTTCCGGAGCGACCTCATGTCGCTTCTGCGCTCGCTGACCTCGGCGGGGAAGGGGAGCGCCGAGCGGCGTCTCGCTCTGCGGATCGCGGGCGGGACGGTCCTCACGGGTGCCGTCGCGCTCGCCCTCGAACCGCTCGTCGAACCGATGTCCGCCTCGGGGCTCTGGCTCGGCGTCTGGTTCCTGACCACCGCCGCGCTCCTGGCGGTGGGCGAGTTTCTCGGCCCGCGCGTCCCGCGCACGGACGGCGCGCAGGCGCTCACCTGGCCGAGGACGACGCTCGTCGCCCTGCTGCAGGGCCTGGCCGTCCTGCCGGGGCTCTCACGCTCCGGCTCCACGATCGCCGGCGGCATGCTCGCGGGGTTGCGCCGCGACGAGGCGGCGCGCTTCTCGTTCCTGCTCGGCATCCCGATCATCACCCTGGCCGCGGCCAAGGACGCGGTCGGTATCGCCTCCGGAACGGTCGCGCTGCCCGGCGCGGGCGCCTCGGCGGCCGGCTTCGTCGTGGCGGGCGTGACCGGCTATCTGGCCGTCTGGGGCCTGCTCGCGCTCGTCAAACGGCACTCCCTGATGGTGTTCTCGGTCTATACTGCTGTCGTGGGAACGGCCTTGCTCATCGCCTACTTCGCAGCCTGAGGCCGCACGAGGAGCCGATAAGTCACGTGGCACAGACCGGCAGACGCTCCACCACATCGGGCCGGCGCAAACCGGCCGCACCTCCCGCGCCGCCGGGACTCGACCACTCGTCCCTGAACGACATCTACGGCATCGCATTGGCCGCCTCGGGCGTGGCGCTCATGCTGGCCGTGCTCGGCGCGGGCAGCTCGGCCACTGTGGCCACCGCGGTCGCCACCGCCGTCAGGCTCGCCCTCGGCATCGGGGCGTACGTCATCCCCGTCCTGCTCGTGCTCTGGGGAGCGAGCTTCTTCGCCATCAGGCACGTCGACATCACCGAGTGGCGAGTCGGCGCCGGCCTGGGCATCGTGCTCGTCTCGCTCGTGGCGCTCGTGGCGCTCGCGGTGCCCGAACCCCTCCAGTGGGACGGGGCGGTGGTCCAGCGCTACGGTGGCTTCGTCGGCGCCTCCTTCGCCTGGGTCTTCCGCACCCCGCTGGGGCCCGCGATCGCCGGGGTCGTCCTCGTGGCCCTCCTGCTCATCGGACTCGTCATCACCGGCCTGTCGATCTCGGGCGCCGTGGGTTGGGCGTTCGAGCGTCTCCGCCGCCCCGAGGTGGTGCCCGCCGCTCCCGGCCGCCGCCCGGCGGCCGCCAAGACCTCCCGCCTGGAGCCGAACGGCACCGATGCCTTCGCCGAGCCGCATCCGGCGGGCATGCGCAGACCCGCCGAGACCGCCGGGGACCCCGAGGAGCGCCGGAAGACGCTGCCGACCACGCGCGCGGTCGCTCCGCGTGCGATGGAGGGGTTCGAGCTCCCGCCTCCCGCCATCCTCGCGCTCACCCCGGTCGCGGCCACCAAGCACCAGGCCACAGAGAAGGAGCTGCGCGAGACCGGCGACATCATCGAGTCCACGCTCGCGACGTTCGACATCACCGCGCGCGTGGTGGGCTGGGTGCCCGGCCCGACGGTCACGATGTTCGAGGTCCAGCTCGCCAAGGGCGTGAAGGTCCACCGCATCACCGCGCTCTCGGACGACCTGGCGCTCTCGCTCGCCGCCTCGACGATCCGCATCCTCGCGCCGATCCCAGGCAAGTCGCTCGTCGGCATCGAGGTGCCCAACGACCGCCGTTCCACGGTCACCCTCGGCGACGTGATCACGGACGCGCCCACGCCGGACGCGGGTCCGCTCGAGCTCTACATCGGCAAGGACGTGGCCGGCGACGTGATCACCGGCGACCTGGCCGCCATGCCCCACCTGCTCATCGCGGGCGCCACGGGCACCGGCAAGTCGGTGTGCATAAACGCCCTGCTCATCTCGATCCTGATGCGCGCCACGCCCGCCGAGGTCCGCCTCATCCTGATCGACCCCAAGCGCATCGAACTCGCGCTCTACAACGGCGTGCCGCACCTCTACGTGCCGGTCGTCACCGAGCCGAAGGAGGCCGCGAGCGCGCTGGCCTGGGCGGTCTCGGAGATGGATTCGAGGCTCAGGCGCTTGCAGAAGGCGGGCGCGCGCAACATCGCTCAGTACAACGCCCTCGTGCATGAGGGCCGCGCTCCGGAAGGCGCCGAGGCGATGCCGTACCTCGTCATCTGCATCGACGAGCTGGCCGACCTCATGATGGTGGCCGCCCGCGAGGTCGAGGACTCGATCTGCCGCCTCGCGCAGCTCGCGCGCGCCGCGGGTATCCACCTCATCGTCGCGACCCAGCGCCCCTCCACCGACATCATCACCGGTCTGATCAAGACGAACATCACGAACCGCATCGCGTTCGCGGTGGCCAGCTCCATCGACAGCCGCGTCATCCTCGACCAGTCCGGGGCCGAGAAGCTCGTCGGCCTCGGCGACATGCTCTTCTCCACTCCCGCCTGGCCCAAGCCCAAGCGCATCCAGGGCGCCTACGTCTCCGAGCCGGAGATCGAGGCCATCGTCGAGCACGTGAAGAAGCAGGCCGAGCCGGACTACCACGAGGAGATCCTGCACCTGAAGGTCGCCACGGCCGGCGGGGGAGTGGACCACGGCGACGAGGACGACGACCCGCTGCTGTGGGAGGCCGCCGACATCGTGGTCACCACCGGCATGGGCTCCACGTCGCTGCTCCAGAGGCGCCTGAAGGTCGGCTACGCGCGCGCCGGACGCATCATGGACATGCTCGAGGCCAAGGGCATCGTCGGCCCGCCCGATGGCAGCAAGCCTCGCGACGTCGTTGTCGACATCGAGGACCTCGAGGCCGTCAAGGCGTTCGAGCGCACCGAGCGAGCCGCCGATGAGGGGCCGCGGCTGTGAGCGCCCTCGGCGAGACGCTGGCCAACGAGCGCCGCCGCGCCGGCAGGACGATCGGCGACGTCGAGCAGGCCACCCGCATCCGTGGCGGGCTGCTCGCAGCGCTCGAGAAGGGCGAGTACGACCGCCTCCCGTCGAGCCCCGCGTACGTGCGCGGCTACATCACCAGCATCGCCAAGTACCTCGAGATCGCGCCCGAGCCGCTGCTGAAGCTGTACGAGCAGGACACGCGTCACCGCCCCGGCATGGAGAGCCAGCGCATCCGCCTCCCCGAACCGGAGCATCCCACCTCGGCGGACGTGCACGTCATCCCCGTGCGCGGAGCGCTTCTCATCGCGATCGTGGTCGCGCTGATCGTACTGGCCGTCTGGGGCATCGGGAAGCTCGTCTCGGGGCCGAAGGAGCCCGCCAGGCTGCCGCTGCCCGCCGGATCGGCGACCTCCACGCCGGAGGCCGGTGCCGCGCTCGCGACCGAGCCGGCCGCCGGGGAGGATGCGCAGCCCGCCGGCGAGCCCACCGCGCTCACGCCGTTCACACTCAGGGT
Organism: Coriobacteriaceae bacterium; assembly: GCA_013824215.1. GTDB lineage: Bacteria > Actinomycetota > Coriobacteriia > Anaerosomatales > D1FN1-002 > PNNM01. Next base: position 11,707 of record PNNM01000020.1, read on the forward strand.
CGCCATCGCCGAGGGCCAGGCGTCCTGGCTGCGAGTGACCGTGGACGGCCTGAAGGCGTACGAGGGCACCATGGAGGACGGGGAGTCGCGCGAATGGCGTATCACGGACTCCGCCACAGTGCGCATGGGACGTCCGTCCGCGGTCAGCGTCTACCGCGACGGAGAAAAGATCACCGACGTCCCGAAAGGCGAGATCCCCACGTATCAGCTGAGCGCGCTGCCGCCCGACTGAGGCGGCGCACCTGTCGAAAGGATCAAAAGGATGGCCAAGGACCAGAGCTTCGACGTCGTCTCCCAGGTCGACATGCAGGAGGTGGACAACGCCGTCCAACAGACCGTCAAGGAACTCGTCCAGCGCTACGACCTGAAGAGCACCGGATCGCGCATGGAGCTCGACAAGCACGAGGCGACGATCACCGTGCATGCGCCGAGCGACTTCGTGTTGCGCCAGGTCACAGACGTGCTGAACACGAAGCTCGTGCGCCGCGAGATCGATCTGAAAGCTGTTGCCTGGGGCAAGGAGGAGCAGGCCTCGGGCGGGACGGTCCGCATGACCGGCCGCATCGTCAACGGCATCGAAGCGGATCTCGCGCGCCGCATCAACAAGGAGATCCGCGACGAGAAGTTCAAGGTCAAGGTCCAGATCGAGGGCGACAAGCTGCGCGTCTTCTCGGCGTCGCGCGACGAGCTGCAAGCGGTCATCGGCTTCGTCAAGGAGCGCGACTACGGCATCCCCATCCAGTTCGTGAACCGCCGCTAGCCGGGCCGCGCGTGACCGTGCGCGTCAGCATCGTCACCCTCGGGTGTCCGAAGAACGAGGTGGACTCAGGCCGCATGGCCGCGCTAGTCGCCTCGTCGGGCTACGAACTCACCGACGACCTCGAGGAGGCGGATGTGGCCGTCCTCAACACCTGCGCCTTCATCCGGGAGGCGGTGGAGGAGTCCGTGGCCGCAGCACTCGACCTCGGCTTGAGGTGGAAGGTCGAGCGTGAGGGACGCCGGATCGTGCTCGCGGGGTGCATGCCCTCGCGCTACGCCGGCGACCTGGAGACCGAGCTTCCCGAGGTGGACGCGTTCCTGCCGGTCGCCGAGGAGTCCGCGCTGCTCGCGACGCTCGAGAGGCTGACCGGCGAGCGCACGGCCGAACGGGGTGATGCGCTGCGGTCGGCCACCGGGTCCTCGGCGTACCTCATGGTCTCGGACGGCTGCTTCCGCTCGTGCGCCTACTGCACCATCCCCGCGATCCGTGGCGACTTTCGCAGCACGCCCGCGGACGCGTTGGAGGACGAGGCCCGGGCGCTGATCGCGACCGGGGCCCGCGAGATCGTGCTGGTGGGGCAGGACATCTCGTCGTGGGGGCGGGACATGGACGGCGGCCGTCTGGCCGACGTCGTGGGACGTCTGGCCGCCCTCGAGGGGCTCGCTTGGCTGCGCCTGATGTACGTGCAGCCCGACGGCGTCACCGACGAGCTGCTCGAGGCGATGGCCTCGGCACCGGCGGTCTGCCGCTACCTCGACCTGCCGCTGCAGCATGCCTCCCGCGACGTGTTGCGGCGCATGGGGCGCGCCGGCGACGCCGAGTCGCACCTCGCGCTGCTCGCGCGGATCCGCGCGGCCATGCCCGACATCGTGCTGCGCACCTCCCTCATCGCCGGCTTCCCCGGCGAGACGGAAGGCCACCTGACCGAGCTGGAGGCGTTCCTCGAGGCCGCGCGCTTCGACTACGCGGGCGTCTTCGCCTACTCGCCCGAGGAGGGCACCCCCGCGGCGTCCATGCGCCCGCGCGTTCCCGCACGCGAGCGCATGGCGAGGGCGAACCGCGTGCGCGAGGTGGCGGACCGCATCGGGTTCGAGAGGGCGGCGGACCGGATCGGCTCCTCGCTCGCCGTCCTCATCGAAGGCGTCGACGAGGACGGCGCCACCATCGGCCGCTGGCGCGGTCAGGCGCCGGAGATCGACGGGGTGGTATCGTTGGACCGGCCGGGCCGGCCCGGCGGGATCGTGCGGGCGCGCATCGTCGACGCGCTCGGGTACGACCTCCTCGGCGAGGTGGAGCAGTCGTGATGCTGCCGATGAACGCGGCCAACCGCGTGACCATCCTGCGCGTGGTGTTCATCCCGCTCTTCCTCGTCGTGCTGCTGGGGGAGTGGCCCTCCTTCCTGTCGGCGCCCGCGTTCTGGGACGCCGCGAAGCCTTGGATCGCCGCGCTCATCTTCGGGGTGCTCGGAGCCACCGACGCGGTCGACGGCTACCTCGCGCGCTCCCGTAACGAGATCACCACATTCGGCAAGTTCATCGACCCGCTCGCCGACAAACTGCTGGTCACGGCGGCGTTGTTCGCGCTCGTGGACCTCGACCAGCTCCCGGGGTGGGTGGCGATCGTCATCGTCAGCCGCGAACTCATCGTCTCGGGACTGCGCATGGTGGCGGTCGCCGAGGGCAAGATCATCGTGGCGTCGGGCTACGGAAAGGCCAAGACGGTCTTGCAGATCGTGGCCATCATCCTGTTCATCGTGAAGGACTCCGCGGTCGTCGGGCAGCGGCTGGGCCAGGTCGGCCTGACGTGGGCGGAGTACCTCTCATGGACGGTGATGGTGGTCGCTGTGGCGTTCACGATCCTGTCGATGGTGGACTACTTCTATCACGCCCGCGACGTCCTCACCGGCCCGTGGACCGGGGAGAGCGAGGCGCGCACGCCGTGACGGCCCGGCCGACAGCGGCGATCGTCACCGTCGGGACCGAGCTGGTCACGGGCCTGTCCGTCGATACCAACTCCGCCGAGGTCGCCCGCGCTCTCACGCGGTCCGGCTTCGCCGTGGCCGAGGCGGTCAGCGCCGGCGATGACGCGACGCTGCTCGCGGGCGTACTGCGGCGCCTGCTGGCGGCACACGCGATGGTGGTGACGACCGGCGGGCTCGGTCCGACGCACGACGACGTCACGCGCGACGCCGCCTCCGCGGCCACCGGACGCCCCCTCGAGCGTGATGAGGCCGTCGCGGAAGCCCTGTCGCACATCGCCCTGCGGCACGAGGACCCGGTCGCTGCCGAGCAGGTCTTCCGCCAGGCGCTCGTGCTGCGCGGCGCCCGCGTCCTGCCGGCCGCCACCGGCACCGCCCCGGGCCAGGTGCTCGACGGCCTGCCGGGCACGCTCGCGCTGCTGCCCGGCCCGCCGGCCGAGATGCGGCCGATGCTCGCCGACCTGCTCGGCGAGGACGGCGGTGCGGCCCCGCCCGCGGTCCTCGGGATAGCTGGGATGCCCGAGGGCGACGCCCAGCGGATCGCCGAACGCGCACTTCAGGGCGTCGAAGGAGTGACGCTCGGAGTGCTCGCGGTGATCGGCGACGTCAAGGTCGTCCTCTACGACGACGGCGCCGGCCCGGACGCGCTCGCGGCCGCCGCGCGCCGTGTGGCCGACGCGTTCGGCGAGGCGTGCTACTCGGCGAAGGGGGAGACGCTCGCCGAGGCCGTGCTGGCCGCGGCGCGGGCGCGCGGTCTGAAGCTCGCGGTCGCCGAGTCGTGCACCGGAGGGATGGTCGCCGTGCTGCTGACCGACGTCGCGGGGGCCTCGGACACGTTCGTGG
>PNNM01000021.1 GCA_013824215.1 Coriobacteriaceae bacterium
CGTCCGGCTCGCTCGCGCTGCTGTGGTCGCTCGTGCCCGACACGCCGGCCTCACAGATGGCCGCGTTCGTCTCATCGACCGCGTCCGACTACCCCTCCGGCGCACCGGACGGCTTCGACCCCTTCTACGGCAACGGCCGCATCGACGTGAAAGCGGCCTACGACAAGATGATCTCCGACCTGCCGGTCCAACTGCCGGTGGCCGTCGCTGCCACGCCCGCGGACGGCTATCTGACCACGCTGTCGTGGACACCCGCGGACGGCTCCACCGTCTTCTACGCCTACGGGTGCGCCGGAGGGCGCGAGTACGTCACGGCGTCGACGAGTGCCCAGCTCTTCCTCGAGCACGGCGGCGCGAACACCGTGTATGTGAAGGCCTTCGCCGGCGACCGCTGGTCGAACCCGACGCCCGCCACCATCGTCGTCAACGCCGAGTACGCCCTGGATCCGCCCGGCTCCACCCGCCTCGAGGGCGTCAGCCGCTATGCCACCGCCGCGCAGGTGAGCCGTGCCGCCTTCCCGGGCGGTGCGCCCGCCGTCGTGCTGGCCTCCGGACAGAACTGGCCCGACGCGCTCGGCGCCGCGGCGCTCGCCGGCGCGGTGAAGGGTCCGCTGCTGCTGACCACCCCCGGCTCGCTGTCGCTGGAGGCCCGTGACGAGATCGTGCGCCTCAAGCCCACGCGCGTCTTCGTCGTGGGCGGGACGGCCGCACTGTCCTCGGCGGCGCTGGCGACGGTCGACTCGCTGTCAGAGGCGGACGCCGTGACCCGCGTCAGCGGAGCGGACCGCTTCGCCACGGCCGCCAAGGTGGCCGACACCCTCAAGGCGGAGCTCGGCTCGGTCCCCGGGGCGACCGCGTACGTCTCGAGCGGCGAGAACTACCCGGACGCGCTGGCCGGCGCGGCGCTGGCAGCGGCTTCCGGCCGCCCGATCCTGCTCGTCCGCCGCTCGGCCGTACCCGCCGCTACGCGCTCGGCGCTCACGCGGCTCGGCATCCGCGACACGGTCGTCCTCGGCGGCACGAGCGCCGTCTCCTCGGGCGTCTACGGCAGCCTGCCCTCGCCCGAGCGGGTCGCGGGCGCGGACCGCTACGCGACCGCGCGCGCCGTGGCCGACCACGGAGTCTCGCGCAGCGTGCTCGCCTACACCCACCTCGGCATCTCGACGGGCTCCAACTTCCCGGACGCGCTCGCGGCCGGGGCGTACATGGGCGCCCGCGGCGGGCCGCTCGTGCTCGTGCCGTCCTCGGTGGACGCGCCGTTGCGCGCGTGGCTGAACGCCAAGGGGCCGTCGGTGGCCGACCAGACGGTGTTCGGCGGACCGGGAGCCGTACCCTACGCGCTCGAGAACGAGATCAGGAGCGCACTCCGCCCCTGATCGGATCCACGAGCGGCAGCCGGACCGCGAACTCGGTGCCCCACTCGCCGGAGTCGATGGCGATCGTCCCGCCGTGGCGCTCGACGATCTCTTTGACCACCGCCAGGCCGATCCCGACGCCGCCCTTCGCGCTCTCGCGCGAGGGATCGGCGCGCCAGAAGCGCGCGAAGACCTGTTCCCTGTGCTCGTCGGCGATACCGATGCCGGTGTCGCGCACCCGCACCACGCCGCTGTCGCCCTCCGCGGCCACCGTGACCGAGACGGAGCCGCCGGCAGGCGTGTATCGCGCGGCGTTGGACAGCAGGTTGCCGATCGCCTGCTGCAGGCGGTCGGGATCGCCGGCGATCGTGATCCCCTCGGCGACGTGCTCGGCGAGCGACAGCCCCGCGGCCTCGAACAGCGCGCGATGGGAGTCGATCGCCGCCCGCGCCGGGAGCGACAGGTCGAGCGGTTCGGCCCGCATCGGTACCGATGCCCGCTCAAGGCGCGAGAGCTCGAGAAGCGATTCGGTGAGCCGGGACAGGCGCCGCGTCTCGTCCAGCACGGTGCCCAAGCGTTGGGCGTCGGCGGGCAGCACGCCGTCCTGCATGGCCTCGACGGTCGCCTGGATCGCCTGCAGAGGGGTCCGCAGCTCATGAGCCACGTCGGCGGTCAGCCGGCGTTCGGACTCGCGTTCCGCCTCGATCGACGCCGCCATCTCGTCGAGGGTGCGGCCGAGCGCCTTGACCGGGTCCTCGCCGATCATCCCGGTGCGGGCCGCCAGATCGCCCCCGCGGATGCTCGCCGCCACGGAGGTGACGTGCTCCACTGGCCGGGCGATACTCCGGGCGAAGAGCGCACCTGCGATGCTGGCGGCGATCACCGCGATGACGGCGGCGCTGAGCAGACCGGCGAACGCTCCGTTGCGGAACGCGATGTCCCGGTCGGTGAGGAACCCGCCCGGCAACAGCGAACTCACGCGCACCTCGCCCACCTTCACCCCGTCGACCACGACCTGCGCCGAAGCCGACGGTCCCTCCTCGGCCAGCGGCTCCTGACGGAACAGCAGGCCCCCCTGCTGACCCGACGAACTGGCGAGCAGCGCACCTTGCGCGTCGTAGAGCGAGATGCGGAAGCCGCTCATGCTCACGCCGAAGCGCCCCAAGTCGACGTAGCGGACCGCGTCCCAGGTGCCCGCTTGGGCGTAGACCTGCGCGAGCACGGCAGCCGTGTCGTCGGCGCGCCCTTGGAGATTCTGCTGCACGTAACTCTCGAAGCGCGCGTCGAGCGTGGCGGTGATGAGCACGCCTGCGAGCGCCGCGGTCAGCGCCGCGATCGCCGCGAACACCACCGCCAGGCGCACCACCAGACGGCCGCTGCGAACGGCCATGGTCACGCTACCCCGCGTCCTCGGCGTGAGGGGGCGCGTCGAACCGGTAACCCACCCCGAACACGGTGTGTATGAAGGTGGGCTCCTTCGGATCGTCGTCCAGCTTCGCACGCAGGTTCTTGACGTGGCTGTCGATCGCGCGCTCGTAGCCCTCGAAGTCGTAGCCGAGGACCTTCTCCACAAGCTCCATGCGCGAGTAGACGCGCCCGGGATAGCGCGACAACGTCACGAGCAACTTGTACTCGCTCGCTGTCAGGTCGAGTTCGACGCCGCCGAGGCGGACGCGGTGCCCCGCCAGATCGATCTCGAGCGGCCCGAAGTCCGCGCGGTCCCGCTGTGGCGCCTCGTCGGCCTTCGCACGCCGCAGCAGCGCCCGCACCCGCGCCACGAGCTCACGGGGTGAGAACGGCTTGACGAGGTAGTCATCCGCCCCGATCTCCAGCCCCCGGACGCGCTCCTCCTCGGAGCCCTTCGCGGTGAGCATGATGATGGGCACGTCGGAGTGGTCGCGGATGCGGCGGCACACCTCCTCGCCGGGGACCTTGGGCAGCATCAGATCGAGGACCACGAGATCGAACCCGCCCTTGGCGAACGCCTCGAGCGCGGCGTACCCGTCACCGACGGACTTCACCCAGAAGCCGTCGCGCTCCAGGTAGGCCTCGACAGCCTCGCGGATCGTCCTCTCATCCTCGACGAGCAGGACCTTGTGTGCCGATCCGGACATGCGTCACCTCCGGCGCCGAAAGCGTACGGTCAGCGGATGGAGAAGATGTGGAGGGGCCCTTTCGTTTCAGCGCAGCGGCGTCCCCACGCCGATGACGCCGCATATGTCGCCGGAGTCGTCCCGCCATGCGCAGTCTATCCAAGCGAGCCGCACGCTCTCGCCCCGGCGCGTGAGGACCTCGCTGTCCGTCGTGCGGCAGCCGCCCTCGGTCATGAGCGCCTCGTACGCGGTGCGCCGAGCGTCCCGGTCCGCTTCCGACACGAGCACGTCGAAGTAGTCCACGCCGCACAGCTCCTCTTCGGCGTATCCGGTCAGCAGGCACGTCCCCTTGGAGACCCACTCGGTGCGCCCGTACCGATCGCCCACGAGCATGACCAGGCCGCTCGCGCCTTGGACCGCGTGCTCGAGCACCGCGCGGGCGGCCATCGTCTCCTCGATATCGGAGACCTGGCCGCGGACCCGGCCGTCGAGTTCGCTGATGAGCGTGGACTTGACCTCGAGCTCGCTGGAGAGCGTGTCCATCGCAGCCGAGAGCATGCGGTTGGCCTCCTGCAGTTCGAGGACCTTGCGCTCGAGCTTGTTCACGAGCCGCTCGTTGTACTCGCGCAGGATCTCCTGCTCCTCGATCCGGGGACCGCGAGCGTGAGACGCGGTGGCGCCCTCGGACAGCTCCGCGAGAACGTCGAGCAGGACGTCGGGCTCGACGGGCTTGGTGAGGAAACGCTCGGCACCCAGGTCGAGAGCGAAACGCTCGTCTGCGGGGTCCGTGTAGCTCGCCGTGAGGAACACGATGGGGATCGCCGCCAGATCGCTGTCCGCTTTGCACTCGCGCGCCAGCTGGTAGCCGTCCATCCGCGGCATGAGGATGTCGCTCAGGATGACGTCGAAGACCTGGGCCCTGGCGACCTCGAGTGCCTCGGCGCCGTCCGACGCCGAGACCGCCTCGTGCCCTCCGGAGCGGACGATCGACGCCGTGAGGTAGCGGGCAGCCTGGTCGTCATCGACGATGAGGATCTTCACGCCTCCTCCTCCCCGAGGTACGACTCGACCTCCGCTACGAAGCGCTCCGGATCGATGGGCTTGGCGATGTATCCGTCGCACCCCGCCTCCAGGATGGCTTCACGGTCGCCCTTCATCGAGTACGCGGTGAGCGCCACGATCGGCAGATCGGGTCCGGGATCGTCGCGGAGCATGCGGGTCGCCTCGTAGCCGTCCAGCCGAGGCAGCAGCATGTCCATGAGCACGAGGTCGGGCTTGTGCGTCCGCGCCATCTCGACGGCGACCTCCCCGTCGCCCGCCGAGAGGACCTCGTAGCCCGCCTTCTCCAGCAGGAACCTGACGAGGTACATGTTCTGAGGATCGTCCTCGGCGACGAGGATGCGCCTGCCCATCAGATCTCCCCCCGAAAAAGCGGCCACAGAGCCGAGACACTCACACGGCCCCGCTCCCATCGTACACGGCAGGGACGCGCAGCGTGAACACCGCACCGCCCCCGTTCACCGGCTCGATCGTCAGAGAGCCGCCGAGGGAGAGCGCCAGACGCTCCGAGACCGCCAAGGCGAGCCCGGACGCGGCCGGCACGTCGTCCGGCGCACGCCCCGTCCGGCGGAACTCGTCGAAGAGACGCCCGACGTCCTCACGACCCGGGCCGCCGGTCTCGATGACGCGGAACACCACATCCTCCCCGCTGGCGGTCACCGACGCTTCCACCGCTCCGTCGCGGGTCCCCTCGACCGCTTCCTCCAAGAGGTGCAGCAGCACCTGCTGGACCTTGGACGCATCGGTGACCATGTGCACGCCCGGGCGCCCGGACACGCGAAGACGGGTGCCTTTCAGCTCGGCATCGGCACGGACCAGTTCGGCCGCGGCCTCGAGCAGCGACGTGCCATCGGCCTCCGCCACATCGAGCTGCGTCCTCCCACCCTCGATGCGCGCGATGTCCAGCAGGTCGTTGGCCAGCGAGAGCAGGACCCGTCCCGAGCGGTTGACCATGCCGAGCTGGAAGCGCTGTTCGGCCGTGAGATCGCCGGCGAGTCCCTCGAGAAGGACCCCGGTGAAGCCGATCACCGAGTTCAGCGGCCGCCTGAGCCCGTGGCTCATGTTCGCGAGCAGCTCGCTCGAGGCCCGCCTCTGCTCGCCAAGCTGCTCGGTCCTCTCCGCAACGAGCTCCTCGAGATGCTCCTTGTGCGCATGGAGCTCCTCCTCCGCCCGCATACGCCGCTCCTCGGCGTGCATCCGGGCGATCACGAACGCCGCGTCCTGTGCGAGGCTGTCGAACAGATCCACGACATCCGCGCCGAAGAAGCCCTTCGAGCCCGATGCAAGGGTGAGCACTCCGAACGGGCCGGTCTCGCTCGCCAGCGGGAATGCGGCCCACGATCCCCCCACCGGACCCTGCATCGCATCACGCCACGCCGAGAGCCGGACGTCCGCGCGCGCATCGTTGGAGACGTAGCGCCTGCCCGTGCGGACGACCTCGGCCAGCGGCCACTCGTCCGCGTCCGACGCGGCGGGCACCGAGGCGGAGCCGAGACGGTCGGCGGCCGCACCACAGGAATACGTCGAGCGCAACAGACCCGACTCCTCCTCGAGGATCCAGACAACGGCGAGTTCGAACCCTCCCCGTTCACCGGCTGCGTGGCACAGGCCCTCCAAGAGAGCCGCCGGGGTACCCGCCCGCGCGAACACCTGCATCGCGCCGGCCGCGAAGGCGCGGGCTCTGGCGAGGCGACGCAGCCGGTGCTCGGCCTCCACGTGCTCGCTGATGTCCGTGATCGACACGGTCGCCCCCACAGGCCTCCCGGCTCCGCCCGGCAAGGGCGCCGCGTCGAGTTCGAGCGCCACGGAGGTCCCGTCGCGCCGGACGATGCTGCGTCGCAGCCCGAGCACGGGCGCACCTGTCGAGAAGACGACCTCGGGCGCGCACTCCTCGTTCGACAGCGGATGCCCATCAGCGTCCAGCAGCCCCCACTCGTCGTACGTGCGCGAGGCCAGCTCCTCGGCGGACAGACCGAGGATGCGCATGGCCGGAGCGTTGGCGAACTGGGCCCGCCGGTCCCGGCCCACGAGCACGATGCCTTGGGAGACCGTCTCGACGGTGCGGCGGAGCCGGTCCTCACTGGCTTCGAGCCGGCGAGCCGACTCGCCGGCCTCGCCCGCCTCGGCACGGATCAACAGGTAGAGGAAGACGCCGGTCACGGCGACGAAAGCCAGGTCCGAGAACATGTCGAGCACCGCGAGACTGCGCATGTCACGCGCCATCGACTCGAGGACGCGGTCCGTGAACATGACCCACAGCCCGGCGCCGACGAAGTACGCCAGCGCCGTGCGCAGGGCCACGCTGGAGGCTCCGGCCTTGAACAGACGCACCTCCCGGCCTCCTTTCGCCGTCGCCAGGAATATACCCGGGAGGACGATGGTGACCCTTGGGCGTCAGCTCAGCCGCGAGCCGCTGGCCGGGACGCTCTCCAGCAGGCCGAGGACCTCGTCCCCCGCGGCGGTGCGGCCCATCGAGAGATCGGCGAGCGGATCGAGCACGGCACGCAGGTCCTCGGGCAGCCGATCCGTGAGATCCACGGTCTCCCCCGTGACCGGATGCTCGAAGGTGATGCGGTAGGCGTGCAGGAACTGCCTCCGCAGCCCGAGGTCGGCCTTGGCGTTGCGCCTCCCGTAGAGCTGGTCCCCCACGACGGGGTGGTCGATGAACGCCATGTGGACGCGCACCTGGTGGGTCCGCCCGGTGTGCAGACGGCACTCGACGAGGGTGAACCCGTCGTCGTACGTTCCCGCGGTGAAGCGTTCCAGCACACCGAAGGAGGTCACCGCCTGACGCGACTGCGGCGAGTCGACGACCGCCATGCGCATACGGTCCTTCGGGTGCCGGGCGATCGGCCCGTCCACGAGACCGGTGTCGGAGGCGATGTAGCCGTGCACCAGCGTGATGTAGCGGCGGCTGACCGCTCGGATCTTGATCGCGTCGGAGAGCGCCGCCTGCACGGCATCGGTCTTGGCGACCATCATCAGCCCCGTCGTGTCCTTGTCGAGCCGGTGCACGATCCCGGGCCGGTCATCGCCCGCCAGCGAGCCGAGCTGTCTGCTGTGGGCGAGCAGCGCATGCACGAGCGTGCCGCTCCAATGACCCTGCGCCGGGTGGACCACCAGCCCCGCCGGCTTCGAGAGCACGATCAGGTGCTCGTCCTCGAAGCGGATGTCGAGCGGGATGGCCTCCGGCTCCAGCTCCGAGGGCTCCGCCGGCGGGATCTCGAAGGTGATGCGTTCACCGGGACGGACGATGTGGCGCTTGGAGACGATCTCCCCGTTCACCCGCACGAGGTCGCGTGCGATGAGCTTCTGGGCGAACGAACGGCTGTGGACCGGCTCCAGCTCGGCGAGCAACTGGTCGAGGCGCACGCCGGCTTCCTTCTCGCGCACGGTGTGCGAGTGCTCCCGCTCGCGACTCATGCGCCGTCCCCGCCGACGCCGTCCGGGTCGGGGGTCTCGACCGCGACCGCGCGGTCGCCGGTGCCCTCCTCGTCGACACGCGCGAACAGCAGACGCCAGAGCAGCAGAACGACGCCGATGAAGATGGCCGCATCCGCGATGTTGAAGACCGGGAAGACGCGCACGTCGAAGAAGTCCGTGACCCTGCCCACCGCCAGACGGTCGTAGAGGTTGCCCACGGCGCCGCCTGTCACGAGACCGAGCGCCAGACCTGTGAACCGGTCGGGTTCCGATCGGAACCAGTACACCGCGATGCCGGCGAGCACCGCGAGCGATGTGGCCACGAACAGCCACCTCCCACCGGGTATCATGCCGAACGCGGCGCCCGGGTTGCGCACGTGGGTGAGATAGAGGACGCCCGGGATGAGCGGCTTCGAGTCCATCGGGACGAGCGACGCGCGGACGACGGCCTTGCTCACCTGGTCCAGCAGGAGCGCCGATACCGCGACGGCGAGGAAGAGCCAGCCCGGGCGGCCGCCCGCTACTGCGACTCTTCCCATTCCTTGCACGTCACGCAGAGCTCGGCCGTGGGCATCGCCTTCAGACGCTCGAGCGGTATCCGCTTCCCGCATCGCTTGCACACGCCGTGGTCGCCGGCGGCGATGCGCCCGAGCGCCTGATCGACCTGGCCGAGCCGCTCGCGGGCGTTACCCTCGAGTGTCTGGTCCAGCTCCCGCGCGAACGTCGCGGAGCCCTGGTCGGCCATGTGGTCGCGGTAGTTGTTCTCGCCGCTGACGTCCGAGAGCGTCTCCTGACCGGAGCGCTCGAACTCCGCGATCTCCTCGAGCAGCCGCTCGCGTTCGCCAGTCAGGAACGTCTCTATCTCGACGCGCGTCTTGTTGTCCATACGGGACGGACCTCCAGGCCCCCACTATCGGCAAAGCGCCCGGCTTGGCTTCGTGCCGGGCGCGGATCATCTGCCCAGGATTATAGCACCACGCGAGGTGACAAGCCCTCTACAGAGCGGCCAGCACGGCCGCACACCGCTCGCACACGCCCTCGGCGGACAACTCCCGGTGGTTCCAGCACCGCGGGCACTTCTCCCCGCTCGCGGACAGCACCTCGACAGACACCTCGTCGCCGCCGTCGATGATCTCCACCGAGCCGACGATGAACATCTCCGCCAGCGCCTCGGCGCCGCGCTCTCGCAGCGTGGCGGCGACCTTCGCGGGCGCCGCCACGCGCACGGCCGCCTCCTGGCTCTTGCCGACAGCGCCGGCGTTGCGCGCATCCTCGAGCGCTTTGGTGACCACGTCACGCACCGCCAGGACGTCCGCGTAGACCGCGAGCAGCATCCCGGCATCGCCGGGCGCGGCCACTTCGGGCCAGCCGGCCAGCTGGACCGACTCGGCACCGCCACGCATCGTCTCGGGCAGGAACCGCCAGACCTCCTCGGAGGTGAAGGTGAGGATCGGCGCGACGAGACGGACGAGTGCCTGCAGCACCTCGGCCACGACGGTCTGTGCGCTGCGCCGCCCGGGCGAACCCGCCGCGTCCGAGTAGAGGCGGTCCTTCAGCACGTCGAGGTAGAACGCCGAGAGGTCGGTCACGCAGTAGTCGTAGATCTCGCGGTGGACCCGGTGGAACTGCCACTCGTCGTAGAAGCGCGTGACGTCGTCGGCGAGGCCGGCGAGCCGGGCGAGCGCGTAGCGGTCCAGCTCGGGCATGTCCGCGGGTGCGATCGCCTGCGACGGCTCGAAGTCGTAGAGGTTGGAGAGAAGGAACCGGAAGGTGTTGCGGATGCGACGGTACGCCTCGCTCGTGCGCTCGAGGATCTCGTCGGAGACCGAGACGTCCTGCGAGTAGTCCGCCGAGGCGGCCCAGAGGCGCACGATGTCGGCGCCGGACTTGGCGACCACGTCCAGCGGGCTGATCACGTTGCCGAGCGACTTGGACATCTTGCGGCCGTCCCCGTCGACGATGAAGCCGTGCGTGAGGACCGCGCGGTACGGCGCGGCGTCGTAGGCCCCGACGCTCGTGAGCAACGCGGACTGGAACCAGCCGCGGTGCTGGTCGGATCCCTCGAGGTAGAGCTCGGCGGGACGACGGAGCTCGGGCCTGGCGTCGAGCACGCTCGTGTGGCTGACGCCGGACTCCCACCACACGTCGACTATGTCGCCCTCGGGAACCAGATCGGTCCCGCCGCACCTCGGACAAGCCGTGCCGGCGGGAAGGTAGGCGGACGGCGCCTTGGTGAACCAGGCGTCGGCGCCCTCCGTCTCGAACAGGCGCGCCACCGCTTCGAACGTCTCGGCGTTCGCGACCGTCTCACCGCACTTCGCGCACTTGTGGACCGGGATCGGGACGCCCCAGGCGCGCTGGCGCGAGATGCACCAGTCCGGACGGTCGGCGACCATGCTCCGGATGCGGTTGATCGACCAGCCCGGGATCCAATCCACGGTGTCGATCGCCGCCAGCGCGCCCTCGCGCAGCGGCCGGACACCTTGCGCCGCGCGGTCCATCGCCACGAACCACTGCTCGGTGGCGCGGAAGATGACCGGCTGCTTGCAGCGCCAGCAGTGCGGGTACGAGTGCGAGGTCTTGCCGGCCGCGGCCAGTACGCCCTTGTCGCCGAGCCACTCGACGATGACCGGGTTCGCCTTCCAGACATGCAGCCCGGCGAAGGGGCCGCCGCCCGCATCGAAGACGCCGTCGTCGTCCACGGGCATCGGCATCGGCAGGCCGAATTGAATGCCGACCAGGTAGTCCTCCTCGCCGTGACCGGGTGCGGTATGCACCGCGCCGGTGCCCGTGGACAGGTCCACGTGGTCGCCGGTGATGATGACGCCCTCGACGCCCTCGTGGATCGGCTGCGCGTACTTGAGACCGGCGAGCTCGCCACCCTTGACGCGCGGCGCCAAGACCTCGTGGCCCTCCCACCCGGCGGCAGCCGCTACCTGCTCGACCAGCGCCTCGGCGAGGACGACTACCCTGTCGCCGACCTTCACGCCCACGTGGTCCGCGCCCGCGGATAGCGTGACCGCGACGTTCGCCGGCAGCGTCCACGGGGTGGTCGTCCAGATGAGGATGGACACGGGAAGCCCCCGGTCGGCCCATGCGTCCGGCGCAACCATGAACCTGAACTCGACGTAGATGCTGTCGCTCGTCTCGTCGGCATACTCGATCTCCGCCTCCGCGAGCGCGGTCTTGCAGCGGACGCACCAGTGGATCGGCTTGGCGCCCTTGTAGACCATGCCGCGGCGGTACATCTCGGCGAAGATGCGCACGTTGCCGGCCTCATACGCGGGAGTGAGCGTGAGGTACGGGTCGTCGAAATCGCCCCGCACGCCGAGACGCTGGAACTCCTCGGCCTGCACACCGACGAACCGCATCGCGTACTCGCGGCACAGGCGCCTCAGCTCCGCCTGCGACGTCTCCTTCATACGCTCGGGGCCGAGGTCCTTCTCCACCTGGTGCTCGATCGGCTGACCGTGACAGTCCCAGCCGGGCACGTAGGGCGCGAGGTAGCCGCGCATCGACTTGTACTTGACCACGAGATCCTTGAAGACCTTGTTGAACGCCGTGCCCATGTGGATGTGCCCGTTGGCGTAGGGCGGGCCGTCGTGCAGGACGAACAGCTCACCGCCGGCGCATGCCTCGAGCGACTTGCGGTAGATGTCGATGCGGTCCCAGAACTCGAGCTGCTCGGGCTCCCGAGCCGCGAGATTCGCGCGCATCGGGAACTCGGTGGCCGGCAGGTTCATCGTGCTCTTGTAGTCCATCGCCGCTTCAACCCTCTCGCCTGCGTCCCGAGCGCGAAGAAAGAGCGCGCTCGTCCCTCGCTGCTGTCGCCGGGACGAAGCGCGCTCCGGAAAGCATGCTCCGCGGTACCACCCAGCTTGCGCCGCCGCGTGCAAGGCCGCGCGCCACTCGGTCGCCCTGTAACGGGAGCTCCCGCCGGAGCCTACCGGCGCTTCGCGAGCGCTTTCGGTCCGGAGCTCGTGGGGTGATCTTCGCCGAGTCCGTCGCGCCCGCGGGCTCCCACTGTCCCCGCTCGCTTGCCGGGCCGGTCCTCTCGGCTACTCGTCCCCGTCGTCGCCGTTGCCTGTCTTGTTCGCGCCGCAGACGCTCGCGCCGCGTGCCAGCGATGTTAGACCACGCCTCGAAGCCGGGTCAACGCGCCCTTTAGGACAGCTCCGGCGGTGGATCGCCGAAGGCCGCCCTCACGTCCTCGGCGGTCGTGCCGTCCGCCTCGAGCATCTTGTGACGCGAGGTCTCTCCCCGCACCACGCGCACGGTGCTCTTCGGGACGCGCAGGGCGAGCGCGACGAGTTCGCGGACGGCCGTGTTGGCCTTGCCGGCCTCGGGGGCGCCTGTGACGCGGACGGCCAGCTCGGACCCGTGCCAGCCCGCAATCTCGTCGCGGCCGGCCTTGGGAGTCACGTGGACGGCGATCCGGACCATGGCGCGCCTACCCGCTAGTCGATCTCCTCGATGTCGTCGGAGTCCAGCTCGCCCACCGATTCGGTCGTCGCCGCGAACTCGCGGGGCTCGGGCATAGCGGGGAGCTCGGGCTCGATCTCGGGTGACTCGACCTCGCCGAGCTGCACGCCGGTGACGAAGCCCGACACGGGCGGATCCTCGGCCAGGTCCGCGGGGGTGATGGTCAGGACAGCCTGCGGCGCCTCCGGCTCGATCTCCGGCACGACGGGCGGAGCTTCCGCGGGAACCGGCTCCAGCGTCGCGACCTCGACCTCGCCGATCACGCCATCATCCGTCTCGCCCATCAGCACGGTCACGTCGTCCGGGAGCTTGATCTCGCCGAGCGCCTTGGAGTAGGAATCGAGCACCCCGCGGAACCGGGCGCGGAAGTCCTCCTCGGCCTGCTTGATGCGAACGAGTTCGCCGGCGACCTTCTGCTTCTGCGTGAGCGCGTTGTGGATGATCTCCTTGGCCTTGATCTCGGCGTCGCGAAGAACGGTCGAGGCCTCCGAGCGTGCCTTGTCGACGATCTCCTCGGCGGAGCGCTGGGCCGAGAGCATCGTGTTGTGGAGCGTCTTCTCGATGTCCTGGTACGAGCGGACCTTCTCGCCCGACGCTTCGAGCTTCTCCGACAGGTCGATGTTCTCCTTGAACAGGCGCTCGTACTCGTCGGCCACCTCGTCCAAGAAGTCGTCGACCTCGGACTCCTTGTAGCCGCGGACGGCGTGGTGGAACTCCTTGTGATGTATGTCGAGCGGCGTGAGCTTCATCGCGACAACCTCCTGGGACCCCTCTACAGGCCGAGCGACGCGAGCAGCGTCAGCAGGACCGGCCTGACTATGTATTGAAGCACAAGCAGAGCGACCATCGGCGAGAAATCGAGGCCGCCCGTGGCGGGCAGGAGACGCCGGAACAGGCCGATGTACGGTTCGCAGATGCTGCCGAGCACACGGTACACCTCGAACACGGGCCCCGAGGGGCGGAACCACGACATGATGACGTAGACGAGGATGAGCAGCCCGTAGAAGTTGATGAGCCCGCTGACCACCTGGTAGACCGAGCTGAACCCGATCATCGGCCGCCCAGCTCCCCAGCGCGCGCCACGGCAGCCGCCACACCGGCGGCGAACGTCTCGCGCAGACCGCCGCTCTCGAATTCCGCCAGCGCGGCGACGGTCGTGCCGCCCGGACTCGAGACCGCAGCTATCAGCTCGGCCGGCGTCTGGCCTGTGCCGTCGAGCAGGTCGGCGGTGCCGCGCATGGTCTGGACGGCGAGCACCTGGGCCACGTCGCGGGGCAGGCCGTGCTCCGCGCCCGCGGCCGCGAGCGCGTCCACGACGAGCGCCATGTAGGCTGGTCCGGAGCCCGAGATCGCGGTCGCGGCGTCCTGCAGGGACTCGTCGAGGACCACGGCCTTGCCGAGCGCCGCGAACATCCTGCGTACCGTCTCGACATCGTCGGCGTCCGCGGCCGAGCCGGCGGAGATCACAGCCATGCCCTGCCGCACCATCGCCGGGGTGTTCGGCATCACCCGGACGACCGGCGCGCCGGGGGCGAGCAGCCCCTCCAGATGCGCGCAGCTGATGCCAGCGGCTATGGAGACCACCAGCGCCGAGGCAGGGATGTGCGCCGCCAAGGCGAGCACCACCTCATCGATGACCTGCGGTTTCACGGCGAGCACGACCACGTCGGCCCCCGGCAGCAACTCGGCGGCGTCCGCCGCGCATCGCACGCCGTGGGCGGACGCGAGCGCGCTTTGCCGTGCCGGATCGGGCTCCGCCACGCGGATCGCGGAGGCATCCGCCTCTCCCGAGGCGATGAGGCCGGCGATGATGGCCGCCCCCATCCGGCCCCCGCCGACCAGGACGAGCGTGCCGAGCGCCACGGCCGCTCCCCTAGCCCTCGTATGTGAACAGGCCGGATTCCTTCAAGTGCTGCCGGTCCGCCGCCGAGACCGTCACGTTGGCGGGCGAGAGCATGAACACGCGCTCGGAGACCTTCTGGAGACCGCCGTCACGGCCGTAGGTCAGGCCCGAGGCGAAGTCGATGAGACGCTTCGCCGTGTCCGGGTCCGTGCCCGTGAGGTTCATGATGACCGGCGTGTCCGCCCTGAACCTGTCGGCGATGCCCTGCGCCTCCGCGAAGCTCCTCGGCTCGCAGATGTACATGTTGACCTGAGCGGGGCCCGCGGCCGGAAGCGTCTCGACCGGCGGTGCCGATCGCGGTCCGGCGCCGCGGGCGCGCTCGACGTCGGGCTCGCGCCGGACGGGCCGTACCGACAGCGCGCCCTCGTACGGGCCGCCACGGGCCGGCTCGGAGAACGCCTCCTC
>PNNM01000022.1 GCA_013824215.1 Coriobacteriaceae bacterium
CCCTACGTCGCCGGCCTCGAGCGCGTGGCCACGGACGTTGCGCAAGCCTACGGACTGGGCGCCGCGGAGCGGCTGGAGGGATCGGGCCGGCTGAAGGGGATCCGGGCGCTCGGGAACCTCGGGGGCGCGACACCGTGGGTCCTGTGCTACCAGTCGAAGGGCAGCCGCCCCGGCGAGTGGCTCGAGCCGGCGCTCGACGACGTGATCGACGCCGCGGCGTCCGCCGGGTTCGGCTCGATCGTCGCCGTGCCGATCGGTTTCGTCACGGACCACATGGAGACCCGATACGACCTGGATGTGGAGGCGGCGGAGAAGGTACTCGACCTCGGGATGGAGTGGGCGCGCTCCGAGGTGCCGAACGCGACGACCAACATCGTGGACGTGATGGCGGCGGTGATCAGGCCGCTCCTGTAGGATCGACGTCCGTGCGCCTCGCGCGCACCGGCGGAGCGGTGTCCTTCCGAAGGGTGCGCGACTGCCGGGTCGCGCCGCGACTGAAAGGGCGATCGATGGGACACGTCGTCGTCATCGGTGGTGGGGTCGCCGGCCTCGGGGCGGCCTACAAGATCGGGAGAGCCGCCGACGAGGGGCACGACGTGTCCTTCACGCTTCTCGAGAAGGACGGTCGGCTCGGCGGCAAGATCGTCAGCGAGCGCACAGGGGACGGCTTCGTCGTCGACGGCGGTCCCGACTGCTTCCTCACCGAGAAGCCGGCCGTACACCGGATCGCGAAGCTGACCGGCATCGAGTCCGGCAAGCTGCCCACCGACGACAGCCGCAAGAAGACCTGGATCCTCTCGCGCGGCCGTCTGCACGAGATGCCCGACGGCGTGATGATGTTCGCGCCGACGAAGTTCGTGCCGTTCGCGACGACATCGCTGTTCTCCTGGCCGGGCAAGCTCCGCATGGCGGGCGATCTGATCATCCCGCCGAAGGGGCGCTGGGCGCCGGGCGACACCGCCGCAGAACACGACGAGACGCTCGAGAGCTTCGTGGTGCGGCGGATGGGACGCGAGTGCCTCGACCGGCTCGCCGAGCCGCTGGTGGGCGGCGTCCACGCCTCGGACCCGGCGCAGATGTCACTCGCCGCCACGTTCCCGCGCCTCCTGCAGATGGAGCAGGACCACGGCTCGCTCATGAAGGCGTTCATCGTCGCCCGCAAGAAGGTCGAACAGATGCGGCGCAAGTACCCGCCCGACCCGAAGAACCCGCGCACCTTCTTCACCTCGTTCAAGACGGGGATGCAGGAGCTCACGGACGCCATGGCGGATGCCGCGGGACGCGAGAGCATGCGCACAGGCGCCGAGGTCTCGGCGATCGAGCGACGTGGCGAGGGCTGGACGGTGCACCTCGCCGGCGGCGAGACCATCGAGGCGGACGGGGTCATCGTGGCGACCGAGGGTTGGGCGGCGGCCCGCCTGCTCTCGTCGGTCGACACCGCGATGGGGGCCGCCCTATCGGCGATCCCGCACTCGTCGTCGGCGACGATCTCCCTGGCGTTCGACACCGAGGACGTCGGGTTCGATCTCAACGCCTTCGGCGTGCTGTGTCCGCTGATCGAGCACCGGGCGCTCATGGCCTGCACCCTGTCCTCGACGAAGTGGCCGGGGCGCGCCCCGGGCGGCAAGACGCTGGTGCGCGGCTTCGTCGGAGGTCCCCACAACCAGGCGATCATGGAGAACTCGGACGACGCGCTCGTCGAGACCGTGGTACGCGAGTTCCGCGACATCCTCGGCCTGAAGGCCGATCCGACGTGGTCGCGCGTGTTCCGTTGGGACAAGGGCATGCCGCAGTACACGATGGGTCACCTCGACCGCGTCGCGCTGGTGGAGAGCACGTGCGCGGGCATCCCCGGTCTCGGCGTGGGCGGCGGCTCGTACACCGGTGTCGGCGTGCCGAACTGCATCGAGAGCGGCGAGAGGGCGGCGCGCAAGGTCATGGGCGTGTGGGGCGTGGACATGTCCGAGGACCACGAGGAGCCCAAGCGCCACTACTGAGGCCGGATCTCCTCGGCGATCTCCGCCAGCAGCAGCGGGTGCAGCGCCGGGTTCGCGATGAGGATGTCGAGCTCCTCGGCGCGCCACGGGGCGCCTGTCAGATCCGTCACGAGCGCGCCCGCCTCGCGCGCGATGACGACGCCGGCGGCGGTGTCCCAAGGCTGGAGTGCGAACTCCCAGAACGCGTCGGTCCTTCCGCACGCGACGTGGCAGCAGTCGATGGCCGCGGAGCCGTCCCGGCGGATGTCGTGCACGGGCAGGCGCAAGAACCGCGCGAGCACGCGCAGCTGCGCGTCCAGCGTCGCACCCCGGTCGTAGGGGAACCCCGTGCCGAGCAGGGCGGCGCACGGGTCGGACTGCTGCGAGCAGGAGACGGGCGCGCCGTTCAGGGTCGCTCCGAGCCCGGCGGCTGCGGCGTACGTCTCGTCGGAGGGTTCGGCGCGGACCACCCCGAGGACCGGCTCGCCTTCGCGGAGCAGTGCGACCGAGACGGACCAGCACGGGTAGCCGTGCACGAACGAGGTGGTCCCGTCGAGCGGGTCGATCACCCAGACCTCGGGGTCGGCGAGCGTGCCCGGTGTGACGCCGGCCCGGCCGCACACCTCGGGCTCCTCGACCACGAACCGCGCGCCTTCCGCTTCCGCGGCGATCATCCGGCAGATCTCGACGCCGGAAGCCACGTCCGCGTCGGTCACCAGGTCGGTGGACCTGCCCTTCCTGCGGACTTCGCCCATCGACCGGGAGCGCGCCGCGAGCAGGCGGCCCGCCGCCTCGGCGGCGGCGATCGCGGTGTCGAGCAGGGCCCTCATGCCTGCGCCTTCCACCTCGCGGGGTTCGTGTATGCTCGGCAAGAGTGTACAGTCGGCCGGGCACGGGGGGGCATCGGATGTCCGAACGCGGCTTCGCCGGGGCGCTGTCCGCCGAGACGGCCGCCGAGTTGCGCGCCAGGGCACATGCGGCCCGCGGAGCGGTGTTGACCGCGACGAGCGTGGCGGGGTCCGGGCACCCGGGTGGCTCCCTCTCGTCGATGGAGATCGTCACGGTCCTCTACGGGGGCGCGCGACTGCGACCCGCCGAGCCGCGCTGGCCGGATCGCGACCGCATCGTGATCAGCCACGGGCACGTCTCGCCCGGAGTCTATTGCGCTCTCGCCTCGGCGGGGTTCTTCGACATCCATGACGTCGAGGCGCACTTCAGGCAGGCGGGAAGCGTCTTCGAGGGGCACGTGGAGCGCTCTGTGCCCGGGGTCGAGTGGAGCAGCGGCAACCTCGGGCAGGGACTCTCCGCCGGAGCAGGACTGGCGCTCGCGGCGCGGCTGACCGGCGGCAACTGGCACACGTTCGTCGCGATGAGCGACGGCGAGCAGATGAAGGGCCAGGTCGCCGAGGCCCGGCGGCTGGCTGTCAAGGAACGCCTCTGCGACCTTACCGCCATCGTCGACCTGAACGGCGTCCAGATCTCCGGGCACACAGCCGAGGTCATGCCGGTGCGGGTCGCGGAGGACTTCACTGCCGACGGGTGGCGGGTGATCGAGTGCGACGGGCATGACGTGGAGGCTCTCCATGCAGCGATCGCGGAGGCGCAGGCCGACGCGAGCGGCCCGGTGGCGGTCATCGCGCACACGGTCATCGGCAAGGGAGTGTCGTTCATGGAGGACGAGCCCGAGTTCCACGGGCGTGCGCTCACGGCCGACGAGTACGAGCGGGCGATGGGCGAGCTGGGTCTGGAGCCTCGCCTCGAGGAAGCGGCCGCGCGCCGCATCCTGCCGTGCGGGACGTCCGCCGTCGACGTGACCCCCGGTTCTGTGGCCGTCGCGGTGGGGACACCCCGCACCTACACGCGCGAGAAGGACACCGACAACCGGTCGGCCTGGGGGACGGCGGTGGCGGAGATCGCTGCAGCCAACGAAGACGTGCCGATCGCGGTCTTCGACTGCGATCTCATGACGTCGGTCAAGACGGACGCCTTCGCCAAGGTGCGGCCGCTCGGCTTCGTGGAGTGCGGGGTGGGGGAGCACAACGCGGCGACCGCCGCCGGCGCCGCGTCCACCGCGGGCGTGCTGAGCTTCCTCGCGGACTTCGGTGTGTTCGGGCTCGACGAGGCGTACAACCAGCAGCGCCTGAACGACATCAACGGCGCGTCGCTGAAGCTGGCGCTGACGCACTGCGGGCTCGATGTGGGCGAGGACGGCAAGACGCACCAGTGCATCGACTACGTGAGTGCGTTCCGCAACTTGTTCGGCTGGAGGGTGGTCGTCCCCGCCGACCCGAACCAGACCGACCGGGCGGTGCGCTGGATGGCGGGGGAGCCGGGGTGCATCGCGGTGTGCATGGGCCGCAGCAAGCTGCCGGTCGTCCTCGGGGAGGATGGCGAGCCCTTGTTCGGCGGCGCCTACGAGTTCCGCTACGGACGCGTCGACCGGATCCGGGAGGGCGTCGACGCGGTGGTCCTCGCGCTCGGTGCGCTCGCCGGGCCCGCTGCCGAGGCCGCTGACGCTCTGGCTGCCGAAGGGCTGCGCGTCGGCGTCGGCGCGGTGTCCAGTCCACTCGCGCTGGACGACGCGGATATGGAGTGGGCGGCGGATGCGCCCCTTCTTGTGACCGTCGAGGACCACTCGGTCCGCAGCGGGCTCGGCCTGTCGGTCGCGGAATGGCTGGCCACGAGTGGAAGAACGACGCGGCTGTCGAGACTCGGCGTTGAGGGCTACGCATCCTCGGGGGCATCGAAAGACCTGCTGGCCATCGCGGGGCTGGACGCAGCGGGCATCGCAGCGTCGGTACGCTCGGCGCTTCGCGCCTGAGCCGCAAGCGCACCGTGCCTTCACACGTCCTTCACCCGGCGGTGGCATCATCCGTCCGACATCGCGAAGGGATGCGCCAAGCATGAGAACGGTGCTCGTGGTCGACGACAACGTCAAGATCGTGGAGGTCCTCTCGGCATACCTGCAGGCCGAGGGGTTCAGGGCCGTCGCGGCGTACGACGGGCCCACGGCGGAGCAGATGGCGCGCTCCGAGCGGCCCGACATCGCGCTGGTGGACATCATGCTGCCCGGGGTCGACGGTCTCGAGCTGACGCGCAGGCTCCAGCGCGAGCACGACCTGCCTGTGATCCTCGTGACCGCGCGGGCCGAGGAGGTCGACCGCCTGGTCGGGCTCGAGCTCGGCGCGGACGACTACATCACCAAGCCGTTCAGCCCGCGGGAGGTCGTCGCGCGCGTCAAGGCCGTCCTGCGGCGCGGGGAGCGCTCCGCGCGCGACGGGGAAGGCCAGGTCCTGCGCGTGGGCGATCTGGAGGTCGACACGGGGACCCGCGAGGTGCGCGCCGCGGGCTCGCTCGTGGAGCTGACGCGCACCGAGTTCGACATCCTAGCCACGATGGCTGCCCGCCCGGGACGCGTCTACACGCGCCTGCAGCTGCTGGAAGCGGCGCAGGGCGACGCGTTCGAGGGCTACGAGCGCACCGTGGACGCGCACGTGAAGAACGTGCGCCGCAAGCTCGGGGACGATCCCAAGGAGCCGCGCTACATCCGCACCGTCTTCGGCGTCGGCTACAAGGTGCAGGCGGAGTAGCCGCATGCGCCGACGCTCGCTCGCCTTCTTGGTCTTCGTCGCCATCGTCTCGGTCGCTCTGACCTCCGTGTCGGTCACCGGTCTAGTGGTCCGAGGCACGTTCGAGAACGCCTTCGAGGCCTACCTCACCGTGCCGCACATGCGGCCGGACGGGACGATGGTGCCGCCGCTGGGGGGCATGGGTCTCGGACGCGGGATGATGCTCGGCGCCGCCGAGCGGACGTTCTTGAACGCCGTCGATCGCGGCATCGTCGTCGCCGCGCTCGTCGCCGTCGGGATCGCCGCGGTCGCCGCCACCCTGCTCGCCCGTCGCCTCACGCGTCCCATCTCGCGCCTGACCGCCGCCACGCAGGCGCTGGCCGCCGGCGAGCTCGGGCATCGCGTGGAGACCGAGGGCCCGGCGGAGGTGGTCGAGCTCGGCCGGGCGTTCAACGAGATGGCGGACGGACTGGACCGGGCCGAGGAGCTGCGCCGCCGTCTTGTGGCCGACGTCGCTCACGAACTGCGCAACCCGGTGGCGTCGCTGCGTGCACAGGCGGAGGGGATGGCCGAGGGCGTGCTGCCTGTCGACGAGGCGCGTTTGAAGTCCGTCGTGAGCGATCTGGAGCACCTGTCCCACCTGGTCGACGATCTCCAGGAGCTCTCCGTCGCCGAGGCCGGCCGCCTCGCCTACGACATGCGGCGGCTCGACGTGGGTGCGCTCGCCGCGCGCGAGGGGGAGCGCGCGCGCGACCTTCTCCCGGAAGGGGTCGCATTGGAGGTCCAGACGGCCCCGGACCTCCCCCGAGTCGTCGGGGACGAGATGCGGCTGGCCCAGGTGCTCCGCAACCTGCTCGGCAATGCGGCCCGTCACACGGAGCGAGGCTCCATCACCCTTGCCTGCACCCGCGAAGACGGCGACGTGCGCGTAGAAGTGAGGGACACCGGCGAGGGGATCCCCGAGGCGGACCTGCCTCACATCTTCGAGCGCTTCTACCGGGCCGACTCGGCGCGCGCCGCGGGGACCGGCGGAGCGGGGATAGGGCTCGCCATCAGCCGGAGCATCGTCCGCGACCACGGGGGAGAGGTCTTCGCTCTCAGCGTTCCCGGCGCGGGCACCACGGTCGGGTTCCGGCTGCCGGCGGCTGTGTCCTAGTCGCTTCCTTGCGGCCCGCCGGGCATCGGTGTGAACAGGCGCAGCGCCTCGAGGACTCGCGCGTCGGGCGTGGCGTCCGCTCGTGGCGAGGCCTCGATGCCACGCTCGCGCAGGACCGCGAGCACCGCCGCCACCGCGTCGGGCACGGCCGCCTCCACCTCGGGCGTGAGCCCGATCTCGACCGCGCCCATGTCCTTCACCTGGATGCCGATGAAGTGGGAGGCGGGCTCCGCCCCCGTCAATCGGACGGCCTCGAGCACGTCGGTGAAGCGTATGTCGTGCAGCGAGTGCAGCACCTGGTTGTCGGCCAGGTCGGCGGCATCCAACCGGACCACGGTGCCCGGCGGGTGACCGGTGCCGTCCACCGCGTCGACGACCAGCACGAAGTCCGCCGCCCGCAGGATGCCGAGCATGCTCATGCCCATGGTGCCGGTGTCCATCAGCGTGACGTTGGCGGGGAAGTCGAACGAGGCCATGACCTCCTCGATCACACGTACGCCGACGCCCTCGTCGCGCACGAGGGGGTTGCCGATGCCGAGTACCGTTATCCGCTCGGGTGCCACGTCCGCTGCGTCTGCTCTCCGTCGCGCGTTCCCTGTGGGGCCGAGCCCCGGAGGTCGCCCTCCGGAGCCCGGCCGACTCGCCTGCGTTCCGACCTGGTGCTCGCTTACAGCGGCGTCTCCTTGCCGGCGAACATGAGAGGCAGCGCCTCCACGTCCTCGGCGGCGGAGAGGTAGACGTGGATCATCGTGATGAGGATGAACGCCCACATGATGAAGTAGTGCGCCTCCCTCATGACCATGAGCCCGCCCACCATCGTCGTCAGCGAACCGAAGAGCTGGTCGGTCCTGCCGTAGATGGCGAAGCCTGTGATGGCCTGCGCCACCAGCAGCCCCTGCATCGCGACGTACGCCATCTTCTGGAGCGGGTTGTACTTGCCCGAGATGGGATGCGTCTTGCGCAGGAACAGGTAGTACTTGATCGTCTCGAACAGCTGGCCCCTGTTCTCGGACTGGGGGGTGAAGTTGATCCAGTCCCCCGCGATCTGGCGGGTGCCCTTGACGTTCGCCGTCTTGAGGGTGAGCAGCAGCACCAGGCGGACGGCCAAGTTGATGATGACCAGCCACATCGCGACGAAGTGGAGGTCGCGCATCAGGTCCATGCGCAGGCCGCCGAACGGGAAGTGGATGAAGAAGCCCGTGAACGCCAGGACCACCATGGATCCGAGGTGGATCCAGTGACACACGCGGTCCGCCAGCGGATGCGCCTCCTTGTAGGCTCCGTGGGACATGGATCTCACCTGCCCAACGGCGATGAGTGCACGGTCGCCTGCTTGCCCGACTTCGGTTCAATCACGTGAACCGCACAGCCGATTCAAGGATCGAAGCTGTGGACCACGCGCAGCGGCTCGAGCGGCTTCTCCGCGTCCGCCACAGGCGTGCCCACGAGCGCCGCTTCCATGGCGCCGAGCTGGCCGTCAGCGTCGCGCGGTGAGCAGAGCCAGGTCGTCGGCGCGACCACTTGGTAGTTCTCGATCTTGCCGCCCTCGACCGTCATCCAGTGGCCGACGGAGCCGCGGGGCGCCTCCCACAGCCCTGCGCCCTCGCCCGCGTCCGCATCGGACGTGACGAAGTACGAGCTGTCGCCGCCCTTGATCGCAGCGACCAGGTCGTTGACCCACATGATGGACCAGTCGGCGACGACCTTGGCCTCGAGGTTGCGCGCGGCCACGCGACCGAGCAGCGAGAACAGCACCTCGGGTTTGCCTCCGGCGCCGAGCGCTTTCAACGCGCCGTCGATGATGGTCTTGACCTCGGTACGGCCCGAGAGGTAGGCGACCACCATGCGAGCGAGCGGGCCGACCTCCATGTTCTTGCCGTCGTGCCGTGGTGCCTTGCACCACGAGTACTTGTCCTCGACCTTGTAGTCGGTGAAGTTGGCCGTGGTCTGCCCCTGTGCGGGATTGAGCTTCGTCGGCGACTCGTACCACGAGCGCTCGACGTACTCCATGACCTTCTTCGGGTCGGCGTCGACGAACTGCGCCGCCGCCATGTCGACCTTGCCGGTCTTGAACGCGTCCGTGTAGACGGCGCCTCGTGCGAGGTAGCGCTTCTTCGGATCGTCGGGAGCTTCCGCATCCCTGAAGACGCCCCAGGACAGCAGGTTGCCGGTGCCGGCGCCGTAGTTGATGGCGTCGATGTAGCTCGGTGCGATCGCCAGGGTGTCGGGGATGAGCCTGGTGTCGATCCACTCCTTGACCTTGGTGAATCGGAACAGCACGTCGTCGAGCTTCTCCTCGGTGGGCACCCAGGTCGTTCCCCCGGGAACGGAGGTCATGAAGTGCGGGAACTTGCCGCCCATGACCGCGATGATGCTGGCCGCCTCGGCCTGCATCTCGAGCGCCTCGAGGTAGTGGGCCACCGCTATGAGGTTCAGCTCGGGTGAGAGCTTGTAGGCGGGATGGTCCCACCAGTGGCCCGCGAAGATCGAGAGCTGACCGCCCTCCACGAAGGCCTTGAGCCGCTTCTGGACGGCGCCGAAGTCTCCCGTCGCGGTGCCGGCCTGCTCGGCCAGCGCGTACGTGTCCGCGATGTCGGCGGACAACGCCGTGACGGGGTTGACGTAGTCGAGCGCTGCCAGCGTGTAGAACCACAGGATGTGGCTGTGGAGGTACTGCGCGGCCTCGATCAGGTTGCGGATGATGACCGCGTTCTTCGGGATCTTGATCCCGAGGGCCTCCTCCGACGACATGGTGGAGGCGTGTCCGTGCGAGATCGGGCAGACGCCGCAGATGCGCTGGGCGACGTAGAACGCGTCCTCCGGCCTGCGGCCCTTGAGGACGGCCTCCATGCCGCGGTAGAGCCCCGCGGAGACCCAGGCGTCCTTGACGACGCCGTCGGCGACCTGGCACTCGACGCGCAGGTGACCCTCGATCCTGGTGATCGGATCGATGACCACGCGGCCGGCGGCTGCTCCGACAGCGGTGGGAACGGGGGTAGCAGTGGACTCAGGCACCTACGCTTCGCCTCCCTTCTTCTCCTCGACGGGCGCACCGTGGCCCATCCGGCCGGTGGCGGTCTGGGCGATGCCGTGGATCAGCAGACCGCCGGCGGCGACAGCACCGAGGCCGATGCCGATGGCGTCCGGCGAGACGCCGCCCACACCGGGGACGTTGACTGCCGCGGAGCGCTCGAAGAACGGGGCGCCGACGTCGACCCAGTTGAGGTTGCCGCAGCCGATGCACGGGCTGCCGGCTTCGACGCACCAGCTGGTGCGGCGGTTCCACCTGACGATCGGGCAGTTCGTGAGCGTCTGAGGCCCCTTGCACCCGAGCTTGTACAGGCAGTAGCCCATCGCTTCCTCGGCCGAGCCGAAGACCTCGACGAACTCGCTGTTCTCGAAGTGCCCGCGGCGCGGGCAGTTGTCGTGGATGGTCTGGCCGAAGATGAGCTTCGGACGGCCGATGTCGTCGAGCTCCGGCAGCTTGCCGAGGAGCAGGTAGCTGACCAGCACGGCCACGACCCATTCGGGATTGACCGGGCACGTCGGCAGGTTGACGACAGGGGTGGCGATCCCCTTCTCCTTGAGGAACATCGACACGCCGGTGGCGTCGGCGGGGTTCGGGGTGGCCCTGACCCAGCCGCCGTCGACCGCGCACGACCCGACGGCCACGACGGCCGCGGCGCCCTTGCACACGGTCTCGAGTTCCTCGAGAGCGGGCTTGCCGGCGATGCGCAGAGCGTTGCCGCCGAAGCCCTTCATGACGGAGCCTTCGACCACCACGAGGTAGCCTCCGGCCTTCACCGTGTCGGCGATGTTCTTCTCCGCTGCTTCGCCTGCGGCGGCCATGACCGTCTCCCAGTAGTTCACTGAGAGGTAGTCGAGGACGATGGCGGGGACGTCCGGCGTGTCCACCTGCGCCATCGACTCGGTACAGCCGGTGCACAGGCCCTCCGCCAGCCACAGGGTCGGCGTGAGCTTGCCCGCCTTCTCGACGGCTGCCGCGATCTGCGGGGCGGCCAGCTCGCTGAGGCCGAGCAGAGCGGCCACCGATCCGCAGTACTTGAGGAAATCGCGACGCGACACGCCACGGCTGTCCAGCAGTGCGTACAGCGCGCTGTCTTCCTCCTTCACCATGCGATAACACCTCCTTGACGCGATCGTTCATCTGACAAGTGCGGCGCGCATCCGGGTGCTCCGCGAAGGCGCGCCTTGTCGGTTCAGGACCCGGCGATCCCCCCTTCTGCGATCGTGGCGAGCCGCACGGTATGTCGGCTCGAACGGAAGATACCCATCGTGCCGAGGCAGGCGACGCGGGTATCCGGTGACCCGACTTCGGACGCGCGCGCACGAGACGCCGCGCGTGTCGTCGGTGAGGGGGAGCCGGGGAGCGGGAAGACGTGCCGGTCGTCTCGGTGCTGAGAGCTCATGGACGGCTCTACCCACACGGGAAAGCGGATCGCCTCCTCGTTGCTCACAGGTCCCCCAGCGCGCCCTCGACACCCGGACGCACCTGCGCGGCGCTCCGAAAAAGAGGAATCCGCGCGTCCTGGATGTATCCTACACCCATGCGGCGGTGGCTCAGCCAAGGATGTCTCGATGTCCTCGCGCCGCATGGGCAGCAGGAAGAGGGACAGCCGACATGGCCGACGAAGAGCAGGAGACAGACGGCGGCGGGCTCGACGGCAGGCCCCGATCGGGGGGAGTCGAGGCCGACGAGGTCAGCGAACTGTGCGACGGCGACCGCGACGAGCTGACCGCCAAGCAGACCGCCGAGTGCGCCGGCGCGGAGCTGGCAGAGCTGTATGAGAACGAGGAAGACGGCGGTTCGTGAGCGAAGCCATGAGGGATCGGGGACCGGTGCGCGCGAGCGCGTCGGGCGTCCGGATGGTGACGGGGGCGCCGAACGGCGTCCTCCTCGACGTGAGGGGTCTGGCTCCCGAGTTCAGGCGCCCCATCGTCTTCGCGATGCTCGAGAAGATGATGGAGCTGGACTGCGAGGACAGCCTCGTCGTCGTTCTGGACCACGAGCCCGCCGGCTTGGGTTATCAGATCGATCTGCGCAGGGAGACCCGAGGCCGGTTCGAGTACTTCTACGACCAGCGCCTCGACGGGGCATGGGTCGCGCTCATCCGTCGCAAATGGGAGTGACCATCAGATCCCTGTGAGCCGCGGGAGCAGCGACGTGAGGTCGCCCATCTCGCCGCGCCAGTCGGCTTCGGCAGGCCCCTCGCCCACGAACAGGGTACGCATCCCGGCGTCGGCGGCGCTCATGTCCAGCCCCGCGTCGTCGCCCACCATCAGGCATTCCTCGGGAAGGACGCCCAGCATCTCGGCGACCTCCCGGTAGTAGGCGGCCTGCGGCTTGGTGGCGTGCATGACCTCATAGCTGGTGACGAGCACGTCGTTGAGTCCGGGTATCTCCGTCCAGGCGATGCGGTGGTCGATCGCGACGCGGGGGAAGATCGGGTTCGTGGCCACGGCGAGTTGCAGTCCGAGGCCCCGCGCCGTCTTCACAGCCTCAGCCGCGCCATCACGGGCGCGCGCGCCGGCCCGAAGCAGCGGGAACTCGTCGCGGTAGAAGCGCTCGAACGCGGGCCAGCTCTCGTCGAGATCGATGCCGGTCGAGGCGAGGAAGCGCTCCGCGAAGACGTCCTTGTTGGTGCGGCCGGGGTGCGGCTCGGACATGGCGGCCGTGGCGTCCACGAGCGCCGTCATCGCCGAGTCCGCCGCCTCGCCCGCGACCTCGCTCATCGTACCGCGGAGCGCAGCGAAGTAGCGCCCGACGAACTCGCTCGTGTCGATGTCGAGCAGCGTGCCGTCGAGATCGAACAGGACAGCGCGCATGCCGTCTCCTCGTCCGCCATCGGGTCGCAGAATGGTAGCACGCCTCAACCCGGCACATTGACGTGCCGATACCTACGGGGGTATCGTGTGGGTACATGCCGGTATACCCCTGACAGCACCGACGGAACGGAGTTTGTGAAGCCGTTCGCAAGCGTGGGAAGGATGAGGGAACG
This sequence comes from Coriobacteriaceae bacterium, assembly GCA_013824215.1. Classification (GTDB taxonomy): domain Bacteria; phylum Actinomycetota; class Coriobacteriia; order Anaerosomatales; family D1FN1-002; genus PNNM01. The sequence continues at coordinate 12,722 of PNNM01000022.1, forward strand.
ATGGCCTCGGTCAATGAGAGCGCACGTGCAGGACTCGAGCTGATATTCGGCGATCGGGTGAGGTTCGACCGGGTGGAGCGCAAGCTGTACTCGGCGGACATCGGTGCGCTCCCCAAGCTCGTCAAGCCATTCGTGCCGGCGGGCATCGCCGGGGCGGTGGTCCGCCCGAGGGACGAGGCCCAGGTCATCGACGTCGTAAAGCTCGCCCTGCGCGAGGGGTTGCGGCTCGTTCCCAGGGCCGCCTCCACCTCCGGCTATGGCGGCGTCCTGCCCGAGCAGGGCGCTGTGGTCGTGGACATGTCCGGCATGAGCCGGCTCCTGTCTGTCGACCCCACCGCGATGACCGCGACGGTCCAGGCCGCCGCGCTCTGGGAGCCCCTGCAGAAGGAGCTCAACAAGCAGGGCCTCGATCTGCGGCTGTATCCCTCGTCCCTGCCGTCGTCCACGGTGGGCGGTTGGCTCGCCCAGGGCGGTTCCGGCTTCGGCTCGTACGAGTACGGCACTTTCAAGGAGAACGTCGTCTCGGCCCGCGTCGTCCTGCCCGACGGCAGCGTGCGCGACTTCGACGGGGACGACCTGCGGACGTACGTCGCCGACGCCGAAGGCATCACCGGCATCATCACCGAGCTCACGTTCCTGCTCCGCGCCCTCGGACCCGAGACACACCGTGTGTTCTCGTTCCCGGACGCGGCGTCGCTGCAGAAGACGATGCAGGAGGCCGGCGCGGCCGGGCTCCCGCTGTGGTCCGTGACGTTCCTCAACCCCGAGTCCCTCCGGCTGAAGAAGCGCTTGCCGCACCGTCACGGACACCCCTACGAGAACGAGATGGTGCACGTCGAGCCGGAACTTCCGGAGGCGTACGCCATGATCGTCGCGTATCCCGCTTCCCGCAGAGACGCGATGGATGCGCCGCTCGCGCGGATCGTCGCTGCGAACGGCGGCGCGGACCTCGGATCCGAGGTCGCCGAGCACGAGTGGGAGCAGCGTTTCGCTCCCATGCGCCTCAAGCGCATCGGCCCGTCGATCATCCCGACCGAGGTCGTCGTGCCGCTGGCTGAGACGGCTGCGGTCCTGGGTGAGATCGACGAGAAGATCGAGCAGCCGTTCGTGCTCGAGGGCATGATCGGGAAGGGCGACCAGGTCGTTCTGCTGGGTTTCATCCCGCACGACCAGCGCACGTTCGCGTTCAACGCCGCGTTCGCCCTCTCGCTGTCGGTCATCGCGATCGCCAAGCGCCACGGCGGAGCGGCCTACTCGACCGGGCTGTACTTCCGCCGCGAAGCCGCCGGCGTGCTGGGCGCGGACAAGGTTCGCGCGCTCACCGAGTTCAAGGCGAAGTCGGACCCGCGCGGCTTCATGAACCCGAACAAGGTCCTCGGCACGGGGATGATCGACGTGCTCATGGGTACAGCGGCTGCGATGGAGCCGCTGGTCCGGCCGATCGCCAACGCGGCCAAGGCGCCCACCGGCGACATGGTCGGTGCGCGCGACATCAACGGCATCCCCGCGCAGGTGGCCTTCTACGCTTATGCCTGCGCCCAGTGCGGATACTGCGTGCCCACCTGCGAGGAGTACTCGGGCCGCGGCTGGATGAGCCACTCGCCGCGCGGCAAGTACCTTTACCTGCGCGAGGTCATCGAAGGGCGGGAGAAGTTCGACCAGAAGATGGTGGACACGTTCCTCGTCTGCACCACCTGCGAGGTCTGCAACACCCGCTGCCAGCTGCAGCTCCCGG
>PNNM01000023.1 GCA_013824215.1 Coriobacteriaceae bacterium
GAGTCGAGCAGGATGACGACGTCGTAGCCGCTCTCGACCATGCGCTTGGCGCGCTCCATCACGAGCTCGGCCACCGCGATGTGCTGGTCGCTCGGCATGTCGAAGGTGGAGCTGACCACCTCGCCCTGGATCGAGCGCTCCATGTCGGTGACCTCCTCGGGACGCTCGTCCACGAGCAGGCACATGAGGTAGACGTCGGGGTCGTTCGCGGTGAGCGACGCGGCGATGTCTTTGAGCACCGTGGTCTTGCCGGCCTTCGGCGGCGAGACGATCAGCCCGCGCTGGCCCTTGCCGATCGGCGCCACGAGATCGATGACGCGGGCCGTGACGAAGTCGTGGCCGTGCTCCATGCGCAGGCGCTCGTCCGGGTAGACCGGGGTGAGGTCCGCGAACTTCGGGCGGCCGCGCGAGGCGTCCGGTTCCTTGCCGTTTACGAGGTCGACGCGCTGGAGCGCCGAGTACTTCTCGTTGTCCTTGGGCGGGCGCACCTGGCCGCGCACCAGATCGCCGCGGCGCAGTTCGTAGCGGCGGACGAGCGACATCGAACAGTAGACGTCGCCGTCACCCGGCAGATAGCCGCCGGTGCGCAGGAAGCCGTAGCCCTCGGGCAGGATGTCGAGGATGCCCTTGACCTCGATGAAGCCCTCAGCCTTGACCTTGGCCTCGAGCACCGCCTCGATCAGCTCGTCCTTCTTCTTGAGCGCCTTGGCGTCGACGCCGGCCTCCTCGGCCATCGTCTTGAGCTCGGTGACGGTCTTGCCTTCCAGGTCGGCGCGCGTGATCGTCGGGCCGGCGGGCTCACCGCCGTATCCGCCTGGCGCACCGCCGCGGCGACCTCTCTTGCGTGGACGTGACGTCATGAGTTCCTGACCTTCTCCCAGTCGGCCAGGAACGATTCCAGGCCTCTATCCGTGAGGGGGTGCTTCACGCACTGGCCGAGCACCTTGAACGGCACGGTGCAGATGTCCGCGCCGAGCAGCGCCGAGGCCACCACGTGCTGCGGGTGCCGGATGGAGGCCGCGATGACCTCCACGGGATGCCCGAACTCGTAGTTACCGATCGCCGCGATGGTGTTGCCGAGCTGCTCGAGGCCGTCTTCCGAGATGTCGTCGAAGCGGCCCACGAACGGCGAGATGTAGCGGGCGCCCGAGCGCGCGGCCAGGATCGCCTGCGGCACGGTGAAGCACAGCGTCATGTTGACCGCGATGCCTCGCTCGGAAAGCGCTTTCGTGGCCGCGAGGCCCTCCGGCATCGTCGGCACCTTCACCACCACGTGCGGGTCGAGCGCGGCGAGCGTCTCGCCCTCGGCGACGATCTCGTCGCGCGTGAGCGTCACGGTCTCGGCCGAGACGGGGCCGTCCACGATGTCGCAGATGCGCTTGATGTGCGCGTGGAACTCGGCGAGCTTGCCGCCCTCACGCGCGTACAGCGTCGGGTTGGTCGTCACGCCCGAGACGACGCCCCACGAGACTGCTTCCTCGATCTCGGAGATCGATGCGGTGTCCAGGAAGAACTTCACGCTTCCCCGTCCCTTTCCTCATCTTCGCCGCGTGTAGCGGCGCTGTGCCCTCTAGTCGTCCCCGATGACCGTGTCGAGCACCAGCTCGACCGTCTCGGCCACCGTCCGGTCGAGCTGCTGGCTATGCACCACCGAGACCCCGTGCTCGACGGCGAGGTCCTCGATGTAGCGCCCGAGCAGACGGATGTTGTCGAAGTTGTCGCGGTACCGCTCGAACGGCCGCGTGCCCTCGGTCTGCACCTCTCGGATGTAGAAATGGCTTCGGTGCGCATCCTCGTCGTCCACCACGATGACCATCTGCACGACCCACGCGTCTCCGAACGACGAGTGCTCCGTGTACCCGGGCACGAGGTGGATGCCCTCGAGGACCAGGCTCTCACTCTCGTGGACGGCCCGGTCGATGATGGCCTGCACGCCCGTGGCCACGACAGCGGTCTGCTCGCGGAAGCCTACGATCACGGGATCGGCACCGTGCGGTACCGGGACTCGAAGGCCTCGCCAAGCGTCGAACGCGCTCTCGTGGATCGCCGGCATGAGGTCCCGGGAGAAGATACCACGCATGACCTGACGAATGCTATCGGTGGACACGATGCGCGTGATGCCGAGCCGGTGGGCCACTTCCGAGGCGATGGTGGACTTGCCCACCCCGGTGGTGCCTCCGATCATCACCACGAGCGGCCGGTCGAGCTTGGCCAGCCCGTTCATCTTGCGGTAGCGCCGCGCGAACTCGGCGCCCGCCATGCGCTCGAGCGTCTCCAGCGCGATCTCCTGCAGGCGGTCCATCGACACGTTCAGCTCGCCGCGCTCGCGCAGCGCGTCCTGGACCGACGTGGCTACCTGGTACGACTTGCCGGGAGGCAGTCCCGTCGCCGAGAACGACTGCGCGAGCAGACCCTTGCTGAACGGGAGGCCGTGCCGTCGCTCGGAGATGAAGATCGGGTCGTTCGTGCCTCTCTCGGTCACCGCCCGGCCCCTCTCGCCCGTCCGCGCTCGATCGCCGTGCGCGCCATGTCCTGGGCCAGCGCCCCGAGATCCTGGCCATCGGTGACGAGCGGCACGTTGTCGCAGAGCACCGTGGGGACGCCCGCCTCCTCGCCGGCCGCCGCGACCACGTCGATGGCGGCGGCCTTCAGCTCTGTCAGCAGGACGTCGAAGGATCCGGACGCCGCGCGCAACTCCTCGCGCAGGCGCGCCCGGTCGCTCAGGTTCGAGGAGACGCCCACCACATGCACGCCGTGATCGCTCTGCAGGTGCTCGGCGAGCCGTCCGGCCAGCAGAGGCCGCGCGGTGGTGACGAAGAAGGCTCGCTTGCCCGCGACCGGCTCGATCGGACCGGGCCGGAAGGTGACCGCGACGCACGGCACCCCGGGCGCAAGCTCGTCGACAGCGCTCCGCAGCGCCTCGACAGCGGCCGCGGAGGCCTCGGGCTCCTCCGCGCCAGCCAGCACCACGAGGTCCGCGGCGGCCAGCCGGTACGGGCCGAAGTAGTCGCGCACGTAAGTCTCCCCGCGCCCGGCGCCGATGACGAGCACGGTCGCGTCCGCGTGCACCGGCGGGACGGCCGCGCCGGAGCCCTCCAGGAGGATCAGTTCCTTGCCCAGGCAGTCCGCCACCGCGGCGCCCTCGGCGACGTTGCTGAAGAACGTCTCGCCGGCCATGCCGCCGCCGCAGCGCCGGCAGCCCACGGTGGTCACGCGGCTCATCACCGCGTCCTCGTAGTTGTCCGAGGCGGCGTGGGCGCCCTTGGCGGCCAGCGCCAGCAGGTCCGCTGTCGTCAGCCGCACAGTCTCGCCGTGGATGACCTCGGGCTCGGCGGGTCCGCCCCGCCCCATGGCGAGTACCGCGATGTCGAGACCGGCGGCCTTCAGACACCGCGCCACGTACGCCGAGATCGCGGTCTTGCCGACGCGCTTGCCGGTGCCCACGATCGCGAGCGTCGGGGTGCGTGTGATCGCGTGCGCACGCGGCGGCTCGAAGCGGAAGTCGGCGCCGACGTAGGCCGCACCCGCGCTCAGGGCCGCGCCCGCGAGCCGGAAGCGGTCCGCCGAGGAGACGACCGGCTCGTCGGACAGATCGTAGACGGCCTCCGCTCCGTGCTCGGTCACGGCCTCGGCGATGCCGGCGGCGGGGTCCGCACGGCACAGCAGCGGCACGCCGTACGCGGCGTCGGCGTCCCCCTCGACCTTCTCGGTCCCGCCGAGGAAGACGGCCGCAACCACCTCGTGCTCCTCGCGCAACGCATCGAGCGCCGCCCGCACCACCGGCGGGTAGTGCTCGCCGTCGATCAGCGCGACCACTCGGCTCACGGCTCGACCTCCTCGGCGACGTCGAAGTCGGCCGTCGGCACCCAACGGCACTGGTGGCGGTGGATGTCGCGGAAGTCGGCGACCACCTCGGCCTCGCCGAACGGCTGCTTCTGGGTGACGCGCACGCGCCCGTCGGCGAAGATCTCGAGGATGTTGTAGCTCGGGCGCACCTTGCCGCGCAGGCGGTGCGAGCAGGCCGTGCCGGCGTTCACGATCAGCATGTCCTCGAGACGCCAGACGTTGGGCACGTGCTTGTGGCCGCACAGCACGAGGTCCGTGCCGCAACTGGCCAGCGTGCGGAGCACGTCCCCGGCGTCGTAGATGATGTTGCGCTCGCGACCAGTGCCTGGCACCGGTACCAGGTGGTGGTGCATCGCGACGACCTTGAACTCGTCGGGGTCCGCGAACTGCTCCACGAGCGCGTGGCAGCGCTGCCGCCCGATGCGGCCGTGGTCGAGGTCCGGTTCGGTGGAGTCGAGGCCGATCAGCCGTGTGCCGCCGATCGACATCTCCGAGTCGAGGTCGCCGAACAGCTCGATGAAGTGCTCCTCGCCCACGTTGCGCGCGTCGTGGTTACCCGGCAGGACCAGCTTGTTCGCGCACTCGATGCGCGTGATGAGGCGCTGCGCCGCCTTGAACTCCTGGCGGAATCCCATGTCCGACAGGTCGCCGGTGACGACCACGACGTCCGGAGCGAGCTCGTTCAGCTCGTCGACGACGCGCATGGCGAGGCTCGGGATGTGGTAGATGGACCCGCAGTGCAGGTCCGAGATGTGCGCTATGCGCAAGGGTCCCTCGGGCAACTTGTCGGCTCACCCCCGAAAAGAAGGACAGCGCCGCAGTCCCGCCAGCTACTGCGGCAGCGCCGGGCCGTTCGAGTCCGCGACCGCCCCGAGCCCGCCGAGACGGGAGGCCAGCCCGATCGCGCTGGACAGCAGATCCTCGAACTGCGTCTCCTCGTACGTCACGACGCGCGGGTCTCCGTCGATGCCGCCGCGCTTCGCCGCGGCCGCCATCGCGTCGTCGTAAGTACCGAGCGTGTCGACGAGCCCGAGACCCTTCGCCTCGCTGGCCATCCAGATGCGGCCGCTCGCGAGCGTACGCACCTTCGCCGGCTGCATCTTGCGGCCCTTGGCGACCAGGTCGATGAAGCGGTCGTAGGCCACGTCCATGCCCTCGTCGAAGTACGCCATCTCCGAGGCCGTGACGCTGCGCCACGGGCTGCCGGCGTCCTTCAGCTCACCGCGCGTGAGCACGATGAAGTCGACGCCGATCTTCTCCATCAGCTTCGCCATGTTGGGGATCTGCATGATGACCCCGATGCTGCCCACCGAGGAGGTCGGGTTCGCCACGATCTCGTCGCACTGCGAAGCGATCATGTAGGCGCCCGAGGCGCCCACGTCGCCGATGCTGGCCACGACCGGCTTGTCCATGCGCGCCACGGTGGTGGCGATCTCCTCCGAGGCGGCGACCGTGCCGCCCGGCGAGTCGATGCGGATCAGGACGGCTTTGACCGCCGAGTCGTCCTCGGCCTCCCGCAGCTCGCGCAGAAGGCGCTCGGGCGTGGAGACGCCGTCGAGCGTGCTGCCCGTGCCAGCGATGGTGCCGTCGAGGTGGATGACCGCGACCGCGTCGCCCACCGGCAGGGAGTCCTGGCTGATGGCCGCGTACATCCCCCACGAGCACGCGCCGATCGTTCCCATGATGCCGAGCACGATGATGAGCGCCCAGATCCAGCCGCGGCCGCGTTCGGGCGGCGGGGCGGCGTAGGGCGCGTAGGACGGCGCGCCGGCGGGCTGCGGCGGTATCTCGGGCGGAAGCGGCGGGCGATCCTCCACGGAGGCTCCTTACCGGTTCGGGATGCGCACCGGGGACCCGGCGCACTCTCGATATTCCCCTTGAGCAGGCTCGTCGGTCAAGTCCGCGCGTGCACCACTTTCCGATCCGGCATCGCCGCGACGAGCGCCAAGGCGAACCAGAACGGCTCGAAGTACATGAAGTACTGGAAGAGCGTCCCCGTAGCGAGCACGGCGAGCACCGCGAGCACCGCGGAGTCCTCCACGCGCCACCCCTGGCGTTTGCGCAATCCGAAGGCCCACGCGGCGGCGATCACGATCGCCACTTCGGCGAGCAGGCCCGGCAGCCCCATCTCGGCCCACATCGCGAGCGGGAGCTGGTGCGGGCGCGTCACGCGCTCGATCGCCCCGGCGCGCGCGTAGTCCGGATACGCCTTCTCGAAGGCGGTGAGCCCCGTGCCCCTCACCCAGTACTCTCCGAGCATGTCGATGGTGGACTCCAGCATGAGTGTGCGGGTCGCGATGGACGCGTCGCCCCCGGTATCGCCGATGGTGAGCGCGCGCTCAACCGCGAGCGGAACGAGCAGCACGCCCGCCACCGCGACGGCGACGACCGCCGCGACGAGCACCACACGCCTCCGCCGGGGCGCGGTGAGCGCGACCACGGCCAGACCCACCGCGAACACGACGATGCCGGTGCGCGAGAGCGTCACCAGCACGCCCCCGAGACACACCGCGGCGCCAGCGAGCCAGGGCGCCGCCCGGTGCCAAGTCGGTGACTGCGCCACGAGCACGAGCGCGGCGCACGCTGCCGCCGCGAGCAGGCACGCGAGGAAGTTCGGGTCGAGGTAGAACGCCGCCGGACGCACCACGTCGACGCCGGCGACATTCGTGCTCACGTGGATCCGGGCGAGGCCAGAATAGGGCAGCGTGCGCTGGACCATCGCCAAGGCCGCCAGCGCCGCGCCCGTACCCACGAGCACCGCGAGCGTCCGGCGTAGGCGCTCGGCGGTGCGCACCTGCGAGACGACGTAGACCGAGCCGACCCACAGGCCGAGCAGGCGCAGGGAGTACCAGGCGGACTTCGGCGCCTCGAGCGAGGTCGGCATCGTGGCCAGCGCCGCGACGAAGGGCAGAGCGAGCGCGAGGGCGAGCGGTCCGGGAGCGCGCCGCTCGTCCGTGTTGCCGCGCAGCGCGCGCCAACCCCAAGACAGGACGCCCGCCGCGAGCGCGACGTGCATGAACGTCACCGGCGCGCCGGACCATACCTGCCCGAGGTCGCGCAGGGGCGCGGTGGCCACGACCGCGTAGACGCCAGCCTCGGGGGACGCGAGGATCGCGCCCACGAGCACGCCCGCCACGAGCACACCGAGCGGCCCTCGCGCGAGAACGGGCAGGCCGTCCGCGAGCGTGAGCACCGCCGCGGCGGCGCATGCCACGAGCACACCCACGACGGCCGGCGCCAGCGACGGTCGCGCGGAGGTCACCTCGTCGGCCACGTGCGCTCCCCCTATCGGCGCATGCCGGGCAGATCCTCTACAGGATAGCGTTCACGCTTGCGCGCCGGACTCGGCGACGGCACCTTCGCGGTCCACCGCCAGCGCGATCGGCGTGCCCCGCTCCTCGGAGCCTACAAGGAGCGTCGCGGCCTTGTGGGCCACCGCCTCCGCGCGCTGATACGCGAGAGGGTCGTCGGCGCCGGTCACGAGCCCGACCACGCCGGGACCCGCACCCGACAGCGCCGCTCCGTCCGCGCCCGCCTCGACCAGCGCGTCGCGCACCGCCACGAAGTCCGGGACCGCGGCCACCCGGTACTGCTCGTGCAGGCGGTCGGCGAGACCCGAGCGCACCAGGTCCGCCCGCCCGAGCGCAAGGCCGCTCGCGAGCAGGGCCGCGTGCGAGAGGTTGAAGGCGCCGTCGGCGTGCGGCACCGACTCGGGCAACAGGCGCCGCGACTCGGAGGTGCGCAACTCCCCGCAGGGAGGCACGTACACGACCGCGAGCCCACCGGCGGGTCCGAGCCGCTCGCAACGCGGTCGTCCGTCCTCGGTCCAGCAGACGGTGAATCCGCCGAAGATGGCCGCCGCCACGTTGTCGGGATGCCCCTCGATCTCCGCGGCGAGCTCGAAGACGCGCTCTCGTTCCGCGGACTCCCTCGCCAGCGCGAAACCGAGCATCAGGCCGCCCACGATCGCCGCTGCCGAGGAGCCGAGCCCGCGCCCCGTGGGCACGCGGTTGTCGCAGAAGACGTGCGCGGCGGCGGCGGTCTCGCCGGCCTCAGCCATCGCCCGCTTCATCGCCACGACGACCGCGCTCGACTGGCCGGTGGGCAGGCAGTGCGCGCCCTCGCCCACGATCTCGACCGCCCAGCGCTCCGCCGGCTCGGCCGAGAAGGTGTCGTGCAGGGCGAGCGCGAGCCCGAAGGAGTCGAACCCGGGACCGAGGTTCGCGGAGGTCGCCGGAACACGCACCGACGCGCGCATGGCGCGGCCTACAGCTCCTGGACGCGGATGACGGCGGCGACCTCGCGCACGACCTCGAGCGCGTCGAACTCGGCCAGGGCGGCGCGCACCTCCGCCTCACACGCGCGGTGCGTGACGTAGACGAGCTCGGCGGCGTCGGAGGAGGCGGCCTTCTGGATCACGGACGCGAGCGACACGCCATGGTCGCCGAACACCTTGGCGGTGGTGGCCAGCACGCCGGGACGGTCCGCGACCAGCATGCGGATGTAGTACGACGTCTCCAGCTCGCCGATCTCGCGTACGCGCAGGTGCTCGGTGCAGGTGCACCCCGTGGCGCCGAGCGAGCCGGAGCCGATGTGGCGCGCGACCTCGATGACGTCGCCCGCGACAGCCGAGGCCGCCGGGAGCGAACCGGCGCCCTCGCCGAAGAACATCGTCTCGCCCACCGCGTCGCCCACGACGTAGATGGCGTTGTAGACGCCGTTGACCGAGGCGAGCGGGTGCGAGGTCGGGATCATCGTCGGGTGGACACGGACATCGATCCCGCCGGAGACGCGGCGCGCGATGGCGAGCAGCTTGATGGAGTAGCCCATCTCGGCCGCGTACTCGATGTCGGCCGGCGTGATGTCACGGATGCCCTCGGCGGGTACCTGCGGGAAGATCACGCGCGAGTTGAACGCGATGGAGGCCAGGATGGCGATCTTGGCAGCGGCGTCCAGGCCGTCCACATCCGCGGTCGGGTCGGCCTCGGCGAAGCCCTTCGCCTGCGCCTCCGCGAGCGCGGTCGCGTAGTCGAGGCCGTCGTCGGCCATGCGGGTCAGCATATAGTTGGTGGTCCCGTTGACGATCCCGTACACCGAGGCGATCTCGTTGCCGGTGAGCGAGTGCTTCAGCGGGCCGATGATGGGGATGCCGCCGCCCACGCTCGCCTCGAACATGATGTCGACTCCCGAGGCGGCCGCGGCCTCCATGACCTCCTCGCCGTTGCTCGCGAGCAGTGCCTTGTTGGCGGTGACCACGCTCTTTCCGGCGGCCAGGGCGGCCAGCACGACCTCGCGGGCGATGCCGGTCCCGCCGATGAGCTCGATCACCACGTCGATGTCGTCTGCCTCGGCGATGGCGCGCCAATCGGCGGTGCAGGCTTCGGCGGGCAGGCCGAGCGCGGCGAAGCGTGCCTCGTCACGGTCGCAGACCCGCGTGAGTTCGACGTCGACGCCGGCGCGCGTGCGGAACTGCTCGCGATGGCGGGAGAAGATCTCCACCACGCCGCTGCCGACGGTGCCGAGTCCGATGAGGCCCACTCTCACGGTGCCCATGACGCGCCTTCCGATCTCCGGGGCCGCGGACGCCCGCGGCCGGGACGTCATTGTACCCGAGGCCTGAGGCCCGGGCAGCGTGAAGGCCCCGTTGCCGCGCGCGCCGGGGCCTTCGTCATGTCCATGGACGCAAAGCGCGAAGCCCCTGATCCTCCGAGCGAACCTTGCGTTGCCGCAGTGCCCATCCGGTATCTCAAGAGCCTCGCAAGACGTACTGTACAACAACCCGGGAAGCGTTCAAGGGGTTTTCTGGACAACATGACGAACGGCTCAGTTCCAAGCGTGACCGCGCGGGAATTCCCGGATGTGCGGCGCTCATGCGAGGTCAAGTGGCTTCGTGTGGCTGGAATCCGCTCGGCTTGCGACCGTTCGTCGCGGTAGGGTCAGCGCGCTCGCCAAGAACGCGCACACAAAGCGCGAAGCCCCTGATCCTCCGAGCGAACCTTGCGTTGCCGCAGTGCCCATCCGGTATCTCAAGAGCCTCGCAAGACGTACTGTACAACAACCAGGGGGCGATGCAAGCGGTTTCTTTGAGAACCTGCCGAACGGTTCCGCTGTGAACTCGAGCGGCCATCGGGAACATCGAACGGTCGCTGGCGGGGGTCGAACGCGCGCACGGCTCGCGAGCGTCGTGCTGCAGGCGACGAACGCGCTACTCGGTGTCGCAGCGCATGAGGTCGTCGTAGGTCTCGCGACGCACCACCACACGGGCCTCACCGTCGCGCACGAACACCACAGCGGGCCTGACCTGCTTGTTGTAGTTGCTCGCCATGGAGTGGCAGTACGCCCCCGTGGCACACACCGCGATGATGTCCCCCGTCTCAGGCGGCTGGACCGGCGTGTCGCGCGCGATCAGGTCGCCGGTCTCGCAGTGCTTGCCGGCGATCGTGACCACCTCGGTCCTCGGCTGATCGGCCTTGTTGGCCACGAGACACTCGTAGCGCGCGCCGTAGAGCGCGGGGCGGATGTTGTCGGTCATGCCGCCGTCGACCGCCACGTACGTGCGGATGCCTGGGATGTCCTTCACCACGCCGACCGTGTAGAGCGTGATGCCGGCGTTCGCCACGACAGCGCGCCCCGGCTCGATGAGGATGCGCGGCACGGTCAGGCCGTGGCGCTCGCACTCCTCCTTGATGCCGTCGACGACGACCTTGCCGAACTGCTCGATGGTGGACGGCTCGTCGGCGAGTCCGTACTTGATGCCGATGCCGCCGCCGACGTCGAGGTCCCGCACCGGACAGGACGTCTCGCGCTGGACCTCGGCCATGAACTCCACCATGACCTCGATGGCCTTGCTGTAGCTCTGAAGCGCGAAGATCTGCGAGCCGATGTGCATGTGCAGCCCGGCGAAGTCGATGCCCGGCAGCTCGCAGGCGCGCTTGACGCCCGCGAGCGCGAGGCCGTGGTTCAGACCGAAGCCGAACTTGCTGTCCTCCTGGCCGGTCTGGATGTAGCCGTGCGTGTCCGGCCTGATGCCTGGCGTGACCCGCAGGAGCACCGGCTGCTCGACGCCGAGTTCGACGGCCACGGCCGAGATGCGCTCGAGCTCGAGCAGGGAGTCCGCCACGATCCGGTCCACGCGCGCCAGAACAGCCTCGCGGATCTCGGCGGGCGTCTTGTTGTTGCCGTGCACCTGGACGCGCGAGGCGGGGACACCGGCGGCCAGCGCGATGGCGAGCTCTCCGCCACTGGCGCACAGCACCATGCAACCCTCCTCGTGCACGACCCGGCAGATCGCCTTGCACATGAACGCCTTGGCCGCGTACACGGTCTCGACGTCCTTCCAGTGGAACGTGGTCCACTTCCGGAACTCACGCAGCTGATGGCGGATCTGCTCCTCGTCCATGACGTAGAGCGCCGTGCCGGCCTCGCGCGCAAGCTCCACCATGTCGACCCCGCCCACCCACAGGTGGCCGTCACGGGTCTCGGCGGTCATCGGGAGGACCGAGGACAGGTCGGCGTGAGGGTCGACCGGTTCGGACGGGACCGGCTCGCTCAGGTTGTCGGTGGCCATGCGATGCGGCTCCTTCAGGGACGTGCGGTGGGGTGACCCATTGTAGCCGAGGGGACTGTGAGCGAACGCCGCGCGACCTCGAGCACCGCGTCTCTGAACCGCAGCACACACATCGACCTCATTCCTGGCTGGTTCGTGCCACAAACACGGTAGCTCACCCGTCGCTACCGGCGATGTGGCCTGCGGAAGACGCCATCTACGCGTTTCCCCCGTCCATGGCTGCCGGGTACGCACGCAGCATGTATCGGTCGAACTGCGGCACTGTGAACGCCGCGAACCCGTAGCCGGGCGTGTACAGCAGACCTTTGTCGATCAGACGAGAGCGAGTCTGGCCGAGCTGCGCACTCGTCCGGCCGATCCGGTGCGCCACCTCACTCGCGGTGTGCGGGTCCGGTCCGAGTTCGGCCATCGCGTGCAGGTACCGCAACTCCATCTCGGTCGTCCGTTCTGCCCGAACGCGGAAGAAGCTCTCGTCGAGCTTCGCCTCCACCAACGGCAGGACGGCGCGCACGTCCTTCGCACTCACGGGGGATGCCGATGCCTCGTCCCAGACGACCTTCCCGTACTCCTGCAGGAAGTAGGGGTAGCCCTGCGTGTAGTCGACGATGAATCCGATCGCTTTCGGCTCGTATTCGACGCCGCGTTCTCGAGCGGGCAGGATCAGCGCGTCCATTGCGTGCGTTGTTGGGTCGAGCGCGCCGATAGCCGGGAACCGGAAGAGCCGTTCGCTGTACGACTTGGCTTCCCCGGCAAGCCGAGGCATCTGCGGGAGACCCGCACCCACCAAGGTCACGGCCAGCGAACGCCGAGAGCACCGATGGAGCGCCGTGATGAGCGCCTCGAGTTCCGCCGACCTCAGGTACTGGATCTCGTCCATCAGGAAGACGACCCCGACGCCGTGCTCGCGGGCCGCCTCGCCCAGGGAGACGAAGAGGTCCGCCAGATCATCGCCGAGGGAACCGCTGTCACCGGCGCCCGCGAACGCCTCGACGTCGAGCCCGGCCGTCATACTGCCGTCGGGGTTGAAGGTGAGCGTGAACGACTTGAGGATCGATGCGGCCCGCTTGGCCCGTTCGCTCCACTTGGCCTTCGGAGCGATCTGGAGGAGCGCCCGCCGTGCCTGCGCGGCCATCTTCGGCCCGAACGGCGCGTTCTTCTCGACTTCCCATTCGACGGTGGCCCATCCGCGGACCTCGGCCTTCTCGCGAAAGACGTCGAGCAACACCGTCTTGCCGACGCCGCGCAGGCCGGTGATGATCATCGACTGCTCGGAGTAGCCGTTCTCCAGACGCTCCAGCAGCACGTCGAATGACTCGACCTGCTCGTCGCGGCCGACCAAGGCTGGCGGTTTCGTACCCGCTCCGGGCGCATACGGGTTCTTGCGCGGATCCAATCAGGCCCCCCTTTGACAAGTTGAACACAGTTTATCGTTGTCTGATAAACCTTGTCCAACTCGATAATCCGCCAAACTCGCCAGCTCACGCCCTGCATCCCTGCTGCGGAACATGGCCACGGCTCGCGTGTGCTGTCCCGGCTCGTTGTAGACTGCGAGCGAACCGCTCCCCGCGACCCGACCGAGAGAGGATCCCATGTCATCCGTCATCGTCCCCGCCCAAGAGCGGCGTCTCATGTCGGCCGATCCGCTCGACTCGGGCGGCGTGCTGCGCATCGACACCTCCCTCGGACTCGATGCGTTCCCGGGGTCCCGCACGCTCGCCGATGCGCGACTGCTCCTCGCCGCCCTCGCCGAGCAGCCCGCGAAGGCGACGGCCGAGATGAAGAACCTCAACCGCAAGTTCGTCGCGCGCATGGTGGCTGAGATGACCTGGCCGCCCGGGTACACGGAGATCTTCCTGGATCGCCGAGTGCTGGATGAGATGGACGTGTCGCGCCTCTACGTGTTGAGGAACCTGATGGAAGTCGCCGGCCTCGTGAACCGCCGCAAGGGCGCCTTTCACGCGACCCGGCTCGGCAAGCGCCTGCTCAGCCCCGCCTGCGCGGGCGAGCTGTTCGGTCTGCTGCTTCGGTCCTATCTCGGCCGCCTGAACTGGGCATTCGTCGGGTTCGGCCCTGAGGATCGTGACATGCAAGCGCACTGCGTGCACGCACTCTGGTCCGTGCGCCACATCGCCTCCGAGGGCGCCACCACCGACGAGATCGCCCCGCGCATCGTCTCGGACCCGACCATCTGGGGGAGGCTGGCGCGATTCCCGGGCGGACCGGACGCCCTGCCGCGAGCCGTGCAACGCAGACTGCTGGAACCCCTGTGGGACTTCGGCCTGCTCGCGCGCGAGCCAGAGGATCCGGAGCAGGGCGAGGGGCCTCCGCGGTGGCGGGTCACTCCGCTGTTCGACTCAGCCGTCGCGTTCGACCTCGCTCTCGCGCCGACCGCCGACCCCGTTTCCCCGGACGACGCGGTCGTCGCCCTCAAGATCACGCTCTCGGGGACCACGCCACCGGTCTGGCGGCGGCTCGAAGTGCCGGCGTCGCTCACGCTCGAGCAGCTGCACGCCGTGCTCAACACCGCGATGGGCTGGCTCGACTACCACTTGCACGCGTATGAGATCGAGGGGCGGCGGTACGCTGATGGCGCCGACTCGTGGGACGACCTCGATGACACCCTACCCGAGGCGGACATCGTGCTCGGCGACCTGTTCCGCGCCGGAGTGCGCCGGTTCACCTACGACTACGACTTCGGCCATGGGTGGCAGCACGAGGTCGCGGTCGAGTCGCTCGGCCAGCCTGTGTCCGGAGCCCTCTA
>PNNM01000024.1 GCA_013824215.1 Coriobacteriaceae bacterium
TGCCGGTCGAACTGCCGGATGGATCGGCGGGGGTCCTCGACGTCGTCTACCTTCCCCTCCGCGAGGAGGCGCTCATCGATTCCGTGCGCGTCGAGATGCTCTCCCTCGGGGCCGTGTCGACCTCGATCATGGTGCTCGTCATGCAGCTGGGCGTTTGGTACGTCTTGCGCCTCGTCGACCAACTGAGGCATGCCGCCGACGCGATCGAGGCGGGCGAACTCGACGTGCAGCTCCCCGTTCCGGGCAACCACGAGATCGCCGAGCTCGCACGGTCGGTCAACTCGCTGATCGGGCGGCTCAGGAGGCGGGCGGAGGCCCAGACGCGATTCATCGCCGACGCTTCCCACGAGCTCGCGACGCCGGTCGCGGGCATACGCGGCTACGTGAACATCCTGCGGGTGTGGGGGGCCGAGGACGCCGACCTGCGCGATGAGGCGCTGAGAGCGATCGATCGCGAGTCACGCAGGATGGCGCGCCTGTGCTCGGACATGCTCTCCCTCATCCGCACCGATCGCGAGATCGAGTTGAAGCACTTGCGGTTCGACATCAACGCGCGCTGCCGTGAAGTGCTGGCGGACGCCGCCACACGCTATATCGACAAACAGCTCGAGTTCGTCGGCCCCGAGGAGGGGCAGCTCACGCTCGTGGGCGATCCGGAGCGCATCGAGGAGGTCATCAGCATCCTCGTCGACAACGCGGCCAAGTACACGCCGTCCGGCGGGGACGTCTCGGTGACGACCAGGCGGCGGCGGGACCAGGTGGTCATCGAGGTCGCGGACACGGGTCCGGGGATCCCCGAGGCGGATCTCCCGAACATCTTCGACCGTTTCTACCGCTCCGACTCCTCGCGCTCCAAGGAGACCGGCGGTTTCGGCCTCGGGCTCGCGATCGCCAAACGCATCGTCCGGGCATCCGGCGGCACCATCGATGTCCACAGCGTTGAAGGAGTGGGCGCCACCTTCACCATCCGCCTGCCCCGCAGCCGCGAGTGATCGCGCGCGGCCGATCCCCCTCGCTACCGTGATGGCCGTCACGAGCCGCTGCGACGGGCGGCATCCCGTCACGCACGAACGGCCGCATCCGAAGTTCGGGCTACAGCGTTGTGTCCGATACACCGATAGGACGCTGAAGGACCATGTGGTCCCGGGAACCGCTGGAGCACTGTGCCACCGAAGACCGCACGACCGGAGGACGCATTCGCGTCGGAGCAGTGGCGCGTCTTCACCGACGCGCTGTTCGACACGCTCGGCATCGCCGTCACGGTCGCCGACCTCTCCTCCGGCGCGATCGTCCACGCGGGACCGCGCGGTGCCTACTGTGGTCTGCTCTCGGACGGCGGTTCCACCGGTCTGCTGGAGTGCTTCGACGAGATCCCCGAGGCGGCCGCTCATGACATCTCCAAGGTCGCCTGCCGCTTGGGCATGCCCTGCTTCGTCGCTCCGGTCGAGATCCCCGGTCCCTCCAGCCTGCATGTCATCGTGGAGGGCTTCGTCACCTCGACCCGCGAGCGCCGCCGCCTGTTCGAGCAGCTCGTCGCCCGCGGATCGAGCGAGTCCGAGGCGCGCCTGGCCGTCCGCGACGTCCCGGTGCACTCGGCTCGCAAGGCGCTCCGCTTCACCGAGCTCGTGGCGGCGCAGGCGAGAGGGGTCGCGGGAGCGTGCGCGGAGGGCGCGGAGTCCGAGCGCCGGATCGCCGAGCTTGGATCGCTCGTCGATGCCGGGCGCGATTTCGCGGACACGCTGGTGGGATATCGGGATCTTCCGGCCGTCGTGCTGGAGCGGGGGACCCGGCTTCTCGACGCCCAGGACGCCTGTCTGATGATCCGGCGGCCCGGCACGGACGTGCTCGAGGTCGCCGCGACGAGGGGCTCGAACCGCACGGCGGCCCCCGGGGCGACGTGCCGCGTGGGCGACGGGGTTCCCGGCCGCGTGGCACAGACCGGACGCTCGGTACTGCTCACCGGCGGCGCAGGGTGGCCGAGTACCGGCGGGCATCCCGTCGTCGCGTCGATCTCCTCACCGTTGCATCGCGCCGGGGAGACGGTGGGCGTACTGTCGTTCGGGTTCACCGACCCGGACCGCTCGCTCGGCGCGGAGGACATCGGCCTGGTCGAGCGCTACGCCGAGTTCGCCGCGTCGGCACTGGACAGGGCGAAGGTCCACGAGGGCGAGCGGCGCGAGTTGATCGAGTTGGTCCAGCTCAACGAGGTGGCGCGCATCATCCACGGCGACATCGGGATCGAGGAGATCATCACCGTGACGGCGAGCATCATGGACAAGGCGCTCGACTTCGATCTCGGTGGGATCGCGATGACCGGGCACGGTCTCGAGCGCGTGACCGTCGTCGTCCGCTCCGTAGTGAGCGAGGCCGACGTCGACGCGGTTCTCGAGGAGGCCGTGGGCCTGCCCTGCGACGACGGCTTCGTGCGCACGTACGTCGCACATCTCGGGGAGGTGCGCGGCGGAGGGAGCCACCCGGACTGGAGCGTCCTGTCCGCGCCGCTGATGGCCAGGGGTGTGGTCATCGGCTTTCTGTTCGCGGCCTCAGCCGAGCCCGGTTCGTTCGACGCGCACGCCGAGCGACTCCTGAACCGCCTCGCGGATCACGTGGCCATCGCGGTGGATCGCGCCGTGCTGTTCGGGCGCCTGCGCACCGACTACGCACGCACGATCGCGGCGCTCTCGGCCGCCCTCGATGCCGGCGAGTACCGCGAGAACGGGCACTCGGAGCGCGTCATGGACTATGCCATGGCCATCGCCGAGCAGATGGAGCTCACCCTCGAGGAGGTCGAGCTGCTGCGCTTCGCCGGCCTCCTGCACGACGTCGGCAAGATCGGCCTGTCGGGGGAGATCCTCCTGAAGCCCTCCAAGCTCTCGCCGGAGGAGATGCAGAAGGTGCGGATGCACTCGGAGATAGGCGCCGGCCTGCTCGAGCAGATCGACTTCCTCAACGCCATCGCCCCGATCATCCTTCACCACCACGAGAGGTGGGACGGTCGCGGCTACCCGATGGGACTTGCCGGCGCCGACATCCCGCTGCTCGCGAGGATCCTGTGCGTCGCGGACTCGTTCGACGCGATGACGCACACGACGCCGTACCGCACGGGGATGACGTTGACCGAGGCCCGGGACGAGCTGTTCCGCGGCATCGGGACGCAGTTCGACCCCAAGGCCGCCCGCGCGTTCCTCGACGTGTTCGACGCCAAGCGGACCGCCGGGATGACGGGCCTGTTCTCCGAGGCCGCGCGCCGCCAGCCGCACCTTCCGTCCTGACGCCCGCCGGACCGCCCGTTCCCCCGCACCCGGACCGGTCGGGCGTGCTAGGATACCCGCACGCTCGCACGCCCGATGCCGAGGGGGTCGTCGGATCCTGCACAAGCGGAGCGCCGCCTACGTCGCACAGGCCGGGGTCATCGCCGCGCTCTACGCCGCGCTGACGCTCGTCGTGCTGCAGTTCCCGGGCGCTCTGGGCTGGGGGCTCGTGCAGTTCCGTCCGAGCGAGGCGGTGACGGTGGTCGCCGCGCTGACCCCGGCGGCAGCCGCCGGCCTGACGCTCGGCTGCGCGGTCGCGAACGCGTTCAACCTGAGCGCCACCCCGCTCGCCTGGTTCGACGTGGTCCTCGGCTCGGCGGCCACGCTCGCCGGCGCGCTGTGGACGTGGCGCTTCCGGGACAGGACCGCTCTGGCACTCGCCGGCCCCGTGCTGTTCAACGCGCTCGTCGTTCCCGCGTACCTGCCGATCGTCCTGGCCGGCGCGGGCCTGTACCGCACCCCGCTGCTCGGCGTGGACCTCGAAGGCGCCTGGCTGCCGATGTACCTGTTCGGGGTGGCCGCGATCGGGGTCTCCGAGGCGGTCGTCGTCTACGGGCTGGGCTGGCCGCTGCTGACGGCGATGCGGCACGCGGGCGTCGGGCGTATGCTGTCCGTGTGACCGGGCGGGAGGGACGCGGTGCCACATCCGTCACCGAAGGAGCCGGAGGCCCGGCCGGATCGCCGTCCGGCCCGTCGCGGCGCGCCCGGCGGCTTCCTCATCCAGCACTACGAGGACGCGTGCCGCAAGTGCCGCAGCTGCGTCCGGTACTGCCCGGCCAGGGCGATCCGGGTGACGTCCGAGGGCACTGAGATCATCGAGGAACGATGCGTGCTGTGTGGTGCCTGCGTCGCCGAGTGCGGCAACTGCGGCAACCTGGTGCGCGACGACACACCGGCCGTGCGGGAGCTGCTCGGCTCGGGCCGCCCGGTCGTGGCGGTGCTCGCCACCGAGTTCGTGTCCGCCATGCATCCGCTCACGCCGCTCGAGGTGGAGCGTGCTTGCGAGGAGGTAGGCTTCCACGCCGTTGAGAGCACGGTCCTCGGCGAGGAGCTGGTCGCGGCCGAGTACGAGCGCCTCGTCGCAGGGCGCGGCTGCCTGCCCACCTTGCGCTCCACCTGCCCGGTCGTGGTGACGTGGGTCCGCCGCTTCCATCCCGCCCTCGCCTCCGCCCTGGTCCCCCTCGTCCCGCCCTACGTCGCGCAGGCGCGGCTGGTCAAGACGCTGTACCCGGAAGGGACCGCGGTCGTCTACGTCTCCCCGTGCTTCGCTCGAAAGGACGAGGCCCACGACCCGCAGTTCGACGGCGTCGTCGACGCGGCGATCGACTTCATCGAACTGACCGGGATCATCGAGGACCTCCCACGGCGGAGCGCTCCCTTGAGGCCTGCGGGGCCGGGAACGCGGCGCCCCGCGCCGATGAAGGACCTCTCGCTCACCGACGGGTTCCCTCGGCGAGCGCTCGAGACCCGCGACATGACAGCCGGCGACGTGGCCGTCGTACGGGGCCTTCGGGGGCTCGACGCGCTGCTCAACGCGTTCTCCCGGGGCGAGGCCGCACCCGCCATCGTGGACGCGCTCAACTGCGACGGCTGCATCGACGGTCCCGCGGTCTCGCCGGGCATGTCGGTCTTCGCCAAGCGCAACATCGCCGAGGCGGAGGCGGAGCATCGCGCGCGCGGCGGCGTGAGCGGCCAGGCGCTCCTCGCCTACCTGCCCCCCGTCGATCTCAGGCGGTCGTTCCCCTCGGAACCGGTGGTCCAGCGCGTGCCATCGCCCGATGAGGTCGACCTCGCACTGGCCGCGGCGGAGATGACGCGCGAGTCGGCGATCGACTGCGGCGCGTGCGGGTACCCGACGTGCGTGGAGCACGCGGGCGCAGTCGTGCAGGGCGTCTCCACCTGGGAGATGTGTTTCCCGCTCGAACGCTCCCGGTTCGAGCGGAGCATCTCGGCGCTGGAGGAGGTCGCGACGCGCGACGTGCTGACCGACCTGTGGAACCGCCGCGCCTTCGGCGAGCACCTCGAGCGCGAGTGCGGCCGGCACGCGCGGTACGGCGACCCCGTCTCGCTCGTCATCCTGGACCTCGACGGGTTCAAGGAGGTCAACGACCGGCACGGGCATCAGACCGGAGACGCGATCCTGCGGGGCGTCGGGCGGCTCCTGCGCTCGGTCCTGAGGAACACCGACCTGCCCGCGCGCTACGGCGGCGACGAGTTCGCGGTCGTACTGCCCGGGATCGGCAAGACCGAGGCGTTCGCAGCCGCCGAGAAGGTGCGTGCCGCGGTGGCGGGATTCCAGGTGCCGGTGGCGGGGGATGGGAGGACCGTCTCGGTCACCGCCTCGGTGGGGGTGGCGACCTGCGGGGGCCGGTACTGCACTCCCGACGCTATGGTCGAGGCGGCCGACCGCGCGCTCTACCACGCCAAGGAGAGCGGTCGCGACAAGGTGGGGCTCGCTCCGGACTAGAGGGGGAGGGTCGGATGCACGAGGCGCTGCTGTGGTCCCCCGAGGACGGCAGGGTGCGCTGCCGACTCTGCCCGCACGCGTGTCTGATCGCCGACGGCCACGAAGGCTACTGCGGCGTGCGCCGCAATGTCGCCGGAAAGCTGTTCGCGCTCACGTACGGCCGGGTCTCGTCCATCGCCGCGGACCCGATCGAGAAGAAGCCGGTCTTCCACTACTTCCCCGGCACGTCGGTGCTCTCGCTGGGCAGTGTTGGCTGTTCCATGCGCTGCGGGCACTGCCAGAACTGGACCATCAGCCGTGCGGGGCCCGAGGACGAGGCCGGCCTGCACGACCTGCCCCCGGATCTCGTCGTGGACATGGCGAGGAAGTACCGGTGCCCCGGGGTGGCCTTCACCTACAACGAGCCGGTCATCTGGGCGGAGTACGTGCTCGACGTCGCCGCGGCCTGCCGCGAGGCCGGCCTGTACACCGTGATGGTCACGAACGGCTACATCACCGCGGAGGGTCTCGACCTGATCGGCGAGGTCATCGATGTGTGGCGGGTCGACGTCAAGGGCCTCGACGATGAACAGTACCGCCGCCTGTGCAAGGTCCCCTCGGCCAAGCCGGTGTTCGATATGGCCGAGCGCGCGAAGGGGAAGTGGCAGATGCACGTCGAGGTGGTCACCAACGTCGTGCCCGGCATCAACGACGATGTGCCGACGTTGCGCGGGATCGCGGAGTGGATGTGCCGGCGACTGGGGCCGGACACCCCCTGGCACGTGACCCGCTTCTTCCCCTACCTGGACTTCTCCGACGTGCCCGCCACGCCGATCGAGACACTGCGCCGAGCGCGGGAGATCGGTCATGAGGCGGGTCTGCACTTCGTCTACCTGGGGAACGTGGGCGAGCCGGGCGGCGAGGACACCGTTTGCCCCTCCTGCGGCGCGGTCGCGGTGGCGCGGTCCGGGTATGTGATCACCGAGCGCCGCACCCGTGACGGCGCGTGTACCCGGTGTGGGACGGGACTGTCGATCGTCGAGTAGGAGCACGGATGCCCGAGGACTCGGCCAAGACTCCGACACACCCGCCTCGCCCGCCTCGCCCGCGGATACTGCTCTTCTACGACTACGCTTGACCTTTCTGCTATGTCGACCAGTTCCGGTTCGAGCGCCTAGTCCGCGAACACGATGCCGAGCTCATCCCCATCCCCTTCGAGCTGCGGCCCGGCATGCCCGAGGAAGGCCTGTCCGCATCGAAGGCCGGTCTCGGGCACTCCCCGCGCGTCGAGGCGCACATCCTGCGGGTGGCCTCCGACGAAGGCGAGTCGATGCAGCTGCCCGATCACATCCCGAAGACACACCTGGCCATCGTCATGGCGGAGGTGGCCCGCGATCTCGGTCCCGATGTGCACCGGCGGACGCACATGGCGCTCTTCCGGGCCTACTACGCCGACGGGCGGGACATCGGGTGCAAAGACGTCCTGCTCGGGATCGCCGAGAGCGTGGAGGGCCTGAACTCCGAGCAGATCGTCGCGGCGTGGCTCGAGGACACGATGGAGGAGCGCCTGCACGCCTTCCGGCACCTCGCCGGCCACATGGGTATCGACGCCACACCCGCCGCGCTCGTCTGCAACGAACTGCTCATCGGGACCCGCCCCTACGAGGTGCTCGAGCGCGCGATCGCCGAGTGTCTCGTCACGCATGAGACGGCCGAGGCCGCCGAGGCGTGAGGCCGCCTTGGCGAGGCGTGATGCGAAGCCGCACGCCCGGGCGCGAAACGGTAGAATGGTGCCCGCCGTGTCCGAGGGGTAGGACGTCTCGAGATGGAGTGAGCGCCGAAGGTGGTACCCACCGTCGTCATCCTTACGTTCTGGACCGGACGCCGTCCCCGCGTCGGCAAGCGCGTCCTCGACATCTACGACCACCCCACGCCGATCGACGGCGAGAGCACCCTCCCCGATTGCCTGCGCTCGCTGTCGCGCGCAGGCGGCATCGACCGCGTCGTCGTCATCTGCGCGG
The DNA here is from genome assembly GCA_013824215.1 of Coriobacteriaceae bacterium. Taxonomy (GTDB): domain Bacteria; phylum Actinomycetota; class Coriobacteriia; order Anaerosomatales; family D1FN1-002; genus PNNM01. Next base: position 7,779 of record PNNM01000024.1, read on the forward strand.
CCACGGACAGCTCGATCGAGCACCGTGCCGAGGACCGCGTGCACGAGATCGCGGGGGACTTCCCCGACCTCGACGTCATGGTGTTCGGGAGCGCCGAGATGGGCTCGCTGCACCGCCGGCTCGAGCAGCTCGAGTTCGCCGACATGATCCCCGGCGTCACGCTGCACGGCTACGGCGCGGTGCGCAACGTCGGCCTCATCGTCGGCGCCGCCTTGGGATGCGAGTCGGTGGTGTTCGTCGACGACGACCAGCTCGTGGTGGACGAGGACTTCCTCGCGGTCGCGGCCGAGGGGCTCGGCATGTCCTACGAGGGCCGGCCGGTCCTGGCCAAGTCCGGCTACTACGTCGACGCCGACGGGCACTACCAGCAGCAGAAGGAACCGCACTGGTCGGACACGTTCTGGCACATCGCCGAGGCTTATAATCAGGCACTCGCGCTGGTCGACGCACCCCCGCGCCTCCGCGTCTCGCCGGTGGCCTTCGGCGGATGCCTGGCGCTCCACCGCGACATGTACTGCAACGTCTCGTTCGACCCGTGGGTGGTCCGGGGCGAGGACACCGACTACGTCATCAACGCGCGCATGCACGGTGGCGACGTGTTCCTCGACGGGAAGTGGAAGGTGCTCCACCAGCCGCCCAAACCGCCGAGCAAGGCGCTCGTGCTGAGGCAGGAGGCCTACCGCTTCGTCTACGAGCACCGCAAGCTGGAGTTCGCGAAGTCGCAGGTCGACCTGCGGCAGGTCACTCCCGAGTCGATGGCGCCGTATCCGGGCGAGTTCCTCGGCGGCTCCGTCGGGTGGCGCGTGGCGGCCACGGCGCTGCTGCGGGCGCTCGCCGGTCAGGAGCGCAGCATGTACCTGAAGGTGGCGCGCGCCGCACTGCGGGACGCCCCCGAGTACGCTCGCAAGAACTGCGACAACTACTTCGCCTTCCAGCGTCGCTGGCCGATCCTGATGGAGCGCATCTGGGAGGACGTGCCCTTGAAGACGCTCTTCACCGGCGAGCGTAGCGTGGACCGGACGGCGATCACAGGTCGCTTCCCGGCCATCCGCAACGACTGAGGCGCGCGGCGTGTCGGGCCTGCCGGCGGTCCTTGTCGGGCTCGTCTCGGGCGTGCTCTCGGGCATGTTCGGCATCGGTGGCGGGCTGGTCACCACCCCGTCGATCCGCCTGGTACTCGGCTACCCCGCGCTCGTCGCGGTCGGCACGCCGCTCGTCGCGATCGTGCCCACGGCCGTGGCCGGCGCGGCCACCTACGCGCGCGCGGGCCTCGCGGACGTGCGCCGCGGCCTTGCGATCGGAGCCTGGGGCATCCCGGCTTCCGTGGCCGGCGCCGCGCTGACCCGCCTGACGGGCGGCGGTCCGGTCATGCTCGCGACGGCGGCCCTCATCCTCTACGTCTCGGGCGAGATGCTCGTGCGCCCGCTCCGCGGACAGGCTGCGGGAAGCGGTGTCGCGAAGCCCGCCGAGGAGGACCGCCGCGGGGCGTGGATCATCGGCCTGGTGGCCGGGGCGTACTCGGGCTTCCTCGGCCTCGGCGGCGGCTTCGTGATCGTGCCGCTCCTGCTGCGGCGTGGGGTGCCTATGAAGTGCGCGATCGGGACGAGCCTGGTGGGGATCTCGCTGCTGGCGGTCCCCGGTATCATCGTCCATTCCCTGCTGGGGCATGTCGACTGGACGCTCGGGGCGGCACTGGCACTCGGTTCGGTCCCGGGCGCGCTGGTCGGCGCCCGCGTGACGCGCGCGGTCTCCGAGTCCTGGGTGCGCGTCGGTTTCGCACTCCTGCTCGGCGCCACCGGCGCGTGGCTCGCGATCGGCGAGTTCGCGGGGTTCCTGCGGTGAAGGCGAGCCTGAGGCGTGCCGGCCCGGCCGACCTTGCCGCCGTGTGGCCCGCGGTCTCGGCGGCGCGTCTCTTCGCGACCCCGTACGACCTCGAGTACTTCGCGAGGGTGGTGCCTTGGGGGGTGCAGGTCACGCCCGGAGGCGAAGCGGTCGTCCTGGAGCGCTGGCGCGAGCATCTCGACATCCTCGCCATGCGGGGCGTGTGGTGCGCCGAGCGCCGGGTGCCGGCGATCGTCGGCCAGGTGCGGGCGATCGCGGCGGACCTCGGCTTCGGCCGTGTGCTGTCGCCGCTCGTGAGCGAGGGCGCCGCCGAGGCGTACCGTCGGGCGGGCATGATGCGGGTGGAGCGCATCGTGAGCCTGCGGTTGGACGGTCCGCCGCGGGACGTGCGGAGCGTGGCACCACCACCCGGGGTCGTCCTCGCCGAGGGGGGACGCGATGACCTGGACGCCCTGCTGGGCGCCGACGAGGAGTGCTTCGACGGGTTCTGGCACTACGACCGCGCATCCCTGGAGCGCTACCTCTCGGTGGAGCGCGCCGGTCTCGCCCTGAGGGAAGGGCAGGTCATCGGCTATACTCTGTGCACCGTGCACGCGGGTGTCGGCACGCTCGGCAGACTGGCTGTGGTCCCGGGCGAGCGCGGCCGCGGAGTCGGTTCGGCGCTGCTGTCCGACGCGCTGGCTCACATGGGGCGCGAAGGCGCGACCTCCGTGTCGCTGTGCACGCAGGAGAGCAACGACGGGTCGCGCCGCATGTACGCTCGCGCCGGCATGCGTGAGTCGCCGGCACGGGTGGTGTTCCTGGCGGTGCGTGCGTGAGTGAGGCGGCGACAAGGCGCGTGGATCACCTCGGCGGCAAGTTCTTCCTCGGCAGGTCGATCCTGATCGACGTGCTGCTGCTCGTGACGGTCACCTCCGTCGCGAGCGTGGCGTCGGTCGCGCTGATCGCCCCGGTCCCCCGCTACGTGTTCGTCGCGGCGGTGATCGGCCTGACGCTCATCGCGGTCACCTCGCTCGTCGCCCGGCTCATCACGCGACCCGACCGGTTGCGCGCCAAGCAGTCCCACGAGACGCTGGAGATCGCGAACCGGTCCTTGGCGCACCTTCGCCGCGGCCTGGACGGGGGGACCGCCGACGCCGTCTGCCGCCTGGTGCTCGAGGAGACCGATTCGGTCGCCGCGGTGGCCATCACCGACACCGAGCGCATCTTGGGATTCGCCGGTGTGGGCGAGGGCCACCACACGACCGGCGGCCCGATCCGTACGCGTGCGACGCGCGACGCGATCGAGCACAACGAGAGCCGCGTGCTGGAGTCCGAGGACGAGATCGGGTGCGATCGCGGCGACTGCCCGCTCCGCGCGGCCATCGTGGTGCCGCTGCGGACCCGCGGCCGTCCGGTGGGCACGCTGAAGTTCTACTACACCTCTCCGGGCCAGCTCAACGAGACACAGGTCACGATGGTGGAGGGTCTCGGCGAACTGCTCTCCACGCAGCTCGAGCTCTCCGAGCTGGACCGGCAGACCGAGCTGGCCTGCCGGATGGAGCTGCAGGCCCTCCAGGCACAGATCAACCCGCACTTCCTCTTCAACACCATCAACACGATCGCGTCGCTGGTCCGCACGGATCCCGACGAGGCGCGGCACCTGCTCCGCGAGTTCGCGACGTTCTACCGCAGGACGCTCGAGAGCGGGGAGGCTCTCATCCCGCTCGAGCGCGAGATCGAGTACGTGCGGTCCTACCTGACCTTCGAGCGAGCGCGTTTCTCCGACCGTATCGTCGTGGAGGAGCGCCTGCAGCCGGCGGCGATGGCCGTGGAGGTGCCGGCGTTCGTCGTCCAGCCGCTCGTCGAGAACGCCGTCCAGCACGGCATGCGTCCCCGCGGGTCCCTGCACATCGGCCTCGAGGCCGAAGTCCTCGCGGGGCACCTGTACGTACGCGTGCGCGACGACGGGCTCGGGATCGCGGCCGAGGACCTCCCGCGCATCCTCGAGCCGGGCTTCGGCAAAGGGCTAGGCATCGCGCTGCGGAACGTGGACGATAGACTGAAAGGGCACTTCGGCCCCGGCTCGGGGCTGTCCGTGACCAGCGAGGAGGGCGAGGGCGCCACGGTGACCCTCTCGATCGCTCTCGAAGGGGAATGCGCGTAGGTGACACTCAAGGCGCTCATAGTCGATGACGAGGTCCACGCGCGCTCGGAGCTCCGCTACCTGCTGGGCGAGGCGGGCGGCGTCGAGGTCGTGGGCGAGGCGTCCGACGCCGTCGAGGCGCTGCAGCTCATCAAGGCCATCCCCTACGACGTCGTGTTCCTCGACGTCGACATGCCGGGCCTGTCCGGCGTCCAGCTCGCCGAGGTCCTCGCGACGCTGGACCGGCAGCCGGCGATCGTGTTCGTCACGGCCTACGGCGAGCACGCCGTGAAGGCCTTCGAGGTCGCGGCCGCCGACTACCTGGTCAAGCCGGTGGAGGTCCCGAGGCTGCAGCAGGCGATCGAACGCCTGACGCCCGCGGAGCCCGGCGGTCAGGCTCGCGTCGACCGGATACCCGTGGAGAAGGCCGGCAGGAAGCTGCTGCTCGATGTCGGCGACATCCTCTACATCATGGCCAAGGACGACTACTCGTACCTTCACACCGCGTCAGAGCGGTACCTGTCGACGCTGTCGCTCGCGCAACTCGAGGGCCGGCTCGAGCGCCGCGGTTTCTACCGGGTCCACCGCCGCTTCCTCGTCAACCTCTCCGAGGTCAAGGAGGTGGTGCCGATGTACGGCGGCACGCTCCTGCTGACTCTCAAGGATCCCTCGGCCACGCAGGTGCCGGTCTCCAGGAGACGGGTGCCCTCGCTCAAGAAGGCGCTCGGGCTGTGACGGCCCCGGGCGACGGAAGCCGCCTGCGCATCGGCGTCGTCTCGGACACGCACGGTCTCCTGCCACCCGCGGCGCTCGCCGCGTTCGAGGGCGTGGATCTCGTGCTGCACGCGGGTGACGTCGGTGAGGAGTCCGTGATCGAGGAGCTCTCCGCGGTAGCGCCGGTCACGGCTGTGGCCGGGAACATGGACTGCGCCCCGCTCGCACACGCGCTCCCCGCCGCGGCGACAGTGGACATCGGTGTCTGCAGGGCGCTCGTCGTCCATCAGCGCGGGCACGCGCCGCGGCCTCTCCCGGACGGCGTGCGGCTCGTCGTGACCGGACACACGCACCGGGCGGTGGTGCGGGAGTCGGACGGCGTGCTCTTCGTGAACCCCGGTTCGGTCTCCCGGCCGTCCGGCGGGCCCGGGACGGTCGCCCTCGTCGATGTGACGGACGGCCGCCTCTCGGCGCGCATCGTGGAGCTGTAGGCGACCGCTCGCCACGCTCCTTCGGCCGTTCGCCGCGGCTGGCTCTCCGCAGCCTTCCCGTCGGCCGCTCAGAATCTCCCACTCACCGAGCATGACCGCCGTACGCGGCGGTTCCATCGCCTGACGCCCCGTTGACCCCGAGACTTACCACTTGGAAGACCATCTCGTCCGAACTTCCTGGGAAAGGGAGGTGAACCGAATGAAGGTCTGCATCAAGGGCGCCGCCGAGGAGATCAAACTCGGCGACATCCAGGAGGTCTGCCACGACATCGGCAAGATCCTCGTGCCGACCGACGGTTCCGAGCCGGCGGTAGCCGCCACGGAGTACGCGGTCATTCTTGCGAAGACGTTCGACGCGAAGCTCAAGGCGATCTTCGTCGACACCGGCATGGAGGCGCTCCAGTTGCCGGAGGAGATCGAAACCGAGGACGTCTACGAGGGCATCCATCACTCGATCAAGGGCCTCGCAGTGGCCAAGACGATGTGCGAGCGCAACGGCGTCGAGTGCGAGATCGAGATCGTGCAGGGCGGCGTGGCCAAGCGCATCATCCACACGGCCGAGGAGTGGGGCGCCGACATGATCGTGGTCGGCGACACGGGCCGCACCGGCCTCAAGCGCATCGCTCTCGGTTCGGTGGCCGAGGCGGTCGTCAAGGCATCCGAGGTCCCTGTCATGGTCGTCAAGAGCTAGCGAGCCTTCGTCCCGCAGGGCCCACTTGTCAGCGAAGCCGGGACGGGACCCGGCCCCAACGAATGAGAAGGAGGTGGAGAGGATGACGAGCGAGAACGAGACGAACGACGCCACGCGGACGCAGCACGGCGAGCATATCGACACGATCGAGAGCGTCGACGCGGTATTCAGGCAGCAGCGCAAGCTGTCGTTCACGTACGGCGCGGTGTTCTTCATCGTGACGCTGTTCATCCCGCTCGGCACGGTCGCGTTCCAGTGGTGGCACGAGACGCCGATCTGGGGCGGTTTCAGTCTGAACTACCTCGTCGTGTCGCTGCTCTACTACGTGTTCCTGTGGGGGATGGCCTGGATGTACTCCAAGCAGGCCGACACCCTCGACACCAAGCTCCATATGGAAAACGACGCGGGAGGGGGGGTTTAGGACATGGCCACTTCCATCAACGTCACCGCGACGGTCCTGGTCGTCGTTCTGATCCTGTTCACCATCGCGCTGTCGATCTTCTCCCGGCGC
>PNNM01000025.1 GCA_013824215.1 Coriobacteriaceae bacterium
GCCGTTGCCCAGTCCTCGCTGCGTGATGAGTTCGCCCATCCACATGATGAGCGAGGTACCCGCAATCAGCGAGATCACGATGATCACGTTCGTCAGGAGATCGAACGTCGTGCCCATCGTGCTCCGGAAGACGGTGAGCAGGCCGAGGGCTTGCAAAAGCGCGATGACCAGCGTTAGATAGCGCGTGGTCTGAATCATCTTGCGCTGCCCGGTCTCGCCTTCCTTCTGCCACCGCTCGAGCGTCGGGATGACACCCTGCAGCAGCTGCATGATGATCGAGCTCGTGATGTAGGGCATGATGCCCAGCGAGAACAGCGCGAACTTCTCGAGCGCGCCTCCCGCGAACAGGTTGAGCAGCCCGAGCGCGGCCGTCTGGGAGACGAGTTGCTGGATCTTCTCCGGATCGACCCCCGGCACGGGGATCTGCGCGCCGACCCGGTAGACGCCGATCATCGCGAGGGTGAAGAGAATCTTCTTCCGCAGGTCCGGGATCTTGAACGCGTTGACCAGCGCTGAGATCACAGCGTCTCGACCTTCCCTCCGGCAGCCTCGATCTTGGCCTTCGCGGGCGCGGACACCTTGTCGACCTTCACGGTGAACGCCTTGGTCAGCTCGCCGTCGCCCAGCACCTTGACGGGGGCGGTCTTGCTCTTGATGACGCCCTTGGCGAACAGCGCGTCGATGTCGACGGTCGCGCCGGCGTCGAACAGTCCCTCGAGACGGCCGACGTTGACGACCGCGTACTCCGTGCGGAAGGGGTTCTTGAAACCGGGCAGCTTCGGAAGGCGCATCGCCAAGGGGTTCTGGCCGCCCTCGAAGCCGGGACCCTTGCCGCCGCCGGCACGGGATCCCTGGCCCTTGTCGCCGCGGCCGCTCCGGCCGCCGTGGCCGGAGCCGTGACCGCGGCCGACGCGCTTGCGCGGCTGGCGGGAACCGGGTGCCGGGAACAGGTCGCTGATCTGCATCTTGTGTCTCGCGTCTCCTCACATCGCCCCGCGACGGCCCGAAACCACCGCGGTGCCGGCTGCTCGCCGCCGGCGGACTTCTCTTCGCGCGCCTCGGCGGGCCTAGAGGCCCTCGACCTTCACGAGATGGCGCACCTTCGTGATCATGCCGCGAACGGCCGGGTTGTCCGGCTTCTCCACGGTGTGGTGCATGCGCTTGATCCCGAGCGCCCGGACGGTGTCCTTCTGGTCCTTCGGGCACCCGATGGCACTGCGCACCTGGGTGATCTTGAGCGTGGCCGCCATGGCCTACTCCTCCTTTTCCAGGCCGTACACCTCGGCGACGGTCTTGCCGCGCTTCCGGGCGACGTCCGCCGGGCTCTGGAGGTTCTGCAGGCCCTGAGCCGCCGCCTTTATCATGTTGAGCGCGTTGTCCGAGCCGAGCGACTTGCTGAGCACGTCTGTGATCCCGGCAAGCTCCATGAGCGCGCGCACCGGCCCGCCCGCGATGACGCCGGTACCGGGGGAGGCGGGCTTGAGCATGACCCTGCCGGCGCCGAACCGGCCGGTGATGGCGTGCGGGATCGTCTTGTGCTTGGTCAGCGGGATCGAGAACATGTTCTTCTTCGCGTCCTCGACGCCCTTCTTGATGGCGATCGGCACCTCGGCCGACTTGCCCATGCCCACACCCACGCGGCCCGCGCCGTCACCGACGACGACGAGAGCGGTCAGCGAGAACCTGCGCCCGCCCTTGACCACCTTGGAGACGCGGTTGATGTAGACGACCTTCTCCTGCAGCTCCGAGACGGGAGCGAACTGTCGCGCCATCCTCTTCGTCCTCCTAGAACTTGAGCCCGGCGGAGCGGGCACCGTCGGCCAGGGCCTTGACGCGGCCGTGGTAGAGCCGGCCACCGCGGTCGAACACGACCTCGCCGATCCCCGCGTCGAGCGCCCTCTTGGCGACCGCCGCACCGACGGCCTTGGCGGCCTCGATGTCGGCGCCGTTCTTGAGCGAGCCCTTGAGATCGGTGTCGACACTCGACGCCGAGGCCAGCGTGGTGCGGGTGATGTCGTCGATGAGCTGCGCGTAGATGTGGCTCGCGGTGCGGGTCACGCACAGGCGCGGTCGCGCCGCCGTGCCCGAGACCTTTCCGCGCACCCTGCGGTGCCTGCGGGCGAGACCCTCCGCCTTCACCTTCAGCCTGTCCATGGTCTTCGCTTAACCTCTCTGCTACTTGGCGGTCTTGCCGAGCTTGCGGCGGACGTACTCGCCCGCGTAGCGGACGCCCTTGCCCTTGTACGGCTCGGGCGGCCGCACCTTGCGTATCTCTGCGGCGATCTGGCCGACGCGCTGCTTGTCGATACCGCGCACCACCACGCGCGTGGGCGCCGGCACCTCGAAGCTGATGTTCGGCTCCGCTTTCACCAGCACCGGGTGGCTGAAACCGAGCTGCATCTCGAGGTCGGAGCCCTTCATGGCGGCGCGATAGCCTACGCCGACGATCTCGAGGTTGCGCTCGAAGCCCGCCGAGACGCCCGTCACCATGTTGGAGACGAGCGATCGGGTCAGTCCGTGCAGCGCCCTGTGCTGACGCGAGTCACTCGGACGGCTGACCGTGACGATGCCCTCGGCCAGCTCGATCCGCATGTCCTCGTTGAAGCTCTGGCTCAAGGTGCCCTTCGGGCCCGTGACCGTGACGGCCGGCCCGTCGATCGTGACCTCCACCCCGGACGGGACCGGGATGGGCTGTTTGCCGATTCGCGACATGGTTCCTCAGCCTCTCCTCTCGTCCCGCTTCTACCAGATGAAGGCGATGACCTCGCCGCCGACGCCCGTCTTGCGCGCCTCGCGGTCGGCCATCACGCCTGTCGATGTCGACATGACCGCGCAGCCCAGGCCGCCGAGGACGCGAGGGACCTCGTCCTTCTTGGCGTAGACGCGCAGGCCGGGCTTGCTGATGCGGCGGATGCCGGTGATGGTCCGCTGCTTCTTCGGCCCGTACTTCAAGGTGATCTCGAGCGTCGCCTGGGGCTCGTCCGGGGTCACCACGAACTCCTCGATATAGCCCTCCTCCTTCATGATGCGGGCGATCTCCACCAGCTTCTTGGAGGAAGGCATCGCCACAGACTTGTGGAACGCGGCGTTCGCGTTGCGCACACGGGTCAGCATGTCGGCGATGGGGTCTGTCATGCTCATTGCTCGTTTTTCCTTTCGCTATGGTTCCTCGATGCCCCGCCCGGCGGTTCGATGCGGCCCGTGGCCGCGCCGCCTGCCGGAGGGACCCCGGTGCCGAAGGCGGAGCCTACCAGCTCGCCTTCTTGATCCCGGGAAGCTCGCCACGGCTCGCCAGTTCGCGGACGCAGATGCGACACAGGCCGAACTGCCTGTAGAACGCGCGCGGTCGTCCGCAGCGGACGCACCTGTTGACGGCGCGGACCGAGAACTTGGCCTTGCGCCTCGTCTTGGCGATCATCGACTTCTTGGCCACGTGCTACCTCCTCACCGCAGCGCCACTCGCGGGCGCGACATGCGGTCTATCGCTTGAAGGGGAACTCCAGTGCGTCGAGCAGCGCACGAGCGTGCTCGTCGGTCTTCGCGTCGGTCACGATGGTGATGTCCATACCGCGGACGCGGTCCACCTTGTCGTAGTCGACCTCGGGGAAGATCAGCTGCTCGGTCACGCCGAGCGAGTAGTTTCCGCGCCCGTCGAACGAGTCCGTCTCGAGCCCGCGGAAGTCACGGATGCGCGGCAGTGCAGCCGACAGCACGCGATCCAGGAACTCCCACATCCGGTCGCCCCGCAGGGTGACCTTGGCGCCGATCGGCATGCCTTGGCGGATCTTGAAACCCGCGATGGACTTCTTGGCGCGCGTGATCATCGGCTGCTGACCCGTGATGGTACGCAGGTCCTCGACCGCTCCCTCGAGCAGCTTCGGCTCCTGAGCGGCCGCGCCCACGCCCATGTTGACGACGATCTTCGTCGGCTTGGGCACCTGGTTGACGTTGGCCAGTCCGAGCTCGCTGGCGAGCTTCGGCACCACCTGTGTCCTGTACTTTTCCTTCAGTCGCGGGGTCACCGCATACCTCCATCGATAGTCCGCGTCGGATTCCCGACCCGACGCGCCGTCCGGCTCTTCAGGCGTCCGGCTCGACTACTTCTCGATCTGACGGCCGCACTTCTTGCAGACGCGCACTCGCACGCCGTCCTCGCGCTGGCGGCCGATACGCGTCGGCTGCGAGCAGTTCGGACACACGAGCATGACGTTGGAGACGTGGATCGTCCCCTCCCGCTCGATGATGCCGCCCTGTGGGCTCTTCTGGCTCGGACGGGTCGCCTTCTTGATCATCGCGACACGCTCGACCGTCACGCGCCGCTTCTCGGGGTGGACCCGCAGCACCTTGCCTTCCTTGCCGGCGTCCTTGCCCGAGATGACCTTGACCTTGTCGCCCTTGCGGATGGATAGCGAACTCGACATGTTGCTCTCACGCCTCCTAGATGACCTCGGGCGCGAGCGACACGATCTTCATGTAGCGACGGTCGCGCAGCTCGCGCGCGACCGGCCCGAAGATGCGGGTGCCGCGGGGATTGCCCTGGTTGTCGATGATGACGGCGGCGTTGTCGTCGAACTTGATGTAGGAGCCGTCCGCGCGACGGACCTCCTTCTTCGTCCGAACGACGACCGCGCGCACGATGTCGCTCTTCTTCACGTTGCCGTTCGGGGTGGCCTCCTTGACCGTGCATACGATCACGTCACCGACTCGCGCGTAGCGACGCCGCGTGCCGCCGAGCACCTTGATGCACAGCACCTGGCGTGCTCCCGAGTTGTCGGCCACCTTCAGCCGTGTCTCTGCCTGGATCATCCGTCAATCCTCCGTGGTTCCCTGATCAGTGCCCGGAAGCGAAGGCCTACTTGGCCTTCTCCACGATCTCGACGAGGCGCCAGCGCTTCAACTTGGACAGCGGGCGGGTCTCCATGATGAGAACCGTGTCGCCGACCGAGCAGGCGTTCTCCTCGTCGTGAGCGTGGAACTTGGTGCTGCGAGTCATCATCTTGCCGTACCGCGGGTGCGCCTTGCGCTCACGTACCTCGACGACGCAGGTCTTGTCGGCCGCGGTGGAGACCACCACGCCTTGGCGGCCCTTGCGGCGGTTGCGCTCCTCAGACATCGTCTCTGCTTCCTCCTTCTTGGGCCGCGCCATCACGACGCCGCCTCACGCGCAGCGTCGATCTCGCGCGCGCGGATCTCGGTGTGCAGGCGCGCGATGTCCTTCTTGACCGCTCCGATGCGGGCGGGGTTGTCGAGCTGACCGGTGGCCAGCTGGAATCTCAGGTTGAACAGCTCCGCGCGGGTGTCCTTGAGCTTCTGCTCCAGGTCGCTCGTCTCGAAGTCCTTGATCTCTGTGGGCTTCATGTCTTCTCACTCACCGCCGCTCTCGGCACGGGTCACGAACTTCGTCTTGATGGGGAGCTTGTGCGCCGCCAGGCGGATCGCCTCGCGCGCGACCTCCTCAGTGACGCCGGCCACCTCGAACATCACGCGGCCCGGCTTGATCACGGCGACCCACTTCTCGGGGTTGCCCTTGCCGGAACCCATGCGCGTCTCGGCCGGCTTCTGGGTGACCGGCTTGTCGGGGAAGATGTTGATCCAGACCTTGCCGCCACGCTTCATGTAGCGGGTCATCGCGACACGGGCGGCCTCGATCTGCCGGTTGGTGATCCAGCCGGCCTCGAGGGCGCGCAGTCCGTAGTCGCCGAAGTGGACACCGGTCCCGCCCTTGGCCGGGCCCTTCATGGACCCGCGCTGCACCTTGCGGTGCTTGACGCGCTTCGGGAGCAGCATCTCCTATCCCCTCCCGCCGGCACCGCGGCCACGGCCGCGGCGGTCGCCGTCGCGCGGGGGACGGTCACGGTCCCTCGGGGGACGGTCGTCCGCGGGCTGCGCCTTCAGGTCGGCGAGCGTCTGGCCGGGCAGCTTCTCGCCGCGGTAGATCCAGACCTTCACGCCGATGCGGCCGAACGTGGTCGCGGCCTCAGCCGTGCCGTAGTCGATCTTGGCGCGCATCGTATGCAGAGGCACGCGGCCCTCGCGATACCACTCGCGGCGGCCCATCTCGGCGCCGCCGAGGCGGCCGGCGCACTGTATGCGGATGCCGAGAGCCCCGCCCTTGATCGAGGAGGTGACGGCCTTGCGCATCGCGCGACGGAACGCCACGCGCGCCTCGAGCTGCTCGGCGACGCCTTGGGCCACCAGCGTGGCATCGATCTCGGGACGCTTGATCTCAACGATGTCGACGGCGACGACCTTGCCGGTCAGGCGCTCGAGGTCCTTGCGGATCACGTCGACCTCGGAACCCTTCTTGCCGATGACGATGCCGGGCCTCGCGGTCCACAGCTCGACGATCACCTTGTCACCCTTGCGTTCGATCTCGATGCGCGAGACGGCCGCGCGGCGCAGCTTGTTGAACAGGAACTTGCGGACGGCCAAGTCCTCGGCGAGCGTGGCGGCGTAGCTCTTGCCGGCGAACCAGCGCGACCGCCAGTTCTCGGTGATGCCGAGCCGCAGGCCGACGGGGTGGACTTTCTGACCCATAAGGCGTCTACGCCTCCTCTCGCTGCTTGACGACGACGGTGATGTGGCTCGTGCGTTTGTTGATCCGGAACGCGCGGCCCTGGGCGCGCGGGCGGATGCGCTTGAGCGTCGGGCCCTCGTCGACGTACGTCTCAGCGACGTAGAGCGTCTCGGGCTTCAGCTTCAGGTTCTTCTCGGCGTTGGCCACGGCGCTGTTCAGCACCTTCTCGACGTCCTCGGCCACGGCCCGCGGCGTGAACCGCAGGATCGCCTGGGCGTCACCGACACCCTTGCCGCGGATGAGATCCACGACGAGGCGCGCCTTGCGGGGACTGACCCGCACGTAGCGTGCGACTGCTCTGGTTTCCATCTCGTCCTTACCTCTTGCCCTTCCCCGCATGCCCGCGGAAGGTGCGCGTCGGCGCGAACTCGCCGAGGCGGTGACCCACCATGGACTCGGAGACGTAGACAGGCACGTGCTTGCGGCCGTCGTGGACGGCGATGGTGTGGCCGACCATCTCGGGGAAGATGACCGAGGCGCGCGACCACGTCTTGATGACCCGCTTCTCGCCCGACTCGTTCATCGCGTGGATGCGCTCGATCAGCCGAGGCTGGACGAAAGGTCCCTTCTTCATGCTCCTGCTCATGGGTGCGCTGCCTTTCGCTACTTCTTGCGCCGGCGGATGATGAGCCGGTCGGACGACTTGTGCTTCGAGCGGGTGCGGTGGCCCTTGGTGGGCACGCCCCACGGGGTGACCGGGTGACGGCCGGCGGTCTTGTTCTTGCCCTCGCCGCCGCCGTGCGGGTGGTCGACCGGGTTCATCGCCGTGCCGCGCACCGTCGGGCGCTTGCCGGCCCACCGGTTGCGGCCGGCCTTGCCCACCGAGATGTTCGCGTGGTCGGAGTTGCCGACCTCGCCGACGGTGGCGCGGCAGGTCAGCAGGACCATGCGCATCTCCGAGGACGGCATGCGCAGGATGGCCTTGTCGCCCTCCTTGCCCATCAGCTGCGCCGAGGTGCCCGCCGAGCGGGCCAGCGCGGCACCCTTGCCGGGTTGCAGCTCGATCGCGTGCACGACGGTGCCGACCGGGATCGCGGCCAGGGGCAGGGCGTTGCCCGGCTTGATGTCGGCCTCGGGACCGCTCATGACCATGTCGCCAACGCCGAGCTTCTCCGGCGCGATGATGTAGCGCTTCTCGCCGTCGGCGTAGTGGAGCAGCGCGATGCGGGCCGACCGGTTCGGGTCGTACTCGATCGTCGCGACCTTGGCGGGCACCGCGTCCTTGTTGCGCTTGAAGTCGATGATGCGGTAACGGCGCTTGTGGCCGCCGCCCTGGTGGCGCGTCGTGATGCGGCCGTTGTTGTTGCGGCCGCCCTTCTTGGACAGCGGCGCGAGGAGCGACTTCTCGGGCTCGCTGCGCGTGACGTCGGCGAAGTCGGACACCGTCTGGAAACGGCGCCCCGGTGACGTCGGCTTGTACTTCTTCAGTGCCATCCCACACTCCCTCTCATCCGATCGCCGGTTCCGCCTGGGATTTGGGCGGACCCGATCCCGGACTCACACGGTGCCGGGCGGCTCCATCGCAGGTCGCGCGAACGCTCCTGCGTGGTCCCGACTCCCTTCACTAGCGGGACTCGAAGAACTCGATCGAGTCCCCTTCTTTCAGCGTGACGACGGCCTTCTTCCAGTCGCGCGTGTGGCCCTTCTTGGCCCTCAGGCGACGGGGCTTGCCGTTCACGTTCATGGTGTTCACGCGTGTGACCGTGACGTGGAAGATCTCGGTCACGGCGGCCGCGATCTGCGGCTTGGTGGCGGTCTTGGCGACCTCGAACGTGTACCGGTTGTGGTTGATCATCTCGTAGGACTTCTCCGAGACGATCGGCCGGACGAGGACATCGCGGGCGTCGGCCATGGTTACGCGAGCACCCCCTCGACGTATTCGAGCGCGGGCTTCGTGAACAGCACCGCGGTGTTGTCGACCAGGTCGTAGGTGTTCGCCTCGGACGCGGTGATGACGCGCGCCGCCGGCAGGTTGCGGAACGACAGCATCGCGTTGACGTCGTCGTTGGCCACGACCACCGTCACGCGGCCGGCGATGCCGAGTGCGGCGAGCGCCTCGGTCGCGCGCTTGGTGGACGGCGCCTCGCCGAAGTCGAAGCCCTCCACGACGTGCAGGACGCCCTCGGCCGTCTTGGCCGACAGCACGCTGCGCATCGCGAGCTTGACCACCTTGTTGTTCACGCGGAACGCATAGCTGCGCGGGGACGGGCCGAAGACCACGCCGCCGCCCTTCCACTGCGCGGCACGGATCGTGCCCTGGCGGGCGCGGCCGGTCCCTTTCTGGCGCCACGGCTTCCTGCCGCCGCCGCGGACCTCGCCCCGCGTCTTGGTGCTCGCGGTGCCCGAGCGGCGCGCCGCCATCTGGCTGCGCACCACCTGATGCACCGCGAACGTATGCGGCTCGATGCCGAAGACCGCGTCGGAGACGCTGGCGGTCCCGACCTTCTTGCCGCTCGTGTCCTTGATCTCGATGCTCGCCATCTTCCTCGCCACTCCTGTTAAGTGAAGCCGGGCTGGATGCCTCGGCCGCTATGCCTTCCGGATCGTCAGCAGGCCGCCGCGCGCACCGGGCACCGCGCCGCGGACGAGAAGCAGGTTCTGCTCCGCATCGATGCGCACGACCCGCAGGTTGCGCACTGTCACGCTCTCCGAGCCCATGTGCCCCGGCATGCCCACGCCTTTGAGGACGCGCGACGGGGTGGCGCACATGCCGATCGCGCCGGGGGCGCGGTGGAAGTGCGAACCGTGGCCGCCGGGGCCGCCATGGAAGTTGTGCCGCTTCATGACGCCCTGGAATCCCTTGCCCTTGCTCGTGCCGCTCACGTGCACCTCGCAGTCGGGCTCGAACGCCTCGACGGTGATCTGCTCGCCGATCCTGTACTCCTCGCCGTCCTCCAGGCGCACCTCGGCGACGTGGCGCCTCGGCTCCACACCCGCCTTCTTGAAGTGGCCGGCCTGGGGCTTGGTGACCTTGGTCGGCTTGATCTCGCCGAACGCGATCTGCGCGGCGCGGTAGCCGTCCCTCTCCTCGGTCTTGACCTGTGAGACGACGCAGGGGCCGGCCTCGATGACCGTGACGGGGATGAGCTTGTCATCCTCGCTCCAGATCTGCGTCATTCCCAGCTTGGTGCCGAGTATCGTCGTCGCCATCTTCAACGCTCTCCTGCTCGTTTCGGCGGTCTTGGGCCTTCTTGCCGGCTGCCCCCGTCCTTCGGGGGCCGCCATCCCAGCGGACCGCGGTCCTCACCTGCCGGCGCCTCGCCGGCACATCGGTGACCTACAGCTTGATCTCGATATCCACGCCGGCCGGAAGGTCGAGGCGCATGAGCGAGTCGACCGTCTTGGGCGTGGGCTCGAGGATGTCGATGAGGCGCTTGTGCGTCCTCATCTCGAAGTGCTCCCGGCTGTCCTTGTTGACATGCGGGGAGCGGATGACGCAGTAGAGGTTGCGTTCGGTCGGCAGCGGGATGGGACCCGCCACCTTCGC
Organism: Coriobacteriaceae bacterium; assembly: GCA_013824215.1. Classification (GTDB taxonomy): domain Bacteria; phylum Actinomycetota; class Coriobacteriia; order Anaerosomatales; family D1FN1-002; genus PNNM01. The sequence goes on from PNNM01000025.1 coordinate 10,065, forward strand.
GCCCGTCTTCTGCGCCGTCTCCACGATCATCTTCGTGGACTGGTCCACGATCTCGTGGTCGTAGCCCTTGAGACGGATCCGTATCTTCTGGTCAGCCAACTCTCTACCCTCCGACAAGCGAGGCCCGGGGTCTCCGGGTCGCTACTGGCCCACCGAGGCGGCGTCCCCGCCGACCTTCTTGACGATCTCCTCGGCCACGCTCTTTGGAACCCGCTCGTACGCTTTGAACTGCATCGTGTACGACGCGCGGCCCTGGGTGCGGCTTCTCAGGTCCGTCGCGTAACCGAACATCTCGGACAGCGGCACCTTGCCGCGGATCACCTGACCGTTGCCGCGGGGCTCCATGCCCTCGATGTGACCGCGGCGGGCCGACAGGTCGCCCATGACATCGCCCATGAACTCCTCGGGCGTGACGATCTCGACAGCCATGACCGGCTCGAGCAGCACGGGGCCGGACTTGCGCATGCCTTCCTTGATCGCCATGGAGCCGGCGATCTTGAAGGCCATCTCCGAGGAGTCGACCTCGTGGTACGAACCGTCGACCAACTCGACCTTGACGTCGACGACCGGGAAGCCGGCGAGCACGCCCGAGCCGAGCGCCTCGGTGATGCCCTTGTCGACCGCCGGGATGTACTCCCTGGGGATGGCGCCGCCCACGATCTTGCTGTCGAACACGTAGCCCTCGCCGGGTTTCTGCGGGATCACGTTGATGACGACGTGACCGTACTGGCCGCGACCGCCGGTCTGGCGCGCGAACTTCAGGTCGACGTCCATGGCCGGGCGCGAGGCAGTCTCGCGGTACGCGACCTGCGGCTTGCCGACGTTCGCCTCGACCTTGAACTCGCGCAGGAGGCGGTCGACGATGATCTCGAGGTGCAGCTCACCCATGCCGGCGATGATGGTCTGGCCGGTCTCGGTGTCCGTGCGGACCCGGAACGTGGGATCCTCCTCGGCCAGCTTGGCGAGGGCCTGGCCCAGCTTGTCCTGCTCGGCCTTGGTCTTCGGCTCGATGGCGATGTCGATGACCGGGTCCGGGAAGACCATCGACTCGAGCAGCACCGGCGCGTTGTCCGCGCACAGCGTGTCGCCGGTCGTGGTGTTCTTGAGACCCACCGCCGCTACGATGTCGCCGGCCGAGACCTGGTCGACGTCCTCGCGATGGTTCGCGTGCATCTGCAGAAGGCGGCCGATGCGCTCCTTGTGTCCCTTGGTGGCGTTGAGCACGTACGAGCCGGCGTCCATGGTTCCCGAATACACGCGGAAGTAGGTCAGCTTGCCCACGTAGGGGTCGGTCATCACCTTGAACGCGAGCGCCGCGAACGGCGCGCTCGGGTCCGCGGCGCGCTCGACCTCGGTGTGGGTCTTGAGGTCCTCGCCCTTGATCGCCGCGACGTCGAGCGGCGAGGGCAGGTAGTCCAGGACGGCGTCGAGCAGCGCCTGCACGCCCTTGTTCTTGAACGAGGCGCCGCACGTGACCGGAGTGACCGCGCAGTCGATGCAGGCCTTGCGGATGGCGGCCTTCAGCTCGTCGGCCGAGATCGGCTCGTCCTCGAGGAACTTGTGGAGCAGATCGTCATCGTACTCGGCGGCGGCCTCCACGAGATCGTGGCGGTGCAGTTCGGCCTCGTCGCGCAACTCGGCCGGGATCTCGCCGACGGTCGGGTCGATACCTTTGTCGTCCTCGTTGAAGTGCCACGCGTTCATCTCGACGAGGTCGACGATGCCGACGAACCTGTCCTCGGCCCCGATGGGCATCTGGAGCAGGACCGGGCGGGTGTTCAGGCGGTCCTTCATCATCTGGACGACGTTGTCGAAGTCCGCGCCGGTGCGGTCCATCTTGTTGATGTAGGCCATGCGCGGGACGCCGTAGTTGTCCGCTTGGCGCCACACCGTCTCCGACTGCGGCTCCACGCCGCCGACCGCGCAGAAGACGGCCACGGCGCCGTCGAGGACGCGAAGCGAGCGCTCCACCTCGACGGTGAAGTCAACGTGCCCGGGCGTGTCTATGATCTGGATACGATAGTCCTTCCAGAAGCAGGTGGTGGCGGCCGACGTGATCGTGATGCCGCGCTCCTGCTCCTGCACCATCCAGTCCATGGTGGCGGCGCCGTCGTGGACCTCGCCGATCTTGTGCGTCTTCCCCGTGTAGAAGAGGATGCGCTCGGTCGTCGTGGTCTTACCGGCGTCTATGTGCGCCATGATCCCGATGTTGCGGGTCTTATGGAGTGGGTACTTCTCGGCCATCGTGTGCTCGGATGTCTCTCTCGTCGGGAGCCGGAGTCTACCAGCGGTAGTGCGAGAACGCGCGGTTCGACTCGGCCATCTTGTAGAGGTCCTCGCGCTTCTTGACGGAAGCGCCGGTACCGTTGGCGGCGTCCATGATCTCGCCCGCGAGCCGCTCGGTCATGGTCTTCTCGCGGCGCTTGCGCGAGAAGCCGACAGTCCAGCGGATCGCGAGCGTGGTGGCGCGGCGGGCGTTGACCTCGATCGGGACCTGGTAGGTGGCGCCGCCGACACGCTTGGGCTTGACCTCCAGGGTCGGGCGCACGTTGTCGATGGCCTTCTTGAACACCGCCAGCGGGTCCTGGGCGGTCTTCTGCTCTACCATGTCGAAGGCGCCGTAGACGATCCGCTCGGCCAGCGCCTTCTTGCCGTCCAGCAGGGTCTTGTTGATGAGCTGGGTCACCAACCGGTTGTTGTAGACCGAGTCCGGCTGGACCTCACGCCTCGCAGCTGCAGCACGCCTGGGCATCTCATCTCTCCTGTGGTCAAAACGACGCGGGTCCGCTGCTTGCGGGCCCGCGTGACGTCGGTGGTCCCTACTTGGCCTTCTTGGCGCCGTAGCGCGAACGGGCCTGGTTGCGGTTGCTCACGGCCGCGCAGTCGAGCGCGGCGCGGATGATCTTGTAGCGGACGCCCGGCAGGTCTTTGACGCGGCCGCCACGGACGAGCACGATCGAGTGTTCCTGCAGGTTGTGGCCTATGCCGGGGATGTACGCCGTGACCTCCATCTGGTTGGTCAGGCGCACACGGGCGACCTTGCGAAGGGCCGAGTTCGGCTTCTTGGGCGTGGTGGTGTAGACACGCGTGCACACGCCGCGCTTCTGCGGGTTGCCCTTCAGCGCCGGCGTCTTGCTCTTGCTCGTCGCCTGCTTGCGGCCCTTGCGGACCAGCTGGTTGATCGTCGGCAACGGATCAGTCCCTTCTCACAAGCGTTCACCTGTGCGTTCCACGGGCACGGAAACCCTTGCCCCGCCGGAGCCGCAAGGTCGTACTCTAGCCGCCCTCCGTGCGTGTGTCAAACGCAACGCGTCCGGGCGTATCCATACCCGTCCCGAACGCGCGGAAGCCACCTGTCAGGCGGCTTCCGGAAGCCTGCGAGGATGCGTTCCGAGCGGTCCTACGCCTTGAGGACGAGACCCCTCTCGCCGAGCTTCTGCTCGACCTCTTCGAGCGCCTTGGCGCCGAAGCCCTTGATGGCCATCAAGGGCTTCGGCGCCAAGGCGCTCGAAGAGGTCGAGCAGAA
>PNNM01000026.1 GCA_013824215.1 Coriobacteriaceae bacterium
CCCAGACGAAGATGGTCGCCCTCGGCGTCTCGGCGTGGAGGCCGATCTTGCGAAGGGCGCCGATGACCAGGTCCCGGCGGCGCTGGTAGAGAGCGCACAGTTCGGCGATGGAGTCCTGCGGGCCGAGCATCGCTTCGATGGCCGCGTCTTGGACCGCGGTGAACACGCCCGAGTCGATGTTGCTCTTCACCGTGCCGAGCGCCTTGATGGCGCCCGCGTTGCCCGCGGCGAACGCGACACGCCATCCGGTCATGTTGTACGCCTTCGAGCAGGAGAACAGCTCGATCGCGACGTCCTTTGCCCCCGGGCGTTCGAGCAGCGATGGCGGGCGGTAGCCGTCGAAGCCGATCTCGGAGTAGGCGTTGTCGTGGATGAGCAGCAGGTCGTTGTCGCGCGCGAAGGCGATGGCACGGTCGAAGTAGTCGGTGTCGGCGATGGCCGAGGTGGGGTTGTTCGGGTAGCTGATGAACATCATCTTCGCGCGAGCGAGCACGTCGGCCGGCGTGCTGGCGAAATCCGCGAGGAAGCCGTTCTCCTCGGTCATCGGCATGAAGTGCGATTCGCCGCCGGCCAGGATGCCGCCGGTGTGGTAGACGGGGTAGCCGCAGCCGGGGACGAGGGTGACGTCGCCGGGGTCGACGAACGCCAGGAAGACGTGCGCGATGCCCTCCTTGGAGCCGATGAGTGCCAGGACCTCGTCGTCGGCGTCCACCTCGACGTCGAAGCGGCGGGACATCCACTCGGCGCACGCCTCGCGGTAGCGCTGCGCGCCGGAGTAGTTCGGGTACTGGTGGTTGCACGGGTTGCGGATGGCCGAGGCCATCGCGTCGACGATCTGGTCGGGCGTGGGGGTGTCGGGGTCGCCGATGCCCAGTGAGATGACGTCGATGCCTTGGGCGACCTTGGCCGCCTTCTTCCGGTCGATCTCAGCGAACAGGTACGGCGGCAGGTGTTCGATGCGCTCGGCGGTCCTCACGGGTCTGGATCAACACCCTTCGTGATGTCGTCGGGAGCGCCCTTTCGGGACGAGGCGGCTTTCGGGTCCGTCACATGGTAGCAAAAGGCCAGCGGGCGAAGGACCCGCTAGTCGCGCGGGGCGTCGCCGTCCGCCTCGGCATCCTCGTCCGCCGGCATATCGATCACGCCGTAGAAGACCTCCTCGGCGGGTCCGGTCATGCGGACGTGCCCGTCGTCGTCCCAGGACACGCGGAGCTCGCCGCCCGGGAGCTCGACCGTGGCGGTGCGCCCCGAAAGCAGTCCGTCGAGCACGGCGGCGACCACGGTGGCGCACGCTCCGGTCCCGCAGGCGAGCGTCTCGCCCACGCCACGCTCCCAGACGCGCAGCGTGATGCGATCGCCGTCCACCCGGGCGAACTCGACATTCGTCCTGTTCGGGAACGCCGCGTGCGTCTCGATGGCGGGTCCGAGGGACTCCACGGGCGCGGTGTCGGGGTCATCCACCCACACGACCGCGTGCGGGTTGCCCATCGAGACGCAGGTGACGGCGACGTCGCCGGCATCGGTGGACAGCGGCGCTCGGCTGACCGCCGGGTCGCCCGGAAGTGTCGTGGGCACGAGCGAAGGAGCCAGCGCCGGCTCCCCCATGTCGACGGTCGCCGAGCTCATGAGCCCGTCGGCGTCGCGCTCGAAGTCGATGTGCCTCAAGCCCCCGAGCGTCTGGACGGTGACCGCGGAGACCTCCGGCGGCAGGTAGCCCTCGTCGACGAGGTACTTGGCGAAGCAGCGGACGCCGTTGCCGCACATCTCGGCGGTGGTGCCGTCGGCGTTGTAGTAGAGCATGAAGTAGTCGGCGCCGGGCACGGAGGCGGGACGGACGAGGATCAGCCCGTCGGCCCCGACGCCGAAATGGCGATCGCATATCCACGCCACCGCGTCCGGGTCGATGTCGAACTCGGCACCGAGGTCGTCGACCACCACGAAGTCGTTGCCGAGGCCGTGCATCTTGACGAACTCGAGCTCCACTTGTCGGCTCACTCCTGTGTCCCGGGCGTCTCGTCACCCGATTCTAGCAGGGCGCTCGCGCTCTCGACGGCCTCGGCCAGCGACATCGTGGTGACGTCGAGCCACATGACACGCGGGTCCGCGCCGAACCAGGTGATCTGCCGCTTGGCGTAGCGCCTGGTCGCCTGCTTGACCGAGCCGATCGCCTCGGCGAGGTCCGCTGTCCCCTCGACGACAGGCACGAACTCCTTGTAGCCGATGGCCTGGGCGGCCGTGAGCGCGTCGCGGTAGCCGGCCGCGAGCAGGGCGCGGACCTCGTCGAGCAGGCCGGCGGCGAGCATGGTGTCGACGCGGGCCTCGATCCTCCCGTAGAGGACGGCGCGCTCCATGGACAGCCCGATGATGCGTGCGTCGTACACGCTTCGGCGCTGTGCGAGGCGACGAGTGCCATCCGCGTACGACAGACCTTCCTCGGCCATCTCGAGCGCTCGGACGACGCGGCGGGTGTTGTTCCGGTGGATGAGCGCCGCGGCTTCGGGGTCTCGCTCGGCGAGCAGTGCGTAGAGCGCCTCGGGGCCGAGTTCGCCCAACTGCGCTTGGATGCGCTCGCGGGACCCCGCACCCGCCTGGCCGGCGGGGAACTCCAGGTCGTCGAGCGCCGCCCTGATGTAGAGGCCGGTGCCGCCGCACACGATCGGCAGCAGGCCCCGCGCGGCGATGTCGTCGATGGCCTGCCGGGCGGCGCGCTGGTACAGCGCCGCCGAGAACGGCTCACCGGGGTCAGCGATGTCGACGAGGTGATGCCGCACGAGCCGCTCGGCAGGCTGTGGCTTGCCGGTGCCGATGTCCATGCCCCGGTAGACCTGCATCGAGTCGGCCGTGACGATCTCGCCGCCGCGTGCCACGGCGATCTGCTCGGCCAGCGCGGTCTTGCCCACGCCGGTCGGGCCTAGGATCGCGAGCACGCGCGTCGCGGCGCGAACGCCCCCGGACGCCTCAGGCATGTCTGTCGACCTTGAACCGCTCGATTGCGAACCGCTCGTCCGGGCCGATCCCAGCCTTCCGCAGAGCGATGGTCACCTGCTGGTCGGGCGTCTCCACCCCTTCGAGGTCGGGCAGGAGCAGGCCGCGTCGCAGGTCGCAGGAGACGATGACGCCGTAGCGTGCGGGGTCCAGGTCCGCGAAGTCGCAGCGCTCCGCCGCATGCAGGATGTCCACCTTCACGTCGAGGCCGTCGAGCTCGTCTACGCCGAGCGGGGAGAAGCGCGGGTCGTGCATAGCCGCCTCGAGCGCGTTGGCGACGACCTCTCCGGCCAGCGTGGGGCGGGTCGGGCAGATGGTGCCGATGCAACCGCGCAGCTCGCCGGCGCGGTGCAGCGAGACGAAGACGCCGGCGCGGTCGGGCAGGCCGGGATCGTCCAGGTCTGGCGCCTCGATCACGGTGCCCCGGCGGACATGCTCCTCGATGGCGCGACGCGCGAGCGCCGGCAGCTCCGCCTCGGCGTCGCCCGGACCCCCGCCCTTGGAACCGCGCACGGGCGTGTCGTCGAGCGCGGACAGCAGGCCGGGCGATCCCGCCACCGCAGTGAGGTAGCCGACCCCCCAAGGCCCCTCGTACGCGAGCACCCGAGTCTCCGGGTCCTGGCCGAGGAAGCCGCCGAGCGTGATGAACGAACGCAGGCCGCACTCCCCTCCTTCTTCGACCATGCCGGGATCGAGGTGCATGAGACCCTCGAAGTCGCCGGCGGCCACCCGCTCGCGCAGGGCGGCGTCCAGGAGCGGTCCTTGGGGCGAGTAGGGATACGGACCGTCGTGGGTGAGGCGGTGGCTGCAGTCACCGCTCGCGACGAACGCCACGCGCCTTCCCAAGGCCGCGGCCGCCTCGCGCACGTGCCGGCCGAGCTCGCGGTGCGTCTGGAGAGACAGTATCGACAGCGAGATCCCGACGACGGGCCACCCGCCACGGGGGGCGAGGAAGCTCAAGGGGACGAGCACGCCGTGGTCGAGCAGGCCCGACTCGAACAGCGGGGCCGACGCCCTGTCCGCCGCTGGGATCCCGGCCGCATCCAGCCGGTCGAGCAGCTCCGATGCGAGCGCGGCATCCGTGCGCAGCTCCATACGCACCTCGGGAGCGCCGAACTGCCCGAGGGAGCCCGCGGAATGCTCGGCGGTGTCGATGAGGAAGGCGTCGTGCGCCATCGGGCTGTGCGGCGACATGACGACCAGCGTCTCGGGGGCGAAGCGCTCAAGCATACGTGCCGCGACGGCGAGGGCATCCGCCGAGGCGGACGTGACCGCCGCCCTACCCCCTCCCACCTGCGGGACCATGATCGGTGGGTGTGGTGCGATGATGCCGAGCACCTCGTCGGTCATGCGCCCTCACCTCCCCTGCTCACATACGTGTGGGACGGACGCGCCGGCGGCACGCCCCTGCGCTCTTATGCCCGCCGCGCGCCCGAGAGGAACCCCGAGAGGGACCCCGAGAGGAACCCCGAGAGGAACCAAGTCTGGGCGGCCTCTATCCCGACCTCGCAGAAGGAACCCGCGTACGACTGCGGGGAGTGCCCGGCCGGGCAGGGAGCATGCACCACCTTGTTGGTGTCGGTGCGCCCGGCGAGCATGCTCTCGTCGCGCTTGGAGGGGCCCTCCCAGAGCACGTCGCGAACGGTGCCCACGTACGCGCGGTTCTTCTCGAGCGCGGAGGCCTGCACGAGCTCTACCAGCCGGTCGAAGCGTTCGTGGACCACGTCGCCCGGGACCGAGCAGGTGAGCGCGGCGGCCTTGGTGCCCTCCCGCGGCGAGTAGATGAACGTGAACGCCTGGTCGAAGCGGCAACGGCGGACCACGTCGAGGGTCTCGGCGAAGTCGTCGTCGGTCTCTCCCGGGAAGCCCACGATGATGTCGGTGGACAGCGCGAGGCCGGGGATCGCCTCGTAGAGGCGCTCGACGAGTGCCAGGTAGGAGTCCTTGGTGTAGTGGCGGTTCATGGCAGCTAGGACGTCGTCGGAGCCGGACTGCACCGGCAGATGCAGGTACGGGCAGACCCCGGGGGTCTCGGCCATGGCGGCGATCGTCTCGGGCGAGAGGTCTTTGGGGTGGCTCGTGGCGAAGCGCACCCGTCGCACGCCGGTGGCCGCCACGCGTCTGAGCGCCTCGGCGAACCTGGGCGCGCCGTACAGGTCGCGACCGTAGGAGTTGACGTTCTGGCCGAGCAGGGTGACCTCCACGACACCGTCGGCCGCGAGGCGCTCGCACTCGGCCACCACCTTGCCGATCGGCCGGGAGCGCTCGCGACCGCGGACGTAGGGCACGATGCAGTAGGAGCAGAAGTTGTCGCACCCGACCATGAGCGGGACCCACGCGTGCCACGGATGCTCGCGCTCGGAGGGCAGGTCCGAGGCGAAGGTGTCGGACGAGTCGAGGACCTCGACCGTGGGTCGTCTCGTGCGAGCGGCCGATTCGAGGAGCGCGGGCAGGTGCGCGAGGTTGTGCGTGCCGAAGACGACGTCGACGTGGGGCAGCGCGCGGAGCAGCCCCTCCCCCTCCTGTTGGCCCACGCAGCCGCCGACGGCGATGAGCAGGTCGGGCCTTCCGCCCGTCTTGAGTGCCTTGAGCGAGGCCACCTGTCCCCTGATCCGCTCCACGGCGTTCTCGCGCACGCTGCAGGTCATGAAGACGACCACGTCGGCGTCGCCGGCGTCGCCGACCGCCCGCATCCCCTGCGCCCGCAGGAGTCCGGCGATCCGCTCGGAGTCGTGCTTGTTCATCTGGCACCCGAAGGTGCGGATGACGAACGTCCTCATGCCAGTCCGGCCGCGGCCAACAGCGCGGGCAGCACCTCGTCCGGGACGTGCGTCTCGCCCATCGGCGGGTTCGGGAAGCCGGGGCCGTGGTAGTCCGAGCCGCCCGTGACGAGCAGGCCCCCCGCCGCCGCCATCGCGGCATAGCGTGTCCGGTCCTGCGGCGTGTGGTCCCCGTGGTACGCCTCCAGTCCGCGCAGGCCGGCCGCGACCAGGTCGGGGATGAGGTCGTCGACGCGCGTGACGCCGGGATGCGCGAGGACCGGGAGCCCGCGTCCCGCCAGGATGGTGGCGACGGCCTCGGCGGGCTCCGTCTCGGCCTTGGGCACGTAGAACGGCCTGTCCCGGGCGAGGAAGCGTTCGAACGCCTCGGCGACCGTGCCCACGTGGCCGCGCTCGAGCAGGGCCCGTGCGACGTGCGTGCGTCCCACCGAGCCGTCCTCGGCGAGCCGCATCACCTCGTCGAGACTCACGTCGTATCCGGCGTGCTCGAGGCTGGAGACGATGCGCGCCGCGCGCTCGCGACGCGCATCCCGGAGCAGGTCCAGACGCCTGCGGAAGGCGGCGTCGGTGTGGTCGACGAAGTAGCCGAGCACATGCACGTCGTGCCCGCGCCAGGAGCACGAGAGCTCGACCGCGGGCACGAGGAGGAGGCCGTGCTCGGAGGCCGCGTCGAGTGCGGCGGGGACGCCGTCGACGCAGTCGTGGTCGGCGATGGCCAGAGCGTCGAGCCCGAGGGCCGAGGCGTGCGCCACCAGATCCTCGGGCGCGAAGGTGCCGTCGGAGAAGGTGCTGTGAACGTGGAGGTCGAGCGGCACGGCTACAGGGCGGCGGGCTAGCCGCGGTGGTGCATGTCCCGCGGCTCGATCAGCAGGCGGATCGCTGTGCGCTCCTCGCCGTTGATCTCGATGTCCGCGAAAGCGGGGATGCACGTCAGTTCGAGGCCGGAAGGGGCGAGGAATCCGCGCGCGATGGCGACCGCCTTGATCGCTTGGTTGAGGGCCCCCGCGCCGACCGTCTGGACCTCGACAGCGCCCTGCTCGCGCACCACCCCGGCGAGCGCCCCGGCCACGGCGTTCGGGTTGGACTTGCTCGAGACCTTGAGGACTTCCATTGCAGGCTCCCTGGTGGGTCTTCAGACTGCGTCACCCGAGAGGCTCGGGTGGGCGGCGATCTCTGCGGCGACGTGTTGTGGGGCCGTTGGTGCGTAGACGGTCCCGATTATACCGCAGATGGCTCTGCGGGCCAGATGAGCGGCGCTGGGCGCGCCCTCAGTCGTCCTTCTCGACCTCGAACCGCACGCGGATCTCGTCCCGGCCCACTGTGACGCGGGGCGCATTCCTCAGGTGCAGGTAGTAGCGTTCCGCGATCGTGTCGAAGGCCCGCTCGAGCTCCTGCCGGAACAGGGCGAGGTCCGTGTGGGCGAGCTTCAGCCCGCGGCGGTCGCGGTAGATGTCAGGCGGCGCGGGTGCGGGCGGGGTCTCGTCGGCGCAGACGAGACGCGCGACAGTCTCGAGGGCCGGCAGTTCGCCGGCCAGCACGCGGTGCGCCGTGCGCTCCGAGACGCCGAGCCCGATCGAAGCGGCCACCTCGGTCAGCTCGGTCGCATCGGCCGCCGCGGCCGGCCGCTGCCAGACGGGCAGGCGCGTGCAGTCGTCGCAGAACAGGAGGTCCGAGACGTCGAGCGACTTCCGGGCGAGCGCGTAGAGGGTCGCGAGGATCTCGGCCGCAGAACCGAGGTGGACGTCGACCTCGGGATGCTCGCATGCGAACTCGACCGCGCGCCGGATGATGTTGTGAGGGCCGCGGACGACTCGGGGGATGCCGTCGTCGCCGCGCTCGACGACCGGCCACTGCGACTGGTCGGAGCGCTCGGACAGCGCGTGCGTGGCGGAGTGGATCGTCACGGCGCTGCCCTTGTGGAGGTCGGAAGCGGCGACGCGCGCCTCGGTGACGTTGCTGCGCACGGAGAAGAGGGCCATCCCGCGTCCGTGGACCCCCCAGCGGTCCATGACCATCGTGTCGAGTTTGGTGGTCACGCGCGGCTCGAAGACGCGCTCGTGCATCCCGGGCGGCATTCCCACACCGTCGTCGAGGATCGTCAGCATGCGCGTGTCGCCCTCGCGTCCGGTGGCGATGAAGACGCGTTGTGCATGCGCATCGCGTGCGTTGCGCAGCAACTCGATGACCACGTCCTCGAACGAGCGGATGTCGTGCTTGGCCTGCCGTCGCTCGGCCTCGGAGACGCGGAGCCGCACGTAGCCGTCCCCGAGGTTCTCCTCGACCTTCAGGTATGCGTCGCCGGAGACGGCGGAGACGAATTCGATGAGATCGTCGGAGTCGGTCATGTCTGGCAGTCTATCCTCCGAGGGCGGCGGCCGTCTGCGTCCGGCGGGCGACGAGGGCCGCGCATGTCGCCGCGGCCCTGCGCATGGCTGGTAGCCGCATCGATACTAGCGCGCGGGGCGGCACTTCTCCAGCCACACCAGCTCGAGTCCGGGCGCGACCTGCCGCCGGTCGTAGATGCGGTAGCCGAGCCTGGCGTAGAGGCGCAACGGCCGCTCCGCCTCGGCGCCCGTGAACAGCTCGAAGCGCGCCGCGTCGGGGAATGCGGACTCGAGCGCCTCCATCAGTGCGGTCCCGAGGCCGAGGCCCTCGAAGCCGTCCTCCACCACGAGCCTGCCCACCTCGACGGTATCGTCCCGAGGCGTCCCGCGCACGCTGCCGGTGATGCGTCCGTCAGCGGCGAGCGCGACGACGAAGAGGGTGCCCTCGGCGGCGAGACGCTCGAGGTCCTCGAGCGTCTCGGTCAGCGGCGGGAGCCCGTCGGCGGCAAGGCCGAAGGCGCGCGCCACGCGCGAGAAAGCGTTGCGCTGCACGACGAGGATCCCCGGAAGGTCCGAGGCGGTGGCGGTACGTATCGTGTGTCCCTCGGGCGTCACGTGCGCTCCCGGAGGATGGCGGCGGGCGCCCGGGTCGGCCCGGACGCCCGAGTGCGTTACTTGGCGAACTCGATGGCCCGGCTCTCGCGGATGACGATCACCTTGATCTGGCCCGGGTACTGGAGCTCGTCCTCGATCTGCTTGGCGATCTCCCGCGCCATGATGACGGCGTCGGCGTCCTTGATCTCCTCGGGCTTGACCATGACGCGGATCTCGCGGCCGGCCTGCATCGCGTAGCACTTCTCGACGCCCTTGTGCGCCTCGGCGAGCGACTCGAGCTTCTCGAGGCGCTTGATGTAGCTGTCGAGGGTCTCGCGGCGGGCGCCGGGGCGCGATGCCGAGACGGCGTCAGATGCCTGGACGAGGACCGCCTCGACCGTCTGCGGCTCGACGTCGGCGTGATGCGCCTCGATGCAGTGGACGATGTCGGGGTTCTCGCCGAGACGGCGCGCAAGGTCCGCCCCGATGACCGCGTGCGGACCCTCGATCTCGTGGTCGATGGCCTTTCCGAGGTCATGCAGGAGACCCGCGCGCTTCGCGAGCTTCGGGTCGAGGCCCAGCTCGGAGGCCATCACGCCGGCGAGGTGCGAGACCTCGAGCGAATGCTTCAGGACGTTCTGGCCATAAGAGGTGCGGAACTTGAGCCTGCCGAGCGTGCGCACCAGCTCGGCGTGCAGGCTGTGCACGCCCGCGTCGAAGGCCGCCTGCTCCCCCGCCTCGTGGATCTGCTGTTCGACCAGGGCGGTCGCCTTGTTGTACATCTCCTCGATGCGCGCAGGGTGGATCCGCCCATCGGCGATGCACGTCTCCAGCGTGATGCGCCCGATCTCGCGGCGGACCGGGTCGAAGCTCGACAGGATGACCGCCTCGGGAGTGTCGTCGATGATGAGGTTGATGCCGAGCAGCGCCTCGAACGCGCGGATGTTGCGTCCCTCACGGCCGATGATCCGGCCCTTGAGGTCGTCGCTCGGGATGTGCACCACCGAGACGGTGGACTCGGCGGTGTGGTCGGCGGCGACGCGCTGGATGGCGATGCTGACGACGTTGCGGGCCTTCTTGTCGGCCTCTTCCCGAGCGCGGGTCTCCGCCTCGCGGATGTAGACGGCGGCCTCGGCGGTGACTTCCTCCTTGATTCGGTTGAACAGCATCTCCTTGGCCTCATCCGCCGTCATGCCGGCGAGCGCCTCGAGGCGCCGCGTCTCCTCGGCGACGAGGTCCTCCAGCTTCTGCTCCTTGGCCTGGATCTGGCCCTGCATGCTGGAGAGCTGGTGCTCGCGGTTGTCGAGCGACTCGGCGCGACGCTCGAGTGACTCCTCACGCTGCATGAGGCGGTTCTCGATGGCGGTGACTTCCTTGCGGCGCTCCTTGGCCTCGTCCTCCGCCTCCTGCTTCATGCGGTAGATCTCGTCCTTGGCCTCGATCAGCGCTTCCTTCTTGACCGTCCCGGCCTGCTTCTCGGCGTCGCTCAGGATGCGTTCCGCGGACTCGCGGGAGCGGGCGACCGCCCCCTTCGCGTACATGCGCTGGGCGACGATGCCGAGGACGGCGCCGAGGACGGCGCCGATGATGATGAAGAGTAGAGCGTCCACGCGTGTCCTCCTTCCGGTTCTCTCGCGTCGTGCACTCGCGGGCGCCTTCAGAAGGATGGCGGTGGCCCGCGGGGCGGGACCGCGTCCACGTGACGTTCGGCCGGTCGTGCGAGGCGCGCGAACAGCCCCCCACATGCGACGAAGCCGGACGACGAGGCGCCCGGCAAGTGCGATACGACGTGCGCGGAACGACGCGGCCGCTACAGTACGTCTATGGCGACGCCAAGGGGCGTCCACCCCTCGTCACGGTCGCTTGCGTCCCACACGAACCGCCCTGCGTGCCCATCGGGCACGTACGCGGGCGGTGTCATCACATTTGCCAGCACGAATACTACGGGCCGCCGCACTCATGGGTCAAGGAGGCCGACGTCCTCCCCCTCCCCCGGGGGTGCGAGCGCCTCACGGGAACAGCGGAGTGCGAGTCCGGGAGTGAAACCCCGACGGACGAGTCGTGCGGCGAGGCGGTCGACCGAGCCGCGGGCGGCGGGAGCGAGGCGTCTCGCGAGCGCTGCGGCCCGCTCCGTCTCCTCATCGGCCGACACCACGGCGTCGAGCGCGCGCGAAGCGGCCTCGGGGTCGATGTCGCGTCCGATCATGGCGCGGAGAGCGCGGGCGCGACCGTATCCGCGCACCTCGACCAAGGTCCGGGCGAGCGAGGCCGCACGGCGCTCGTCATCGACGTAGCCCGAGACGGCCAGCGCCGCGACGGCACGGACACAGCCGTCTCGCGGCAGTCCCTCGTCCGACAGCCTGCGGACGAGTTCCGCGGTGCCGTAGTCACGGCGCGCGAGCAGCTCGATGGCGCGCGCGCGACACGCGCCCGGGATCGCCTCGGCGATCGTCGAGAGCAGGTCGTCGAGGTCGTGTTCGTCTCCGGGTTCGAGGGTGAGGCGGGCCAGGACGTCGCGGGACGTGGTCATCCAGGCTTCGCCGTCGATGAAGAGCGTGCGACGCCGCGATCCCCGGATCGGGCAGGTGATCGCGGTGAGCGTGCCGCGCACGGAGCCGTCCTAGTCGGCGGCCACCGTGGCCGGCGGCTCGTCCGGGACGCAGGCGCCGTCGGCGGGCAGTCCGAGCGAGTCGCGGATCCTCGCCTCGATGTCGTCGCGGAGCGCGGTGTGCTCGCACAGGAAGTCCTTCGCGGCCTCGCGGCCCTGGCCGAGCCGCTCCTCGCCGTAGGTGTACCAGGCCCCGGACTTGCCGACGATGCCCTCCTCGACGCCGAGGTCGAGCAGCGAGCCCTCCTTGGAGATCCCGAAGCCGTACATGATGTCGAACTCCGCCTGCCGGAACGGCGGGGCGACCTTGTTCTTGACGACCTTGGCGCGCACCCGGTTGCCCACGATGTCGGGCCCGGCCTTGATCGAGTCGATGCGGCGGATATCGATGCGGATCGACGCGTAGAACTTCAGCGCGCGGCCGCCGGAGGTGGTCTCCGGGCTGCCGAACATGACGCCGATCTTCTCCCGGAGCTGGTTGATGAAGATGCACGTGGTGTTCGACTTGCTGAGCGAGCCGGCGAGTTTGCGCATGGCCTGGCTCATCAGGCGCGCCTGCAGGCCGACGGTGACGTCGCCCATCTCGCCCTCGAGCTCGGCGCGCGGGACGAGTGCCGCCACCGAGTCGATGACGATGACGTCGATCGCGCCGGAGCGCACGAGCATGTCGGTGATCTCGAGCGCCTGCTCGCCGGTGTCGGGCTGTGAGATGAGGATGTCGTCGATGTCCACGCCGAGGCGGGCGGCGTACGACGGGTCGAGCGCGTGCTCGGCGTCGATGAACGCCGCGATGCCGCCGAGGCGTTGGGCCTCGGCGATGATCTGGAGCGCGAGCGTGGTCTTGCCCGACGACTCGGGGCCGAAGATCTCGACGATGCGGCCGCGGGGCACCCCGCCGATGCCGAGTGCGGCGTCCAACGCGAGCGCGCCGGTGGGGATCGCGGCGATCTGGCTTAGATGCGCATGCGCTCCGAGCCGCATGAGCGAGCCCTTCCCGTACTTGCGCTCGATCTGCTCGCGGGTGACGTCGAGGATCTTCTCCTTGTCCATGTCCATACCGTTCCGCTCCTCCTCAAAGGCACGTCGGCCCGCCCTGTGGACGGCCCGACCCTATACCGAACACGTGTTCGCTGTCAAGCACGCCTGAGCGGTAGGGCGGCGACGCACTCGTACTCAGGCCCGTGGCGCGTGAGCGTGCTCGAGTAGAGCGTGACAGACGGGACTGACAGGACGCTTAGCCGAGTCGAAACAGCCTCGTCGGCGGCTTGGAGGGCGCCCGCGGGTACCGGACGGGGCCTCCGGGAGCGCACGAGCGTCACGTGGGCCGTGAACGGCCTGACGGCGGTCTCGGGGGCGAACGTCAGCGCCGCGGTCCTCAGATCGGCCGAGAGCGCCTCGGCGGCGGGCGCTTGCGCGTAGCACGCCCACAGCATGGTCGCCCGGCGCAGTGCGGGTACCGCTCGCAGGCCGGCGGGATCGAGGTGGAACGCCTCGTGCCGCGCGCCGGCAGCGACGAGGGCGGAGACGAGCGCACGCGAGACCGCCTCGTCCACCGAGCCGAGGAACGCCAGCGTGATGTGCAGGTTGTGCTCCTCGACCCACTTCTCCCCCGCCCAGGAGGGTGCACCGTGGAGGAAGGCGCGGCGGGCCTCGGCCAGAACGTCGAGCGCACCGGGGTCCAGGTCGATCGCCACGAAGGCGCGCACGGCGGCTCCTTACAGCGAGCCGAGGCGCCGGCGGAGCAGGTCGAGTGCCGTGGCGGTGGCGCGCAGGCGCACGCGCTCGCGGTCGCCCGGGAACGTGCGCTCCTCGCCGATCGAGCCCCACGGCCCGGCAAGGCCGAACCACACGAGGCCGAGCGGCCGCTCCGGGGTGGCGCCGTCCGGACCCGCGATCCCGGTGACGGCGACAGCCGCGTCCGCCCCCAGCCCCGCCACGGCCCCCTCGGCCATCGCGCGCGCGGCCTGCTCGCTCACCGCGCCGTACCGGGCGAGCAGGCCCGGGGGCACATCGAGCAGCGAGATCTTGAGTTC
>PNNM01000027.1 GCA_013824215.1 Coriobacteriaceae bacterium
CTGAGCCGTCTTGATGTCGAAGCCGACCACCTTGCGATCCCGCCGACGCAGCCCGAGCAGCCACTCGCGCACTGGTTCATTGCCCGCTGTGGTGCGGAAGAACCGCACCTCCAGAACAGGCTTGTCGCCGCCGGGTCCGCTCATGCAAGAACTGTACCACAAATGGTACGCACCAAGACAAGGCCGAACCCGGATCAGCGCGACGGGGAGGTCGTCCTAACGGTCTAGGTTCTAGCGGCGCGCCACGCGCCGGCGGGTTGAGTTTGACCTATTGCGCGTCCCCTCGAAACCTCTGTTCGAACCACACGCGCAGCTACCGGCGGCCTCGCCAGTAGTAGGGTCGCTTTCGCTGATGCGCCACGGCCAAGATCCTCAGGGAGTCCTCGCGAGTCTCGTAGATGAGGTTGTAGGGAAACTTGGCGAGCACGAGCTTGCGGACATCCTTGGCGACTTGTGGAGCAGCGCCGGGATGCTTCCGGATGCGCGCGAATCCGGCGTCAACCTCGTCCGTGAAGAGCAAGCCAAGACCCGGGCTCTCGCGTTCGTAGTAGTCGATGGCGTCGTTGAACTCACGACGAGCGTCGGAATGGACTCGCAACTCCTGCGTCACTTGAGGCGGGCCCTGGCCTCAGCAATGACCTGATCTGCGGGGATGGTCTCAACGAGGCCGGCATCGATCTCCGCGCTGCGTCGCAGCGCCTCTTCGACCCAGAGCTGCTCAATCTCGGCTTCCGAGAGCGATTCGAGGCTGCTCAGGAGTTCGTGAGCCATGGAGGCTCGTTCCGTGGCGTTGAGCCTGAGGGCTTCGCACATGAGTTCGTCGACGGTCATATCACACCTCGCAGCTGGGATGTTCTCGCCGACATTGTACCTTGCCCGTCCGACACGGAGCGTCCGTGAGTGTTGGTTCGAACGTTGGGCGTTTCAGCGGCGGCGCCTTGTGCCGTCGCCATCTCCTAGCCTAGCTCACTGGCGTCGTCCGCTAATGAAACGCTTGTTGGGCAGCGCGTCACTGTGGGCGGTCAGAGATCGACACCACGGCCCAACCAGCACCGTCCTCACGCCACCGCATCGACACGAACACTGGCGGCAGCCCCAGCGGGTCGGCCTTGGTCTGAGCCACCCGCATCGTGACTCGCGTCGCCTCGGACCAGTCGGTCGGGGCGGTCGCGCTCGCTTCGTACATCTTCGGGTCGATTCCAGCCTGCGACGTCAGAACACTCCTCAGCGCCGCAACCTCAGTCGATGACACCGCACGGCCGAACGTGGCTTCGAGTGTCTCGACTTCTTGGCGAGCGGCCGCTGCGACCGACTCGACGGCGGTCATGGTGGCGAGGTCCTGACGGGTCGTGACCGGTTCAGCGCAGGCAGCAAGTGACAACGCGGCCATCAGGAGCATTCCAAGTGCAAGGCCGCGCATGGTCCCCCTCGTCTGCCCAACGTTGTTTGGCTTCAGCGGCGCCGCGAAGCGGCGTCCGTCTGGAAGCCGTTGTTCGACATGGCGAATTCACTCACCGCGCGCTTCTTCCCGAAGAAGCTGCACCATCGACGCTATGCGTTCCACAACTTCGGGGGGAAGCGAGTCCTCCGGCAAGACACCGGCGACGACCGCGTGTGCCAGAGGTATCACCGGATCGTTCGTGGAGTACCGCTTCCAGATCTCCCGGGCAATGCCGTCGTGGTACTCGTGGACCGCCGCATCCAAGTCGGCAGCCGACATCGCCCCGGCCCTCCAATCGTCGAACCTCGCCGCGAGGGCTCCAAGCGCCGCACCCATCTCCGCTTCCCAAGCCCGATTGGCGTGTTCCCGAAGGACCGACTTCAGCTTCTTCGGGGCTCCCGACATGCCGCACCCTCCTTCGAGTCCGTCAAACGACTCGGGACCGCACCCATGATCTCCACGATCGCCGCGCGTACCCCAGCGCCGTCCGAACCCGCCATATCCTCGCCCAAGCGGTGCTGCGGACCCTCGTCCCTCTGCTCTGTCGAACTGTGTCTATGCGGAACAACCCCGATTCGATCGGGGCGGCTCCGTCCTTCCGTGTAAGACGATACTCCTCGGCAAAGCGGGCTGGTAGCAGGCCTGACGGGCGATCTTATGCCGTTCCGTGTAACGTCGGCTGCTCGACCTATGCGCGAAACAGGGGAGTCGGAGCCGTTGCTCGACCCACGCCACTCCGAGACGTCGTCCAGATCGAAGGCGCGTCGCCCGACGCGGATGTCGCGATGCGGGCGCTCGCGAGTGCGGCTGCTGCGGACTATCCTCGGCCCATGAGCATCTCGCTGACACTCGGCGACATCACGCGGGTCCACGCCGACGCGATCGTCAACGCCGCTAATCCGCACCTGGCACCCGGCGGCGGCGTGTGCGGCGCGATACATGCGGCCGGCGGCCCGCAGGTCGCCGCCGAGTGCCGCGCGTGGGTCGAGGCGCACGGTCCCGTGCCGCCGGGCGGTGCCGCCATCACCGGCGCCGGGCGGCTGCCGGCCCGCCGCGTCATCCACGCCGTCGGACCCGTGTGGCACGGCGGCGGCGATCACGAGGCCGAGATCCTCGCGAGCGCATACCGGTCGGCCATCGCGCTCGCCGAGGCGGAAGGGCTGACCTCCGTGGCCTTCCCTTCGATCTCCACCGGCATCTACGGCTACCCTGTCGCTGCGGCCGCTCCCGTGGCGCTGCGCGCCGTGCACGAAGCGCTCGCCGGGACGGAGCACGTCCGCGACGTCACCTTCGTGCTGTTCGACGAGCCGACCCGCGCCGCGTACGAGCGCGCGCTGGCCGAGCTCGGGCGCAGCAGACCCTAAGACCGCCGTACCCGGCGCACCTCGGCGATCGCGCCCTCGACGTCGCCGGTGCCGCCCGTCGCCCATACCTCCACGAGCGCGAGGGCGCACTTGAGCGCCGCGAGCGTGGCCAGGTCGTCGGGATGCTCCAGCAGGAGCCGGAAGGCGCCCCGGCCGTCGCGCTCGAAATCCCAGCGCGTGCCGCCGCGCATGTCCTTGGCGGGCGCCCCGCGGAGGAGCAGCTCGATCGCGACGTGCTCGAGCAGATGGACCACCTCGGTGTCGCCGAGTTCCTCGGCCACCGGCAGGTCGAGACCGTTGTCGCAGGTATGTCGCGCGAGACCGGGGAGCGCCTCCAGCGCGCGGCCCGAGAGCCCGGAGACGTCGGTCGTGCGCATGCGTGCGACGTCGCAGGAGACACGTGCCTCGACGCGGCCCGGGGCGACCTCTATCGCGGGGGCGGTCAGAAGCCGCACGCTCACGCTACATCGGAGGGAGCGGCAGGTAGGGAGGGCACGGGCGCGCCCGTCTCGTCCCCAGGTAGAACGCCAGCCCCACGGCGAGCGCCACGACAGCCGCGGCGATCGCGACGTTGCGCGCGAAGTCCTCCTCGGTGATGCGCCGCACCTCGGCCTCGGCCAGATCGCGGACCCGGAGCGCCTTGTGTCGCAGGTCGTCGGCGGTCAGGCGGGGCTCCGTGGCCGCAGCCGGCGCGGTCTTGTCAGACGTCATCGGCGCCACCCCCCTTGTCCATGTTGCGGTACATCACCACGAGGCACGCCAACGCGCCGAGCAGCAGGGTCCCGCCCATGCCCCACAGCGTCACGTGCCACCCGAGGAGCGGGCCGAGGAACACGAGCAGGCCGATGCAGACGAACAGGATGCCGAGGATCACCAGCGCGGCGGCGGCCAAGGCAGCGGCCAGCGTGATGCCGAGTTTCTGCAGCGGGAGCACGACCTTCTCGCGCACCGTGCTCTCCGCTTCCTGGCGCAGCCAATCGGAGGCCGTCTGCAGGAGGTCGGCGACGGCGTCGACGATCTGCTCGTAGCCGGTGCGCGGCTTCTCCCCCTCGAGCTCGGCCATCGCTTCAAGCTCCTCTTCGACTCGGCGTCGAGGATGAGGATACCCGAAACGAAGGACCGGCCGCCCCATCGCGGGACGGCCGGCCCATATTCACGGCGTGCGTGTCGCCGCGTGTGCTAGCGCTGCTTGGGGCGCAGCGGGCCCTTCTGGTGGCCGATGACGCGCCACTTGATCTTGCCGACACCGCCGAACTTCAGCTTCTTGGCGACACCGGGACCGAGATCGAACGTACGACCGCCCACATACGGGCCGCGGTCGTTCACGACGGCGACGACGCGCCTGCCCTTGTACTCGATCTGCAGGAGCGTCCCGAACTTCATGCTGCGGTGCGCCACGACCATGGTGGTCGGACGCAGGTTCCCGCCGCCGGCCATCGTGTGACCGTAGAAGCGTGGGCCGTACCACGACACCCGGGCCGTGCGCCACGCGCCCTTGTACACCGGCTCGGCCGGCTTCTTACGCGCGGGGCGGGTGGCCTCGGCCGGCGGCGCGGGGAGCGGCTCGATCACCGGCGCCGGCGGCGGGGTGACGACCGGGCCCGGCGCGGGCGCGGGATCGGTGGCGGGATCGCTCGTGAAGGTGGACGTCTTCGAGACGGTATCGTCGCGGCTCGCATCCGCCTCCAGGACCGCCGCTTCGGCGCGCGAGGGGCCAGGGAACGCACCCGACCCGACCATCACGGCCGCGGCCAGGGCGGCTATGCCCACGGCCGCGAGCAGACTCGCGGTCCTCTTCCAGACTGCACGCACTCGACTACTCAAATCGAACCTCCGTGTCCGGCTACAGGACAGACGGCGGCCCGGGCGTGCGCCACGAGGGACGCAATGCGACAGCGGGTTGGGGACGGGGGGAGGAGCAGCTGTCTTCGCACCCGGTGCGGGGAGCCGCACGTGGCGGCCACCGTCTCGCACCACAGGATGGAGCTAGGCAGTATGCCCTTGTGGTGGCGTGACCGTGTCTTGCATGAGGCCGCGTCACCGGCTTCGCTTCGGCGTCTTCGCCTGGCTGGGTCGGCGGCGTCGTCCCGGTCGGATCTCTGTACACCCGCTGCGCCGGTCCACAGCCGCTCCGACCTTCAGGACGGCCGCACGCATCACGCGGGTGCCTTGCACTACCGAGAGCGGACTCTAGCACAGGGCGTGCCAGAAGTCCACGGAAAGTGCGAACGCCTGTTCGTATCTAGGGCGTGGCGGTCGCGGCCCTCGACGCCGCGGCCATGCGCTCGAGCACGCGGCCGAGCTCGCCGATGAGACGCCCGTACTCGGCCCAGTCACCGCGCTTCTGCGCGTCGATCGCCTGCTTGTAGAGCTTCGCCGCGAGCGCAGCGTCCGCCTTCGGCGAGCCGCCCGCACCCGGCGCCACGGTGGTCTCTCCGCCTGTCGCGGCCTCGGGCTCCTCGACGCCGAAGACCTTCAGCAGCGCGGCGGGCAGCGAGTCCTCCATGACCACCTTGTCCGCATAGACCACGATCACGCGCGTCAGTTCGGGGATGGCGGTCTTCTCGGCCTGGAGGTACATCGGCTGGACGAACACGACCGAGTCCTCCAGCGGGATGGTCAGCATGTTGCCGAAGAGCACCTTGCTGCCGGCCTGGCTCCACAGGGTGATCTGCGGCGAGATCGCCGGGTCCTGGTTGATCTGCGCGGACACCTGATGGGGTCCGAGGACGGTCTTCTGCTTCGGGAACTGGAGCACGACGCGCTCACCGTACGCGGCGGGATCGGAGCGCGCGGCCATCCACCCGATCATGTTGTCGCGGTTGCGCGGGGTGAACGGGATCATCATCAGGAAGTCCTCGACCGTGTCGCCGGGCAGACGCATGAGCACGTAGTACGGCGCCATCGCCTCCCCCTCGGCCCGTTCGCCCGGCAGCTCCCAGCTGTCCTCCTTGTTGTAGAAGATCTGCGGATCGAGCATGTGGTAGTTCTTGTAGACATCGGCCTGGAGCGCGAACAGGTCCTCCGGGTAGCGCAGGTGTTCGCGCACCTCGGCGGGCATCTCGTCCCCGTCGCGGATCAGCCCCGGGAAGACACCGCGCCAAGCGGTCAGGATCGGATCGGGCTCCCATGCGTAGAACGTGACGGTGCCGTCGTAGGCGTCCACGGTCACCTTCACCGAGTTGCGCGCGTAGGAGACCCCCCGGAACACCTCGGAGTACGGGTAGCGGTCCGACCAGGTGTAGCCGTCCAGCACCCAGACGATCCGCCCGTCCGCCACCACCGGATACGGGTCGCCGTCGAGCCACAGCCAAGGCGCCAGACGCTCCACGCGCTCCACGATGCGGCGCGAGAACAGCACGCGCGACTCCGGCGTGATGTAGCCGGAGAGCAGGAACTGCCACGAGCCGAAGCGCAGCGCGAACGCGGCGCGGCGCAGCAGGCTCGAGACGGACACGCCGGCCTTGCCCTTGTACTGCACGGTCGCGTTCTTGTCGCCCACGGGGTAGTCGAACTCGTCGAGACCGGTATTGACCAGCACGTAGTTGCCTTCGCCCTCGCCGAAATAGAGTTCCGGCCGCTCGATGCGCACGTCGGCGGTGGTCGTCGGCGGGATGTCCTTCAGCACGAACGCCGGGATGCCGGTGCCGGTCGCCTCGGAGACCGGGCTCATCACAAGACCGTAGCCGTGCGTGTAGACGAGGTGCTGGTTCACCCAGGTGCGTGCCTGCGGGGCAAGGAGGTTCACGTCCATCTCGCGTGCCGAGACCAACACCTGCCGCCGCTTCCCGTCGATCCGGTAGCGGTCGACGTCCACGTCTTTGAAGTCGTAGTAGGCGCGGATCGCCTGCAGCTGTCTGTACGACTGCCCCACGATGGACGGGTCCCAAAGGCGGACGTTCGAGAGCGTGTCCGCGTTGTTCACGACATCGCGCGCGGTCAGGTCCGTCGCGGCCGGGAACGGTCGCGTCTTGACGCTCTCGAGCCCGAACGCCTCGCGCGTCGCCTTGATGTTGCGCTCGATATAGGGCATCTCGGCGGTCACCTCGTTGGGCGCCACGCGCAGCGCCTGGACGAGCGACGGCCACACCCCGCCGATGAGGACCGACGCGGCGATCCACACCGCGAGTCCCGCCACCGGCAGCCGCCAGCCCTGGAAGCGGATGTTGAGGAGCAGCGCCACGCCGACGGCGACCGCGATCACCATCAGGATGCGCAACGCGGGCAGCTGCGCGTTGACGTCGGTGTACGAGGCCCCCACCACCTGGCCGCGCGGCGAGAAGTTGAGCTCCCAGATGCGCAGCCAGTAGTCGAACCCCTTGCTCGCGACGATGAGGCCGAGCAGGACGGAGATGTGCGCTTTGACGTGCGGCGAGAACCCGGCGAGACGCTCCCACGGCCGGATGCCGCCGTCGATGAGGTGGACGAGCACGGAGAGCAGCAGGGCCGCCCACAGCAGCGACCAGACCCAGTCCGACACGAAGCGGAGCACGGGCAGGCTGAACACGTAGAAGCCGACATCGCGCCCGAACTGCGGGTCGACAAGACCGAACGGGCCTGCGGCCATGGCGAGCCTGAACGTCTGCCATTCGGCCGCGAGCGAAGCGCCGAACGCGAACGCGAGGACGATGCCCGCTCCCGCCACGATCCTGTCGATGACGGGCTCGAACCGCGCCCGCAGCTCACGCAGGACCTGCATGGGCGCGGGCTCGAAGCCGTCGACCTCGGTCAGGACGACGCGCGGAGCCATGCGGCGAGCGACGCGCATGTTGACGAACAGCACCGCGAAGGCCAGCGCCCCGGCTCCCACCCAGATGGCGAGCCGGGAGAACAGCGCGGTCCAGAACACCCCCGTCTGGCCGAGGTCCTCGAACCACAGGAAGTCCGTGTAGAAGGTCGCGAGCCAGGTCAGCAGCGGCAGGCCGAGGAACACGAGCACGAACACGACAGCGGCCGGTACGTTCGCTCGGGAGCGGCGTTCCACAAAGACCACCCTTCGTAGAGGCGAGAAGCGGGCTACTGGAGGAAGTCCTCCACGTCCACGTTCATACCCTCGGAGTCCAGACAGCGAGCGATCTGACGCCCCCGAGAGGCGACCGGGTCCGCCAGGTCCACGTCGAACGGCTCCACCATTGTACCGGCGGCGTCCGCGATCACGCGCACCTTCGGGCGCAGCGCGTCGGCCTCGCCGGCGCCGAGCACCACGCCGGTCTCGCCGGTCTCGAGGCGCACCACGGACCGCGGAGGATAGACACCCATGAGCGTGATGAACAGCCGTACGAGCGCAGGGTCGAACGCGGTGCCGGCGTTCTTGGCCAGCAGCGACATGCCCTCGTCCTGGAGCCGGGCCGCCGAGTAGGAGCGGCGTGACGTCATGGCGTCGTAGGCGTCCGCGACCGACACGATGCGGCTCGACAGGTGCATCCGCCGCATAGGCACGCGCTGGGGATAGCCGGACAGGTCGTGGCGCATGTGGTGCTCGAGGATCACCACGATCGAGGCGCGATCCAGGCCCGGCATGGTGGCGGCGGCCTCCGCCCCGTAGACCGGATGCTGGCGGACGAGCGCCCACTCCTCGCTGGTCAGCGAGCCCGGCTTGTTCAGGATGGCGAGGTCGATGGAGAGCTTCCCGATGTCGTGCATCAGCGCGCCTACGCCCAGCGAGGACAGGAAACGGTAGTCCTGGGTGACCGTCGAACCCAGCGCGAGCGAGAGGATCGCGACGTTGACCGAGTGGTAGAAGGTGTACTCGTCGTAGTTCTTCAGGCCGGTGAGCTCGAGCATCGCGTAGCGGTTGTTCAGCACGTTGTCCACGAGCGAGCGAACCACGCCCTTGACCTGCGACGAGCTGACCGCCTGGTTGGTCTTGATGACCCGTTCCAGTTCGCGCATCAGCTCCAGTGCGCCGCCGTACGCCTGCTTGGCGATCTCCCGGTCCTCGATCTGGGACGTCTTGCGCTGCGCCTCGACGACGGTGACGGCGCCCACCACGACGTGCGATGCCCCGACCGCGGCGATCAACTTGTCCAGCCCCCCGGCGGCCGCCACGTCCATGGTGTCGGCGCCGATGACCGGCACCGCGCGCTCGAGTTCGGCGACGGACAGGCCGCGCACGAACGTGAGGCTGCCCGCGCCGATCGCGGTCATGTCGCGTATGAGCTGGTCGAACAGCACGCTCTCCTCGGGCAAGAACCGCTCGCCGAGGAAGATCTCGCCCTCGAAGAAGGCGAGCGGGACGTCCACGCCCTCGGCATGGTACTTGGCGAGCACCTCGTGGAGGGTCCGGACGGCGTCCCGGGCCGCGGGGTGCTCCGGCGGATAGAACCGGACGGTCCGCCGGACGGCGTACAGGCGGGTCAGCACGTCGCGGGCGCGCTCTATCTGCTTCGAGGAGAACGTGGCCGTCGAGCGCACATCGGGGACGAAGCCCGGAGCGCTCACGACGTCCTCGAACGACTCCGACGCGGGCTGGGTCGCCTCGCCTGTGGCCCAGGCGGGCAGCGGCTCCTCGGGCGGTGCGGCCGACGCCGGATCGGACGGCGAGTCGGGCTCCTTCGTCTCGTCGCTCACTGGGCACCCCCCTTCGCCGACGCGGACCGGACCTGGCGCAACGCGGCCGCGGCGGCCGCGGCGATCTCGCGTGTGCGGGCGCGACCGAACAGCGCGCCCTTGGACGCGAGGCCCTCGAGGACCGGCACGCACGAGGCGCTGCCGAGCCGCCCGAGCGCCTCGATCGCCTCGACCCGCGCACCGATGTCGCGGTTGCCGCGTCCCTCGCCCTTCGCGACCTGCTCGAGCGCCGGCAGGGCACCGCGCGAGCCCGACGCGCCGAGATAGCGCGCCGCCAGCGCCACGTTCTGCGCGTCGTCGTCGGACAGCGCGGCCGAGAGCATCTGCTCCGAGCGGCGGTCCTTGATCCCGGCCACGGCACGGATCGTCTCCCGGCGCACCCGGGCGTCGCCGTGGCGGACGGTACGCTCCAGGTAGGCCAGCGCCTCCGAGCTGCGCGTGTTGCCGAGGATCGCCACGACGTTGCGCACGAAGAACCAGCGCCTGTCGCCGAGCGCCTTGCCAAGCTCCTCGATGAAGGCCGGGGCGATGTCAGAGATGAGTTCGACCATGGCCTTGCGCGTCGCCATGTCCTGCTCCTCGGCGAGGACCTCGAGGAGCGGCTCGATGGCGTGGCGGCCGAGGATCTCGAGCAGGCGCCGGCAGGCGAGATGCTCCGGCCCCCCGGACGCGAACAGCCTGAGTGCGTGGTTGAGCGCCCGCATGCGCTCGTGGGAGCCGAGGCCCGCCACCGCGTTGCGCACGCGCCGGCGCTGCGCCGACGAGAGCCTCCTGTCCTTCTCGCTGGCCGTGAGCGAGGTGGCGACGTCCGCGGCCAGCTCGAACTCGCCTCGTTCGAGCAGCAGGCCGATGTTGTCCTCGATCATCGACATGACCGAGGCGAACGGCCCCGCGCGCACGTCGAGCGTGACGAGCGAGACGAGGGCGACCGCGATGTCGCCGTCGGTGATGCCGCGGCGCGCCTCCCGGCGCAGCGGCTCGATCTCGGCGTCCTCGCGCTCCGTCGCAAGCTTCTGCGGCGCGAGGTCGATGAGGCGCACGATGTCGTCGACCGGCTTGTCCTCCTCCGAGCGGGCACGCTCGACCACCCGGAGCCGCTTGGGCGACGCGCTCTCGAGCACGGCCCCGGTCAGCTCCTCGGAGGCGCCGGCCGCCGCGAGCGCTCGGCCCGCCTCCGCCATGACCTCCTCGCGGCTGGCGATGGAGATGAGAGCGAGATTGCGGATGGCGCGCGCGACGCCCTCCTGAGACGCCTCGCCCTCCACCAGGCCTTCGACGAGGATCTTGCAGATCTCCTCGACGTTCATCTGACGCACGACCGCCGCCAGCGCCTCGTCCTTCCGGGCGTCGCCGAGCAGCTTGTCCCGGACGACCTTGCGCCGGATCTCGGGCTCGAGATCCATCAGCGCCTCGGCGATCGCTCGATACAGCTCGGGCTGGTCGCCGGGGAGCTCGCTTGCGGCGGCATGCGCCAGCGAGGTCACCTGGCTCTCCACGACCGCCTCGCCCGGCCGGCTGCCGCGCCCGGCGAGGGTCTCGCGCAGATACGAGCCGATGATCGCGGGATCCTGCATCACCCGTACGAGCAGACGCTGGTCGCGCGGACGTCCGCCGAACGCGCCGACGAGCAGCTCATCGATACGCAGAGCGCTCGGCGGCCACGGCTCTCCGGGCGGCAGCTCCTCGACGCCGCCTTGCATCTCGACGATCTTGGTGGACACCTCGGCCACAGTGATCGCGTCGCACTGGCGCTCCCACAGCTGGCTCTCGAAGCCCCCGGCGCCCGCGAGGTCGGCAGGGTTGAGCCTCAGCACCTCGAGGAAGCAGACGATGTCCTTCTCGGCCGCCCCGGCGTGGAAGCGCACCTCCGAGACGTTGCGGCTGTAGAATTCGCGCGCGAAGGTCTCGACGGTGACGTTCCCCTGGAAGACCGGGACGCCCTCGTAGAAGAAACCCTCCTTGGCGACCGCGAGACGCATGTCGCCGCGCTCGGACAGGATCCGCTTCAGGATCGTCGCGACGGCCTGGGCGGTCTCGCGCGGGATGTCGCTGCCGGGCGGATAGAGGACGACCGCCTTGAACGTCACCACGAGTTGCTTGAGCAGCTGCTCGATGATCTCGGGCACCTGCGGAGCGTCTGTGCGGTCCGGAGCCACGAGTCCCCCTGTTCGCCCGCGGCGGGCGGAGACATGGCGTGCGCCACGGATTATACGCGAGCACCTGCGGATACGGTGCTATCATCGCCGCCGTGGACACCTCCCCTCACGTGCAGCTCCTGCTCGCCTCGGCCTCTCCCCGCCGGCGGCGCCTGCTGGCGTGGCTCGGAGTCCCGTACTCCGTCACCTCACCCGAGACGCCCGAGGACCTCACCGCGCCGCTCGACCCGGAGACGCTCGCCGCGGCACTTGCGGGCGACAAGGCGCTCGCCGCGCGCGCCGAGGGGGAAGCCGGGGCGCTCGTGCTGGGTTTCGACACCATCGTCGTGCTCGACCGCGAGGTGCTCGGGAAGCCGAGGGACGTGGCCGATGCCTGGCGGATGCTGCGCGCGCTGTCCGGCCGCACCCACCGGGTCGTCACGGGGTGCGCGCTACTGGGCCCGGGCGACGTGCTACCGCGCACCTTCTCCGTCACCACCGAGGTGCGCATGCAGGAGCTCACCGACGAGAGGATCGAGGCGTGGATGGCGCTCGGCGAGTTCATGGGCTGCGCCGGCGCCTACAACATCGAGGGCCAGATCGCCGAGGTCACCGCCGACGAGTGCTACCAGAACGTAGCGGGTCTGCCGCTGTGCCACCTGTTCGCCGAGCTGCGGGACGTCGGCGGGGCGTGCGGCCTCCACGCTGCCGTGCGCTCCCCGGTCGCCGCCTGCGACTCGGCACTCGGGCGCTCGTGCCGCCTCGGGCCGCGGGTGACCGGCGATCTGCCGCACTTCGGGCGCTGAGCGGGGCGCGGCGGAGTCCGGCGAGCAGGTCTTCCTTCCTCCCCCGACCGAAGACGTGCCGGCGGTTCCTGCCTGTCGGGCTCGGAAGGCGAGCCGTCTCGACCACTCGAAGTAACCGCAGCGCGCTACCGTCTGCGCGCTGGCACCGACCTCGCCGGCGGATCGGTGCGCGTGTCGCCAGCGGGACTCGCGAGCTGCCGTTCCAGATCGGCGAACGTCTCGAGGACTTCAGGCGCCTCGAACGCCCTGTTCCTCCTCCCGACCGTCACCTGCCGGAGGATCCCTGCGCCTTCGAGGCGCGCCACGGCGGCGTTGACCTGCGGCTTGCTCCGCCCGAGGGCGCTCATCGCGCTCCTGACGCTGACAACCGGCGTGCCTGGGAGGAACCTCAGCATCAGGTCCACCGAGGAGCCCGCCCGGACGCGTCCGAGCCGCGTTCTCCATCGCTCCTCGATGCCACGACACCGCTCTTCGAACGCGAGGGCATCGTCCACGGCGCGGGTGCAGGCTGCGGCGAAGATCCCTACCCAGGTGTTCAGACCTGCGTGCGACGACGGGCCGTCCGACGGACCTTCGTAGCGGAACGCCGTGAGGCCGCGGACGTAGTCTTCTGCACGAGTGGCGAGAACGAGGGACACGGGCGGCTGCACGCGCGTCGTCAATCCCCGTCGCCGAAGGATCAGGTGGATGAGGGCACGGCCCGATCTGCCGTTGCCGTCCGCGAACGGATGGATCGTCTCGAACTGCGCGTGGGCGATCGCAGCTTGGACCACCGCCGGGAGCATGTCCGAGTTGCAGAAGGCGGCCATATCGTCGAGAAGTGAGGCGACACGCTCCGGCGGAGGCGGCACGAAGGACGCCGCGCACGGGTTGTAGATGTTGCCTCCGATCCAGTTCTGCTCCGCGCGGAT
>PNNM01000028.1 GCA_013824215.1 Coriobacteriaceae bacterium
ACCGCCGCCGAGACCACGCACCTGCGCGACGCTGCCGAAGGAGAAGCCCGGGACGAAGTACTGAGCCAGCGCGAGCAGACCGATCCCGACACCTGTGAGCGAGAGTGTCCGGACCACGCGCGCGAGCAGGCGCTCGTCGCGAACGATGTTGGCGTACATGAGCGCGAAGGCCCACAGCACCGCGACTCGCGCGACCGACATCGCCGTGGTCTGCGGGGCGAGCGAGGCGGGCAGGGACATGAGGCCCGCGACGACGAGCAGCCCCGCGCCCGCGTCCACCACCGAGAAACGGAGCCATCGGCGGCCCTCGGCGAGGATGCGCAGCGCCCACGAGGCGAGGCAGACCAGCAGGACGAGCTGGAAGACGGTGACCGGCACCGGCTCGGCAACGAGGCGCCCGTAGATGTCGAGCGGCAGGGTGAACAGCAACCCGACGATCCCCCACTCGAGCCGCCACAGAGCGACGCCTGCCACCGCCAGCGCGGCGAGGGCGGCGAGCGCCGGCAGCGGCCCCTGCGGGACGAGCACGACCGATGCGGCCGCCAGCGCGCCAGCGGCGAGAGCGGCGAGCGCCCAGGGCGCGTCGGTGCGCAGGCGCGGTGCGAGCGCGTCAACCATGCGCGCCGCCTGTCACCGCATCGAGCAGGCCCGCGAGCTCGGCGGCCTGTGCGCGACGGTCGAAGCGCGCCACCCCGACCGCGTCGGGCTCGGCGAGAGGCGTGCCAGCCGACTTGGCCTCGGCGATGCGAACGAGGGCCGCGGCGATCGCGGGCACGTCGCCGTCGGCGGCCACGAGCCCTGCGTGCAGCTCCGCGATCAGGTCCGCCGCCGCCCCGCGCGTCGGGCCGACGAGCAGCACCGGCAGGCCCATGCCGAGGTACTCGAAGACCTTGCCGGTCAGCACCGAGGCCGATCCCGGCTCGTCGGTGATGACGACGAGGCCCGCGTCGGCCCGGGCGAGCACGGCGAGCGCCTCGTGGTGCGGCAGGTAGCCGTGCGCGACCACGTGCGCACCGATGCCGAGCGCCTCGGCCTGCGCGGTGAGCAGCTCCGGCTCGGGGCCGACGAACTCGAACCGCAGGCCAGCAGCGGCCCCGCCCGCACGGATCGCCTCGGCGAACCCGGCGAGGAAGTGACGCGGGTCGTGCGAGCCGTAGAAGCGGCCCATGTACGTGACGGTGGGTGGGCCCTGCGGCGCGGGCGCGTGCGGCGGCAGATCGGCCGGGTCGTAGCCGTTCGGCAGGACGTGCACTTCGCGGGCGCCGAGGGCGCGCGCCTCGTCGGCGATAGGGCCTGAGACGGCGGTGACCGCCGCCGCGGCCTTCAGCACGGCGCGCTCGAGCTTGAGCGACCGCGAGCGGTGGAGACCGGTGGCGAAGCGGATGCCCGGGTTGTCGCGCCATGCGTCGCGCATGTCGGCGACGAAAGGGACACCGAGTTCGGCAGCGGCGCGCATCCCCGCGACGAGCACCGAGTGCGGCGGCCCGGTCGCGATCACGGCGCGCACGCCCGCGCGCCTGCCCTCGCGCACGGCAGCCTCGGCGGCGTCGCGCGCCCACAGGACCGCGTCGTCCGGAACGGCGACCCAGCTCGAGATGCGGCCCGAGAGCGGCTGCGTACGCGCCGCGGGTGCGGCTGTGGGGCCAGCGCCCGCGCTGCCGCCGCGCCCGAGCGCGCGCTTGAGCGGACGGAGCGCGCCCGCGATCGCTCCGGCCACATGGCGCCCTGGAAGGCGCGTCACCGGTACGGTCGCGACCTCGGCCATGAGCGAGGAGTCGAGTGGACGGCCCTGCGCAGGCTCGGCGCAGACCACGACCGGCTCCCATCCGTGCTCGGGCAGGTAGCGGGCGAACTTGGCCATGCGCTGGACACCGGCCCCGCCCGAGGGCGGGAACTCGTAGGTGAGCATGAGGACCTTCCTGCCCGCCACGCGCTCTCCTCGGTCCGTCACGACGAAGGCCTCAGCCCCCGTAGCGCCGCTCCATCGCCGCAACTGCCTTGACCGCGGCATGTCCGTCACCGTAGAACTCCGGGCGCTCGGCCGGCCTGACGAAGTCGCGCACGGCCGCCACGATGGCGTCCTCGTCGGTGCCGACTAGCGTGTTCCATCCCGACTGGATCGTCTCGACCCACTCGGTGGTGTCACGAAGCGTCACGCACGGCACGCCGAAGAAGTACGCCTCCTTCTGCATGCCTCCCGAGTCGGTGAGCAGCGCGGCCGCCCCGCGCAGCAGTGCGATCGTCTCCATATACGGCACCGGCTCGAGCACGCGGACGCCGGCCGCTTCGACCTGCGCGGCGAGCCCGAAGCGCTCGAGGTTCTCGGCCGTGCGCGGGTGCAGCGCCCACAGCACCGGCAGCTCGAGGCGCGAAAAGGCGCGCACCACCGAGGCGAGGCGCTCCGGGTCGTCGCTGTTCGCGGCTCGATGCAAGGTCGCGAGGTGGTAGCCACCCGCCTCGACGCCGAAGGACGCGAGCACCGAGCCGCCATCCGCCGTCTCGGCGAAGAAGCGCGCCGTGTCGAGCATGACGTCGCCCACGAGCTCGACGCCGTCCGTGACGCCCTCCGCGGCCAAGTTGGCGACCGCCGTGGTCGTGGGGCAGAGCAGGAGGTCCGAGACGTGGTCCGTCACCACGCGGTTGACCTCCTCGGGCATCGAGCGGTCGAACGAGCGCAGCCCCGCCTCCACGTGCACGAGCGGCACGCCGAGCTTGGCGGCTGCCAGCGCGCCGGCCAGCGTGGTGTTGGTGTCGCCGTAGACGATGGTCGCGTCCGGTGCGAGCTCGGAGAGCAGCTCCTCGATGAGCGGCAGCATCTCGCCGGTCATCCGCCCGTGCGTGCCCGAGCCCACAGCGAGGTTGTAGTCGGGTGCGGGGATGCCGAGTTGCTCGAAGAAGACCTCGGACATGCCGTGGTCGTAGTGCTGCCCCGAGTGCACCAGCACCTCCTCGTGCTCCGCGCGCAGCGCTTTGCAGATGGGCGCGGCCTTCACGAACTGAGGCCTCGCCCCGACGATCGATACGATCCTCATGCGCTCCCGTCCGGACCCGTGTCGTCTGCCGACACCCGACCGCCCGCACCCTCCCGGCGGCCGTTCATCGTCGTACATGTTTGCTGATAGAGTAGCGTGTACGCGCCTTGTTCGAGGCGCGCCCATGATGTCACAGGAGCTGCGCGTGCGCATCGGCATGGTGCTGGCGAACCACCCGTTCCCGCCCGACATACGCGTCAGCAAGGAGGCCGACGCGCTCGCCGCGGGCGGCTATGACACGCTTGTGCTCTGCCGCGCCCGCGCGACGGACAACCTCTCCGATCGCGTGGGCAATGCGATCGCGGTGCGCCACAGCGTTCATCCCGGTAGGACGCTGAAGCGCCGCGCGGACTCGCTCCGCTACCTCGCCACCCTCGACTCCCCCTCCTGGCGCCGGGCGATGGTGGACCTCGTCCGCCGCCATGGAGCCGAAGCGCTGCACATCCACGACCTGCCGTACGCCCGCTCCGGCATCCTGGCCGCACGTGAGGCCGGCGTGCCGGTCGTACTCGACTTCCACGAGAACTACCCGGCCGCACTGGCGCTGTGGAAGCGGCGCCCGATCGACAGCCTCATGTTCTCGCCGAAGCGGGCGGCCAAGCTCGAACGCTGGGCGATCACGCAGGCCGACCGGATCGTCGTAGTCGTCGACGAGGCCAAGGAGCGGCTCGTCGGTCTGGGCGCGGACCCGGACAGGATCGTCGTGTTCGGGAACACCGAGTCGCTCGACATGGCGCGCGGCATCCCGGCACCGCTCGACCTCTCGCGCGGCCCCCGCATCGTCTACGTCGGCGGGATCGCCGCACATCGGGGACTCGACACGGTCGTGGCCGCGATGCCCGGCATCCTGCACCGCTTCCCGAACGCGCGGCTCGCGATCATCGGGGAGGGCCACACGCTGCCGGAACTCAAGGCGCAGGCGCACAGGCTCGGCGTCTTGGACGCGATCGAGTTCACGGGCCAGCTGCCCAAGGACGAGGCGATGGAGCGCGTCCGCGTAGCCACGCTCGGCCTCGTGCCGCACCACCGCTCCCCGCACACCGACGCCACCGTCCCGCACAAGCTGTTCCAGTACATGGCGCTCGGCCGCCCGGTGCTCGTGAGCGACTGCGCGCCGCTCGCCCGTATCGTGCGCGCGACGGGCGCCGGCGATGTCTTCACCGCCGGCGAGGCCCCCGACCTGGTCCGCAAGGTCATCGCGCTGTCCGACAACGAGGCCGCGTCGCGCGCTGGCGCCGCCGGCCGCGTCGCCGTCATCTCGCGCTGGAACCTCGAGGCCGAGGCTCCCGTCCTCTGCAGCCTCTACGACGAACTGGCCGCCGGGAAGCACTGAGGCGCCCCCGACGTGGGGACTGCGAAGGTTAGTGATACAGGATGTAGGCTGCGCTCGTCTCGACCGCCGGCATGACGGCCGCAGGCCCGCCGAGCACGAACCAGTCCAGCACACCCGCCTTGCGCGCCTTCAGCTGCGTGGCGGTCTCGGTGGGGATGTAGCTCGGCCACACGAGCTCGACCGGGCCGTTGAAGCGCGCGGCGAGCACACCGCCGGTCAGCGCGTCCGGGAAGTCGATCCCCGAGCACAGGACGAAGCGCTCCATCGACAGCCCGCGGTCGAAGGCGTAGTCGTTCACCTTCGCCGAGGTCTCGAAGCGGTTCGCGCCCGCGATACGCTCGGTGCCCGGACCGACCGCCTCCACGGAGGCCACCACCGTCGCGCCGACGGCCGCCTGACCCCCGATGATCATCACCTTCGCAGGCGCGATCGAGGCGATCTGGCTTCGGATGGCGCTCGGCAGGAAGTCACGGGCGGTGAGCAGGACCGGATAGCCCTTGCGCGCGGCATACGGCGAGACCGCGAGCGCGTCGGCGAACGAGTGGCCGGACGCCAGGATCGCCGTGTCACGCGCGCCGCGCACCTTGCGCAGCTCCTTGGCGATAGCGGCCGAGGTACCCCACCGGTCGCTGCCGGAGATGCGGGTCACCTTGGTCGAGCTGCCGGTGAGCATTCCCTTGATGGCGGTGGAGTTGGCGGCCGTGATGACGCTCGTGCCTCCGACGAGGACGGCCTTGGACGCGCGCAGCCGGCCGATCTCGGTCCGCACCTCGGAATCCACCGTGTTGCTCGCCACGAGCAGGATCGGCGCGCGGTAGGCGTGGGCGAGCGGGACGGCGCACAGCGCGTCGGGGTAGTCGCCCTGGAAGGCGATCACCACGGTGGTGCATCCCGACGGGAACGCGCGCGCGCTCACCAGCGCCGAGGTCTTGGCGCGGCTCGTTCCGCCGATGCGCTCCGATTCCGGGACCATCTCGCGCTGTATGAAGCCGCCCGGCCCCCACAGGAACACCTTGTGGATGTAGTTGGTGAAGTCGTTGTCCCACTCGCAGAACAGCACGCGCGCGGGTCCGTTGCCGGTCACGATCTGCGGGTCGTTGTACCGCGCCCACGGTCCGGGGCTGGCCTTGAGCGTACCGAGCGACGCCCAGGAGACCGCCGATGCGTCGGTCGAGGTCCAGCGCGTGATGTCGCCGCCGCGCAGGGCGTACTCGTTGGGCAGAGCGTTCTCGTCGGCGAAGCCGCCGGTGGTCAGGTACGCCGTGACCGTCCCGTCGGCGCTCACCTCGAAGTCTGCCGCGTCGAAGAACTGGTCGGTGGCAGCGATGTTGGCTGGTGCGCTCCACGTCGCGTTGCCGCTGGACCAGCGCGTGAAACGCCACTGGTAGGAGCCGGGGCCGCCGTTCTCCGCGAGATAGAGGATCCCGGCCGCGGTAGCGCTGTCCGAGCGGTGCACCACCACCTGGTTGGTGCGCGTCGACGCCCCAGCCTGCTCGATGCGTGCCTTGGCGTCCATCTCGGCCTTGTCGCGCACGGCCGTCGTGGTCCCCGTGATGCTCCACCACGTGGTGGTCGCCGGCCTGCTCGTGAGGTAGTAGAGGCCGTAGCGCGCCGACGGATCGGTCCGGCCGCCCCCCACGATGTAGTCCTTCCAGACCGCAGCCGCGTGGATCGTGTCCGAGGTGTCCTGGTCGAAGTCGACGTACCACCAGTTGTCGGCGTCCGCACGGACGACCTCGAACGGCTGCGTCCACGTGACTCCGCTGTCGAACGAGGTCATGCTCACCCAGGAGCCCGGACCGTAGTCGCCCGACCGGTAGAAGAGCGTCATCGTGCCGTCAGAGCTGACGAACGGCTGTGGGTAGGTCGCCTTGATCGGATACGGCCCACCGCCGTCGCTCCAGCGCACGGTGCCCATGGAAGTCCAGCTCGCGGCGCTCGACGGGTTCGTGCTGCGAGAATGGAACAGCTCGTTGCCGTGCGCGCCGTAGAAGACGTGGATGTAACCCTGCTTGTCGACGAGGATCGCCGGGGCCCCGTGCGGGTCGCTCGTCTGCGGGTTGTCGCCGGCGGCCACGGGGGTGGTCCAGCGGCTGGCGGTGTGGTCGTACTCGGCGACGTAGGGGTCGAGACCGAAGCCCTGGTAGGCGACGAACGTCTTGTTCATGGCCGGGTCGTAGAGGGCCTCCGGCGAGATCACCATCGCTTCGTAGACGGCGTTGCCGGAGGCTTCATCCTCGAAGAAGTCGGCCATGAACGCCGAGGCGGGCGTCACGGCCGCGAGAACGAAGACGGCACAGGAAACCAGGACGAACAGCTTGCGTGCGGTCATCTCTTCCCCCCACGAACGACTCGGCACACCGATCGGGCGCCCCGCGAAGGGGGCTGCGCCTCGGCCAGTATAGCCCAACGGCCGGGGGCCTCCGACAATCGGGTAGACTGCCGAGTGAAAGCCGTCCGGGTTACGGAGCGGTGTCGGAACGCGGCACATCGCCGCAGGTGAGCGGAGCATTCCCTCCATGCTCAAGAACATCCTCAGAGGGGCGGGCAAGGACGCCCTCACGTACTTCCCCGTGCGCCTCGTGCCGGCGCTGACCTCGCTTGTCACCGTACCGGTATTCACCCGGATGATCGGTCCCGAGGCGATGGGCGCCTACAACATCGTGATGCCCGCCACCTCGCTGGCGGCCACCGTCTCCACGGCGTGGATCTCCAACGCGGCCGTCCGCTTCTACTGGCCCTACGAGAAGCAGGGTCGCCAAGACGACTACACGGCCACCGCGCTGTGGTCGACGGCCGCCTCGGTCCTCGCCGTCTCCGCGCTCTTCGGGCTCGGGACGCTGGCACTGCGCGGGCGTATGCCGGACGCCGTGGTCGCCCTCGTGCCCGTCGCGCTCGCGGCGCTGTGCGTCAACTACTTCGTCACGGTCTGCCAGCAGATGCTGCGCGCCGCCAACCGCTCGCGGGACTTCGCGATGGTGGCCGTCTCGGCCAACCTGCTCATAACCGCCTTCGCCGTCGCGTTCGTGGCTGCCCCCCAGTTCCGCTGGGGCGCGTTCGGGATCATGGCCGGCACGGTCGCCGGCAACCTGCTCATCCTGCCCTTCGCGTTGAGGCGCGTCGCGTCGGAAGGCTCGCTCTCCCCCGTACATGTCCGCCGCGACGTGCTCGGCGAGTTCGTCCGCTACGGCCTGCCCATGGTCCCGGCCGCTGTCTCGTCGTGGATGCTCGTGCTCTCCGACCGCTACGTGCTGGGCGCCTACTCCGGACTGGCGATCGCGGGTCTCTACGCCGTGGCATACTCGCTCGGCGACAAGATAATGCAGCTCGTGCAGATGCCGCTGCTCACCACGATGGGTCCGGTCATGATCCAGACCTGGGAGAAGGACGGTCAGAGACTCGCACAACAGGTGCAGACTCAGTTCACCCGGTACTTCCTGATGGCGCAGCTGCCGGTGGTGTTCGGGCTGGCGGCCGCGGCCCGGCCCTTCATGGAGGTCTTCACCGGCGACCGGTACCACGAGGCCTGGCCCGTCCTGCCGGTCGTGGCCGCCGGGGTCATGCTCTACGGACTGACGCAGGTGGCAGGCAACGGCATCGCCCTGCACAAGAAGACCACCATCACGATGACGAACACGCTGGCCGCCGCCGTGCTCAACATCGGTCTCAACATCGTGCTGATCCCACGCTTCGGCTACATGGCGGCGGCCTGGGACACCGTCGCGGCCTACCTGTTCCTCCTCGCACTCACCTGGGCGCGCTCGCGGCCGTACCTGGCGTGGGAGATCCCGTGGGCGGACGTCGCCCGGGTGCTGGCCGCGGCGCTCGGCATGTACGCGGCCGTGCACTTCACGCTCGGACGCCTCGATGCCTCCGCTTGGCTGCTGCTCGCCGAGGCGGCCGCGGGACTCGCCGTCTATGCGCTGCTCCTGCTCGCCGTGGGCGCCCTGCGCGCGGACGAACGCGACTTCCTGCGCGACGCCGTACGTTCCGCGTTCCGGCGCGGCGGTGCCTCGTGAGAGCGGTCGCCTTCCTCGGTCCCGTCGGTGTGCACGCCGGCGGGCGCTCGGTCGGCGGGGTGGCCACGCACACCGTCCGCTCCGCCACCGCGCTGGCCGAGGCGGGCTGGCGCGTGGCCGTCTTCGCCGACGACGTGACGGGCGTCCCCGGCGGCTCGGCCCCCACGCCGTGGGGGGAGCGGTTCGGCGTGATGGGGGCCCCCGCGGCGGCGCTCGCACCTCACGTGCTCGCCATCTCCGCCGCGGCGCTCCGGGCGTCCGGCGACGCGCGCCGCACGGCGCTCGGCATGCGCCTGGACCGCGTGGCCTCGCGAGCGATGCTCGTGCGTTCGGCCGCGCGCACCTTCGTCCCCGACGTCCTCCACGTCCAGCAGGCCGACTTCCGCCCGCTCTACGCGGCGTGGGCGGGTCTCACCCACCTGCCGACCGTGGTAACCGTTCACGGCCTCGGCGCGCTCGTCACCGGCGAGTACCCCGAACTGGCGAGTGTCATCCCCGAGAACCTGCGCCGCGCTCGCGCGATCACCGCACCGTCGCACTTCCTGGCCGCCGAGGTCGCCCGCATCGCGCCCGGGGCGCCGGAGGTGCGCGTGGTCCCCAACGGCGTGGACCGCGACCGCTTCCGGCCACGCGACCGGGCTGAATGCCGGGTGCGCCTAGCGCTCGACCCGGACGCACCGCTCGTCGTCTACGTCGGCCGGGTCACCGAGGCCAAGGGCGCGCTCGACCTGCTCGCCGCCTACGACCGCCTGCTCGCCGAGATGCCCGACGCTCGTCTCGCGTTCGTGGGGCCGGTCGAGACCGTCCAGCCGTTCCCCGTCCCACTGCGCGACGAGGCCCCCGCCGACGCCGGCACGTTCGTCGTCGCCGACGCCGACGACCGCCGCGTCGCGCACTGGCTCGGCGCCGCCGACCTCGTCGCCGTGCCCAGCCGCTACGAGGGGTTCGGCCTCTCGGCGCTCGAGGCGATGGCCTCGGCACGTGCCGTGGTCGCCGCCGATGTCGGAGGCCTGGCCGAGATCGTCACCGACGACTCCGGCGTGCGCGTTCCCGCGCAGGACCCCGAAGCGCTCGCGGAGGCGCTTCTCGCCCTCCTTCGTAACCGCAGGCGAGCAGCGGAACTCGGCGAGGCGGGTGCGGAGCGGGCCCGCGCGTACACGTGGGCGGCCACCGCGAACGGGTTCACCGCACTCTACGAGGAGCTGCTGGCGTGAGGATCCTCTACATCCACCAGTTCTTCGCAACGCGCGAGTCCGACCTGGGCCTCATCCGCTCCTACGAGTTCGCCCGGCGCATGGTCGAGGCCGGGCACCAGGTCACGATGATCACGAGCAGCTCACGCCTGCCCGAGCAGTTCCAGCGCCGCGTCTTCGTCCGCGCCGAGGTCGACGGCATCGACGTGCGCTCCGTGCGCGTGCGCTACAGCAACCAGATGCCCTACGCGCGGCGGATCCTCTCGTTCCTGCTGTTCACGGCGGGCGCCAAGTGGCTCGGCATCACGGCGCCGAGGCCCGACGTCGTGCTGGCCACCTCCACGCCGCTCACCGTGGGCGTGCCCGGTCTGATCGCCGCCTGGGTGCACGGAGCACCGTTCGTCTTCGAGGTGCGCGACCTGTGGCCCGAGGCGGCCATCCAGATGGGCGCGCTCAAGCGCGGCGGGCCGCTCGCAACCCTCGCCAAGGCGCTCGAGCGCTTCCTGTACCGCCGCGCCGCGGCCGTGATCGCGCTCTCGCCCGGGATGGTGGCCGGCGTCATCGCCGAGGGCACGGACCCCGCGCGCGTCCACATGGTGCCGAACTGCTCGGACATCGACCTGTTCCACCCCGGCCCGCGCGATGCCAAGCTAGTGCGCCGTTTCCATCTCGCGCACAAGTTCGTGGTCGCCTACGCGGGTGCGATCGGCCCGAGCAACGGACTCGAGCACCAGGTGCCGCAGGCCGCCAAGCTCCTGCAGGGGCGCGGGCGCGACGACATCGTCTTCCTCATCGCCGGGGACGGGAAGTCGCTGCCGCTGCTGCGGGAGGCCAAGGAACGCGACTCGCTGGACAACCTCGTCCTGGCCGGCTCGATGCCGAAGGCCGAGGTCCCCGCCCTGACGCGCACCGCTGACGTGCTCATGACGCTCTTCGCCGACGTGCCGATACTAGCCACCAACTCGCCGAACAAGTTCTTCGACGCGCTGGCCTCGGGCGTGCCGGTGATCGTGA
This sequence comes from Coriobacteriaceae bacterium, assembly GCA_013824215.1. Taxonomy (GTDB): domain Bacteria; phylum Actinomycetota; class Coriobacteriia; order Anaerosomatales; family D1FN1-002; genus PNNM01. The sequence goes on from PNNM01000028.1 coordinate 10,592, forward strand.
ACCAGCCGGGCTGGACCAAGGACCTCGTCGAGGAGAACGACGCCGGCGTCGCGGTGCCCGCGGCTGACCCCTTCGCGCTGGCGGACGCCATCGAGCGCCTCTCGGACGACCGCGCAGCGGTCAAGCGCATGGGGAGGAACGCGCGGGTCTTGGCCGAGCGCCGCTTCTCGCGCGACGAGATGGCCGCCGAGGTGATCCGCATCCTCGAGGACGTGGTCACGGAGGCGAAGGTGCGTTAGTCCTCGGGCACGGTGAGGCGGTTCATGACCGCTTGGCGCTGCCAGTCGCGGCCCACCACCACGAGCACGTCGGAGCCGAAGTCGTACATGCCGCGGCTCTCCACGACCTTGCTCACGCCGAGGTCCGCGGCCACCGCGCGCGCCGCGCCCTCGTGGGTCTTGTAGATGACCATCGTCGAGTCGTAGACGAACTGCCCGGCGTTGCCCACGTCGCCTACCTTGTAGCCGAGCGACTCGAGCCTCCCGCCCGCGTCCGCCGCGACGCCGGCGTACCCGGAGCCGTTGCGGATGATGACGGTGACCTCGGCGGGTTCGATGTCCTTGGGAGCGACCGGCTTCTCCTCGATGTCGCCACCCTCGTTGATGGCCTTGGACAGCGCCGCCAGCTTCTCCTCGTCGGGGTAGACGTACGGGCTGCGCCACTCGCCCGACAGCGTAGCGGTCTGCATGTTGCCGTCGGGCATGCCGAACAGGCTCGAGGCCACCGACAGGATCTGCGAGAACGTCATGTCGGTGCTGACGTTCTTGGAGAACTGCTTGACCATGCCCGGCAGCTTGGGCACGTTGCCGAGGCGCGCCGACTGCTTGACGAGCGCCTTGAAGAACGCCTGCTGGTGCCTCATGCGAGCGAAATCGGCGTCCGGGAAGTCGCGGCTGCGCACAAAAGTCAGAGCGTACTCGCCGTCGAGCTTCTGGTAGCCCGGCTCGATGTGCTTGGCGCGGTGGCCCGGCGAGTGGCTCGCCGCCTTCCAGTCGTCGATCTCGGTGTCCACGTCGATCCAGATCCCGCCGAGCGCGTCGACCACGCCCTGGAAACCGCGGAAGTTCACCGCCATGAAGTGGTTGATCTCCACGTCCATCAGCCGCTCGACCGTTTCGATCACCGCCGGGTAGCCCCCGTAGGCGGCCACGTTGATCTTGTCCACGCCCTTGCCGGGGATCTCGGCGCGCGTGTCGCGCGGGATCGACACCAGCCAGATCCTCTTCTGCGTGGTGTCCACGCGCGCGAGGATGATCGTGTCGGTACGCGCCACCGTCTCGCCGAAGCGCTTGTCCACGCCGAGCAACAGGATCGTGAACGGCTCCTCGGGTTCCTTGGGCTTGGTGAGCACCTCGGTGATCTTCGGGTCGATCTCACGCACCTCGCGGGTCATCTCGCGCTCCACGCCGCGCACGAAGAAGAACGCGTACGCCGCACCGGCGGCCGCCAGGACCATGGCCGCGGCGAGCACCCCCAGGAACAGCTGCTTGAGGATCTGGCCCCGCCGCTCGCGGAGGAAGCCGGTCGGCTTCGGCAGCGCCTCGCCGAGCCCGACACGGCGGCTCCGGGGCAACGGCCGCTCGTCGATCGGCTCGGGCGACGGGCGCACAGGCTCCACTCGCGCGCGGCGCGCCCTGCGCGGCGACCACGGTGCGCCGCCGAGGCCACCGCCGGAGGAGGATGCCGAGTGCTTGCCCATGGGGTGCCCGGGAACGCCGTCCTACGCCAGCGCGGCGCGGACGACCCGGACGACCTCCTCGATCTGATCGCGGGTGATGCCGGGGAAGCACGGCAGGGCGAACGTCGCCCCGTCGCAGGACTCGGCGACCGGGAGCGAGGGCTGCATGTAGCCGGACTGCTTCATGAAGACCTCCTGCTCGTGAAGGGCGAGCGGGTAGTAGAGCGCCGTGCCGATACCGGCCTCCCCGAGCGCCGCCATCACCTTGCCCGCCAACGCGGCCGAGGCGGCTTTCGCCACGTAGAGATGGTAGACGGCGTCGCCGTACTCGCGGCTCACCGGCAGCTCGAGGCCGGGAGCGCCGGCGAGCAGCTCGTCGTAGACGGCGGCCCCCTCTCGGCGCTGGGCGTTCCACCCGTCGAGGTGCGGGAGCTTGACCGAGAGGATCGCGGCCTGCAGCGCGTCGAGGCGCGAGTTGGTGCCGAAGGTGTCGTGGAAGTACTTCTTCGTGGTGCCGTGGCCCGCAAGCTTGCGCGTGGTGGCGGCGAGCGCCTCATCGTCCGTGACGATCATCCCGCCGTCACCGGCACAGCCGAGGTTCTTGCTCGGGAAGAAGGAGAACACCGCCGCGCGGGCGAGCGAACCGGCGCGTCTGCCCTTGTACGTCGCCCCGATCGCCTGGCATGCATCCTCGATGACGACGAGGCGATGCCGAGAGGCGATCTCCAGCAGCGGGTCCATGTCCACGCACTGCCCGAAGATGTGCACCGGCAGGACCGCCTTGGTGCGCTCGGTGATCGCGGCCTCGACCTGCGAGACGTCCATGTTGTA
>PNNM01000029.1 GCA_013824215.1 Coriobacteriaceae bacterium
TAGAACGCGCGGCGGGCGAACGAGCAGCGTGCCGCGCGATCGGGATGCAAGAGGAATGCGACCCTTCACACGCCGTGTCGAAGGGCAGGAGAAGAGGGCGGGACGGTTATCGCCAGGTCGGTCACCTTCGGGGATCGGCGCCGTCCATCGGCATGAGGCCCCCGAAAAGGAGGAGACGCTACATGGCGAAGAAGAAGTTCGAGCGCACCAAGCCGCACGTGAACGTCGGCACCATCGGTCACGTCGACCACGGCAAGACCACGCTGACGGCGGCCATCACCAAGACCCTCGCTGAGAAGGGCTACGCCGACTTCACCCCGTTCGACCAGATCGACAAGGCTCCCGAGGAGCGCGAGCGCGGCATCACGATCGCCATCGCGCACGTCGAGTACGAGACGGACAAGCGCCACTACGCGCACGTCGACTGCCCGGGTCACGCCGACTACGTCAAGAACATGATCACCGGCGCCGCGCAGATGGACGGCGCCATCCTCGTTGTCTCGGCCGCGGACGGCCCGATGCCGCAGACCCGCGAGCACATCCTGCTGGCCCGCCAGGTCGGCGTCCCCTACATCGTGGTCTTCCTCAACAAGGTCGACATGGTGGACGATCCCGAGCTGCTCGAGCTGGTCGAGATGGAGGTTCGCGAGCTCCTCTCCTACTACGAGTTCCCGGGCGACGACACCCCGGTCATCAAGGGCTCTGCCCTCAAGGCGCTCGAGGGCGACGAGGAGGCCAAGAAGGCCATCTGGGAGCTGATGGACGCCGTCGACAGCTTCATCCCCGAGCCGGAGCGCGACATCGACAAGCCGTTCCTGATGGCGATCGAGGACGTCTTCACGATCACCGGCCGCGGCACCGTGGCCACCGGCCGTGTCGAGCGCGGGATCGTCAAGGTCAGCGATGAGGTCGAGATCGTCGGCATCACCGAGACCAAGAAGACCGTCGTCACCGGCGTCGAGATGTTCCGCAAGCTGCTCGATCAGGCCCAGGCCGGCGACAACGTGGGCGTTCTGCTCCGCGGCGTCGCCCGCACCGAGATCGAGCGCGGCCAGGTCCTGTGCAAGCCGGGTTCGATCACCCCGCACACGGAGTTCATGAGCCAGGTCTACGTGCTCACCAAGGAGGAGGGCGGTCGTCACACGCCGTTCTTCGACGGGTACCGCCCGCAGTTCTATTTCCGGACCACCGACGTGACCGGCGTGGCGCACCTGCCCGAGGGCACCGAGATGGTCATGCCCGGCGACAACATCGAGATTCGCGGCGAGCTCATCAACCCGATCGCGATGGAGGACGGTCTGCGCTTCGCCATCCGCGAGGGCGGGCGCACGGTCGGCTCCGGCCGCGTGACCAAGATCCTCAAGTAACGCACCACCACAGCCGCACGGAACGCGGGGCCCGGTCTCGTCTCAGCCGGGCTCCGTGTGTGCGGGTGGCCGCGCCCAGTCTGTTTGACAGCCGCTTCCGGCGGTCGCTAGACTACCGTACCGCGCCGACGGGCCGCTGACCGCGGCTGCGGCGCACTAGGAGGACGCAAGATGAGGACCCTGGTCACCTTGGCATGCACAGAGTGCAAGCGCCGGAACTACACCACCACCAAGAACAAGCAGAGCAACCCCGAACGCATCGAGTTCAAGAAGTTCTGCAAGTGGTGCCGCACCCACACCGTGCACAAGGAGACGCGGTAGGGCGCGTGGCGCCTGGACTCGGCAGGTGATCTCAAGTAGGGCAGTAGCTCCAATGGTAGAGCGCCGGTCTCCAAAACCGGATGTTGGGGGTTCGAGTCCCTCCTGCCCTGCCACCGACGACACACGCGTCGCGGGGACCCCCGCTGCGCGCCACAACGATGCGGGTCCTGCGAGCAGGACCCGGAGCGAAGGACGGAGTGTAGGAGTTGGCGCAGACCGCGAAGGCGGCGGCTAGCAAGCCGAACATGATCCAGCGCTTCATCCGCTATCTCGGCGACGTTCGCGCCGAGATGCGCCGCGTGGTCTGGCCGACCCGCAAGGAAGTGCTCAACTCGAGCGTGATCGTCGTGACCACCCTGCTCATCATGGTGGCCCTGGTGTTCACCTTCGACCAGATCGTCCTTCAGATCGTCCGGCTGCTCACCGCGGTCAGGGGCTGAGGGCCGTGGCGAAGAAGTGGTACGTCATCCACACGTACTCGGGGTACGAGAACAAGGTCCAGACGAACCTGCTCCACCGCATCGAGTCTATGGGCATGCAGGATCGGATCTTCGACGTCTTCATCCCGAAGGAGTCCGTGACCGACATCAAGCAGGGCGGTCGCAAGGTCACCTCGGACAAGAAGGTGTTCCCCGGCTACATCCTCGTGCAGATGGAGCTCGATGAGGACTCCTGGTACGTCGTGCGCAACACCCCGGGTGTCACCGGTTTCGTGGGCGCGCAGGCCAAGCCTGTCGCCCTCTCGCGCTCGGAGGTCGACCGGATCCGCAAGCGCGTGTCGGCGGGTCCGAAGCAGCGCACGCTGAGCGATTTCACCGAGGGGATGGCCGTCAAGGTCACCGCCGGCCCGTTCGCTGACTTCGACGGTGTCGTCTCCGAGGTCAACGCCGACCAGGGCAAGGTCAAGGTCATGGTCGCCATCTTCGGACGCGAGACGCCCGTGGAACTCGGTTTCGATCAGGTAGCGAAGCTGTAACCGCCGCCGCGACGGCGGCATGGACCGAAAGACGGAATAGAGATGGCCAAGAAGAAGAAGATCATCGGCTACATCAAGCTGCAGATCCCGGGCGGCCAGGCCAATCCGGCCCCCCCCGTAGGTCCGGCACTCGGTCAGCACCAGGTCAACATCATGCAGTTCTGCCAGCAGTTCAATGCGGACACCCAGAGCCAGAACGGCACCATCATCCCGGTCGAGATCACGGTGTACGAGGACCGCTCGTACACGTACGTGCTCAAGACCCCGCCGGCCGCCGTCCTGCTCAAGCAGGCCACCGGGGTGGAGAAGGGCTCGGGCACACCGAACCGGCTGAAGGTGGCGACAGTCACCAAGGACCAGGTGCGGAGTATCGCCGAGACCAAGATGGCCGACCTCAACGCGAACGACGTCGAGGCCGGCATGAAGATCATCGAGGGCACCGCGCGCTCGATGGGCATCACCGTCGAGGAGTAGCTCCTCGGCGTGAGGCGACGACCGCCGGCCGAGGCGCCGGCGGCGTGGGAGGGTCCCTCGCGGCCCGCTGACCACAGGAGGAACGGGAAGTGAAGCGAGGCAAGAAGTACTCAGCCGCGGCCGAGAAGCTGGACAGCGATACGCTCTACGCGCCGCTGGAGGCGATGACCTTGGCCAAGGAGCTTGCGTCCGCCAAGTTCGACGAGACCGTCGAGGTCCACTTCCGGCTCGGCGTGGACACCCGCCAGGCGGACCAGCAGGTCCGGGGTTCCGTCAGCCTGCCCGCCGGGACCGGCAAGACGGTGCGCGTGGCGGTCTTCGCGGTCGGCGACAAGGCGAAGGAGGCCGAGGCGGCCGGTGCCGATGTCATCGGTGACGACGAGCTGATCGAGCGCATCTCGGGCGGCTTCCTGGACTTCGACGCCACCGTCGCCACCCCCGACATGATGGCCAAGGTCGGCAAGCTCGGTAAGATCCTCGGCACCCGCGGCCTCATGCCGAACCCGAAGCTCGGCACGGTCACCATGGACGTCGGCCGCGTGGTCAAGGAACTCAAGGCCGGCAAGGTGGAGTACCGCGCGGACAAGTTCGGTATCGCGCACGTGGGCATCGGCAAGGCGTCGTTCGACCCGAAGGCGCTCACCCGGAACTACGCCGCCGTGCTCGACGAGATCCTGCGCGCCAAGCCCGCATCGGCCAAGGGCAGGTACATCAAGTCGATCACCGTGGCCACCACCATGGGTCCCGGCATCAAGGTCGACACCCTCAAGACGCGCGACCTGCTCGACGAGGGCTAGGCGAGGCGCAGGCGGCGCGGGTCTTGCGGTTGTAGCGCGCTCGCGTGTAGAATCACGCCCGCTGTTCCACAAACGCATACGGGACCGTTCGCCGAAGACAGCAGGCACCCGCACTCCTCCAAAGGGGCGGGTTCAATGGGCCTCAAAGGCCCGCCAGCCGAGGCGGCCGTTTCGAGGGACGCGCATCATGCGCGAACGTAAGTACCTTCACGCGGCCTCCGTCTTCTCAGGCGGGGGCCGTGTCGTCTTCCCGGGCGGGGAGTACCGCTCGGGGGCGCCGGTCCGCTCGGTACCGTGCGAGGCCGCATGCGGTCGCGCGCGGGAGGAGCGGTCCGTTGCAGCAAAGGAAGGAGGGATAGGATGCCGACTGCGCAGAAGGCCGAGACCGTCGCGGAGATCAAGGAGAGACTCTCCGGATCCGCTGGCGTGATCATGGCCGACTACCGTGGGCTCACGGTCAAGGAGATGCAGGCGCTCCGTTCGGCGCTCCGCGCGATCGGTGCGGAGATCAGGGTGTACAAGAACTCGCTCACCGAGATCGCCTTGCGCGAGCTGGGACTGCCGGACATGGGCAGCTACCTCGAGGGCCCGACCGCGTTCGTCTTCTCCGGCGGGGATCCCGTGGCGCCCGCCAAGGCGCTCATGGATTTCGCCAAGGAGCACAAGGCGCTCGAGATCAAGGGCGGCTTCGTCGAGAACGCGCTCGTGGACGGCGCCGCCGTCAGGGCGATCGCGGCCCTTCCGAGCCGTGAGGAACTCATCGCGATGCTCATGGGCACGATGCTCAACCCGGTCCGCGGCTTCATGGCGATGGCGAACGCTCCGGCGGGCGCTCTGGCCAGGGTGTTGCGCGCTGTGGCCGACCAGAGGGCGGCCGCCTAGCACCACGACACGTATGGGAGCGGGGCGGCTCAGCCGTCCCGCGGACACGTATCAGGACAAGGAGTGGAACGAAGATGGCGAAGATCAATCGTGCCGATGTGATGGAATGGGTCAAGGAGGCTCCTGCGCTCGAGCTCGCCGAGCTCGTCAAGGAGATGGAGGACGTCTTCGGCGTGTCCGCCGCGGCCCCGGTGGCCGTCGCGGCCGCCGTTCCCGCTGCCGGTGGCGACGCCGGTGCGCCTGAGGAGAAGGACAGCTTCGACGTCGTGCTGACCGGTGCCGGTGGCCAGAAGATCCAGGTCATCAAGGTGGTCCGCGAACTCACGAGCCTGGGCTTGAAAGAGGCCAAGGACCTCGTCGACGGCGCCCCGAAGTCCGTGCTCGAGGGCGTCAACAAGGAGAAGGCCGAGGAGGCCAAGTCCAAGCTGGAGGATGCCGGCGCGGCGGTCGAGCTCAAGTAGCTCGGACCCACGCTCATGGACGACGGCCGGCGCCCCATCGGGCGCCGGCCGTCGCGCTCCACGAAAAGAGGGGGCAAAGGATTGACCCCCTCGACGCCCCTCGGTTATTCTAACCATTTGCGACTGCCCCCGCTCCCAACGCCTCCAAGGAGGAACGCCTCGTGCCTCGGAACGAAGGCTCTCCGGTCATCGACGCTGGTCTGCGCCAGCGTCGGACCTTTGCGAAGATCCCCGAGATCCTCGACGTCCCCAATCTTATCGCGCTTCAGAGAGACTCGTTCAAGTGGTTCCTCGAAGACGGCCTCAACGAGACTTTCTCCGATATCTCGCCGATCCAGGACTTCACCGGCAACCTCGCCGTGAAGTTCGGCGCTCACGAGTTCGGCGACCCCAAGTACTCCGTCGAGGAGTGCAAAGAGAAGGACATGTCCTACCAGGCGCCGCTGTTCGTCGAGGTCGAGTTCGAGAACCGCGAGACCGGTGAGGTCAAGGAGCAGCAGGTCTTCATGGGCGACTTCCCGCTCATGACCGACCGCGGCACCTTCATCATCAACGGTACAGAGCGCGTGGTCGTCAGCCAGCTCGTCCGCTCGCCGGGCGTGTACTTCCAGAAGGTCGACAAGAACCAGAAGGAGTACGTCGGCGCCACGGTCATCCCCACGCGGGGTGCCTGGCTCGAGTTCGAGATCACGAGCCACCGCAGCTTCACCGAGAGCAAGCAGGACGAGCTCGAGAAGAAGAAGGACTACGGCGTCGCCTACGTGCGCCTCGACCGCAAGCGCAAGATGCCGGCCACCGTGCTCATCAAGGCGCTCGGTGTGGCCGAGACGCACGAGGAGATCATGGAGCTGTTCGGCGGTGCGTACGTCATCGAGCGCACGCTCGCCAAGGACTTCACCGAGGACCAGGGTGACGCGCTCATCGAGATCTACAAGCGCCTGCGTCCCGGCGAGCCGCCGACCGCCGAGTCGGGCCGCTCGCTGCTCGAGGGCCTCTACTTCAACGGCCAGCGCTACGACCTGGCCAAGGTCGGGCGCCACAAGATCGACAAGAAGCTGGGGCTGTCCACCCCCATCGAGCAGACGACGCTCACCAACGAGGACTTCATCGAGTCGCTGCGCTACCTCGTCGAGTACTGGGAGTACGACCGCACCGGCATCGAGCCGACGAGCGGTCGCCGGCCCAGCACCGACGACATCGACCACTTCGGCAACCGTCGCGTGCGGTCGGTGGGCGAGCTGATCCAGAACCAGTTCCGGATCGGCCTGGCGCGCATGGAGCGCGTCGTGCGCGAGCGCATGACCACCCAGGATGTGGAGCAGATCACGCCGCAGTCGCTGATCAACATCCGGCCGATCGTGGCGTCCATCAAGGAGTTCTTCGGCTCGAGCCAGCTCTCACAGTTCATGGACCAGACGAACCCGGTCGCGGGCCTTACGCACAAGCGCCGCCTGTCCGCGCTCGGCCCCGGCGGCCTGTCGCGCGAGCGCGCGGGCTTCGAGGTCCGGGACGTGCACCCGAGCCACTACGGGCGGATGTGCCCCATCGAGACCCCTGAAGGCCCGAACATCGGCCTCATCGGCTCGCTGGCCACCTACGGGCGCATCAACCAGTTCGGCTTCATCGAGACCCCGTACCGCAAGGTGGTCAAGGGCAAGGTCACAGGCGACATCGACTACCTGTCGGCCGACGTCGAGGAGCGGCACGTCATCGCGCAGGCCAACGAGGTCTTCGACCCGAAGACCGGCAAGTTCAAGCGCGAGAAGGTGCTGTGTCGCATGCCCGACGGCAACCCGGAAGAGGTCGAGCCGACGAAGGTCCAGTACATGGACGTCTCGCCTCGGCAGATGGTCTCCGTGGCCACCGCGCTCATCCCGTTCCTCGAGCACGACGACGCGAACCGTGCCCTCATGGGCTCGAACATGCAGCGCCAGGCGGTGCCGCTCATGAACCCGGCCGCGCCGCTCGTGGGCACCGGCTTGGAGCATCGCGCCGTGGTCGACACCGGCGAGATCATCCGTGCGCGCCGCGACGGCGTCGTGGAGTCGGTGGACAGTCAACTCGTCGTGGTCCGCGCCAAGGACGGCTCGCTCGACGAGTACCGCCTGCCCAAGTTCCAGCGCAGCAACCAGGGCACGTGCGTGAACCATCGGCCGGTCGTGACCGAGGGCCGGAAGGTCAAGGCCGACGACGTCATCGCCGACGGTCCCTCGACCGAGATGGGCGAGCTGGCTCTCGGCCAGAACCTCACGGTCGCGTTCATGCCGTGGGAGGGCTACAACTACGAGGACGCCATCATCATCTCGGAGCGCGTGGTCAAAGACGACCTGCTGACCTCGATCCACATCGAGGAGTACGAGGTCGAGGCGCGCGATACCAAGCTCGGCCCGGAGGAGATCACTCGCGAGATCCCCAACATCTCCGAGGACATGCTGTCCAACCTCGACGAGGACGGGATCATCCGCATCGGGGCCGAGGTCTTCCCCGGCGACATCCTTGTGGGCAAGGTCACCCCGAAGGGCGAGACGGAACTCACCGCCGAGGAGAGGCTTCTGCGCGCGATCTTCGGCGAGAAGGCACGCGAGGTGCGCGACACCTCGCTGAAGGTCCCGCACGGCGAGTCGGGCCGCGTGATCGCGGTCCGCAAGTTCGCGCGCGAGTCCGGCGACGACCTCTCGCCCGGCGTCAACGACCTGGTCCGCGTCTACGTTGCGCAGAAGCGCAAGATCCAGGAGGGCGACAAGCTCGCCGGCCGCCACGGGAACAAGGGCGTCATCTCCAAGATCCTCCCGATCGAGGACATGCCGTTCCTCGCGGACGGCACGCCCGTCGACATCATCCTGAACCCGCTGGGTGTCCCGTCGCGAATGAACATCGGCCAGCTTCTCGAGACGCATCTGGGCTGGGCGGCCGCTGTGGGCTGGAGCGATGACCCCAAGGCGGACAAGCCGGTCGACGGCCCGATCCTCGTCGCCTCGCCCGTCTTCGACGGCGCGCTGGAGTCCGAGATCGCCGAAGTGCTCGAGGCCGCGGACCGCAACATGATCCTGAAGGCGAAGGAGCGCTACGGCAAGAACTACCTCGAGCCGCTGGTCCCGCAGATCGAGCGCAGCGGCAAGACGCGGCTGTTCGACGGTCGCACCGGCGAGCCGTTCCGCGAGCCGGTCACGGTCGGCGAGATCTACATGCTCAAGCTGCTCCACCTCGTCGACGACAAGATCCATGCCCGCTCGACAGGTCCGTACTCGCTCATCACCCAGCAGCCGCTGGGCGGCAAGGCGCAGTTCGGCGGTCAGCGTTTCGGCGAGATGGAGGTCTGGGCGCTCTACGCCTACGGCGCCGCCTACGTCCTGCAGGAGATCCTCACCATCAAGTCGGACGACGTTCTCGGTCGCGTGAAGGCCTACGAGGCCATCGTCAAGGGCGAGAACATCCCCGAGCCGGGTATCCCCGAGTCGTTCAAGGTGCTCGTCAAAGAGATGCAGTCCTTGTGTCTCGACGTCGAGATCCTCAGCGAGGGCGGCGAGGAGATCGAGCTGAAGGAGAGCGAGGACGACGTGTTCCGTACCGCCGAGGAACTCGGACTCGACCTGGGCGGTGCGTTCGCCGAGGCGGGCAAGGGCGGCAAGGGCGCCGAGCTGAGCATGGCCGGCCTCGAGGACATGATCTCGAGCGACATGCAGGACCTCGGCATCTCGCTGGGGGACCTGGCGGGCGCGGAAGCGTCCGAAGGCCCTGAGACCGGAGAGGAGGGCTAGAGGCGATGCTGGACGTGGATGTGAACAACTTCGACCGCTTGCGCATAGGCCTCGCGTCCTCGGAGCAGATCCGGCAATGGTCGCGCGGCGAGGTCAAGAAGCCCGAGACCATCAACTACCGCACGCTCAAGCCTGAGAAGGACGGCCTGTTCTGCGAGAAGATCTTCGGGCCGACCAAGGACTGGGAGTGCTACTGCGGCAAGTACAAGCGCGTCCGGTTCAAGGGCATCATCTGCGAGCGCTGCGGCGTGGAGGTCACGCGCGCCAAGGTGCGCCGCGACCGCATGGGTCACATCGAACTCGCCGCCCCGGTGAGCCACATCTGGTACTTCAAGGGTGTGCCGAGCCGCCTCGGCTATCTCATGGACATCGCCCCCAAGGACCTCGAGAAGGTGCTCTACTTCGCGAGCTCGATCATCACCTCGGTCAACGCCGAGGACCGTGAGGCCGACCTGCCGATGCTCCGTGACGAGCTCGAGGCGGACATGGAGTCCCTTGACGCCGAACTGCTCGAGGAGACCACCGCGGTCGAGGAGGAGAGCGCGCGCCTCATCGGTGTGGCGAAGGGCGAACTCGAGCCCGAGGAGGGCGAGGAGGTCGACGAGGAGACCCCGGTCGCGGACCGCGTCAAGAAGATCGAGAAGGAACTCGAGCGCGACACCGCGGACCTGAAGGAGGAGTACGCGGAGCGCAAGGAGCTGCTGCGCCGCGCGTTCGACGAGTTCTGCAAGATCACGCCGAAGCACTCGGTGCCCGACGAGCAGATCTACCGCGAGATGAAGCTGCGCTACGGCAACTACTTCCGCGGCGGCATGGGCGCCGAGGCGGTCAAGGACCTGCTGGAGCAGATCGATCTCGACGAGCTCGGGGCCGAACTGCGCACCCAGATCCACGAGGGCAAGGGCCAGAAGAAGCAGAAGGCCATCAAGCGCCTCAAGGTGGTCTCGGCGTTCAAGCAGTCGCCCAACAAGCCGCAGTGGATGATCCTCGAGGCCATCCCCGTGATCCCGCCGGACCTGCGCCCGATGGTCCAGCTCGATGGTGGCCGCTTCGCCACCTCGGACCTGAACGACCTGTACCGTCGCGTCATCAACCGCAACAACCGCCTGAAGAGGCTGCTGGACCTCGGCGCGCCCGAGATCATCGTCAACAACGAGAAGCGCATGCTGCAGGAGGCCGTCGACGCGCTGTTCGACAACGGCCGCCGCGGCCGCCCGGTGACCGGCCCCGGCAACCGCCCGCTGAAGTCGCTCTCCGACATGCTCAAGGGCAAACAGGGAAGATTCCGCCAGAACCTGCTCGGCAAGCGCGTCGACTACTCCGGCCGCTCGGTCATCGTGGTCGGCCCCGAGCTGAAGCTGCACCAGTGTGGCCTGCCGAAGGTCATGGCCCTCGAGCTGTTCAAGCCGTTCGTCATGAAGCGGCTCGTGGACCTCGAGTACGCGCAGAACATCAAGAGCGCCAAGCGCATGGTCGACCGCCAGAAGGGCGTCGTGTGGGACGTGCTGGAAGAGGTCATCCGCGACCACCCCGTCATGCTCAACCGCGCCCCAACCCTGCACCGCCTCGGTATCCAGGCGTTCGAGCCGATCCTGGTGGAGGGCAAGGCCATCCGGATCCACCCGCTCGTGTGCACCGCGTTCAATGCGGACTTCGACGGCGACCAGATGGCCGTGCATCTTCCGCTGTCCGCCGAGGCGCAGGCCGAGGCCCGCACGCTCATGCTCTCAGTGAACAACATCAAGTCGCCGGCGCACGGCCGTCCGCTCACCACGCCGACTCAGGACATGGTCATCGGCCTGTACTACCTGACCGCGATGCGGTCGGGAGCCGCCGGCGAGGGCCGCGCGTTCTACAGCTTCGACGAGGCGATCCTGGCCTACGACAACCGCACCGTGGACCTGCAGGCGCCGATCGAGGTGCGCCTGACAGAGGAGATCGTCGAGGAATACGACCTCGGCGAGGCCGGCGAGGGTGAAGCCGCCAAGACCGCCCAGCGCACGCGCAAGCCGGGCGAGCGCCTCTCCACGACGGTCGGGCGCATCACGTTCAACCGTTCGATGCCCGAGGACCACGCCTTCGTCAACCACGAAGTGGACAAGAAGGGCATCTCGCGCATCGTCGAGGACTGCTCGAACACCTACGGGACCGTGCAGATGGCGCGCATCCTGGACGAGCTCAAGCGTCTCGGCTTCCACTACGCGACGCGCGCGGGTGTCACCGTGTCGGTGTGGGACGCCGTCGTGCCGCCGGAGAAGCAGGGCCTGCTCGACGAGGCCGACAAGACCGTCGCCGTGATCGAGGACCAGTACGAGCGCGGCCTCATCACCAAGGACGAGCGGCACCGCCAGATCGTCGAGGAATGGAACCGCACGACCGACAAGGTCGGCGACGCCATGGCGGCCAACTTCGACAAATTCAACCCGATCTACATGATGGCGTACTCGGGTGCCCGCGGTAACATCAAGCAGATCCGCCAGCTGGCGGGCATGCGCGGCCTCATGGCCAACCCGAAGGGCGAGATCCTCGACCGGCCGATCAAGGCCAACTTCCGCGAGGGCCTGTCCGTGCTCGAGTACTTCATCTCCACGCACGGCGCTCGCAAGGGTCTGGCGGACACCGCTCTGCGTACCGCCGACTCCGGCTACCTGACCCGCCGCCTCGTCGACGTGGCCCAGGACGTCATCGTCCGCAAGGACGATTGCGGTACCGACGAGGGCGTCGACTTCCCGCTCGAGGGCGCGGACGGCCGCGTCGACCGCGACCTCGTGGGCCGCTGTCTGCTGAAGCCGGTCGCTCATGCCAAGTCGGGAGAGGTGCTGGCCGAGGCTGGCGACTATATCGTCTCCGAGGCCCAGATGGAGACGTTCCACGCGGCAGGCGTCCGCGAACTGAGCGTGCGGACCGTCATGACCTGCCATGCGTCCCACGGCATCTGCCGGATGTGCTACGGCTGGGACCTCGCGTCCGGCCGCACCGTCGACATCGGCACCGCGGTCGGCATCATCGCCGCCCAGTCGATCGGCGAGCCGGGCACCCAGCTCACCATGCGCACCTTCCACACCGGCGGCGTCGCCGGCGAGGACATCACGCACGGTCTGCCGCGTGTCACGGAGCTGTTCGAGGCGCGCAGGCCTAAGGGTCAGGCGCTCCTTGCGGAACTCACCGGCAAACTCGTCATCGAGGACGCCGAGAAGTCGCGCACGCTGACCCTCACCGACAAGGAGGGCCACGAGAAGGCCTACACGGTGCCGCGTCGCTCGCGCCTGCGTGGCGACATCGTGCGTGCGCTGGAGGAGGACAAGAAACGGGCGCGCCCGAAGGGCGTCATGATCGAGGCCGGCACGCAGCTCACAGAGGGCTCGGTCAACCCGCATGACCTGCTGACCCTGCGCGGTCCGAGCGACGTGCTCCGCTACATCGTCAGGGAGGTCCAGGACGTCTACAACTCCCAGGGCGTCGACATCAACGACAAGCACATCGAGGTCATCGCGCGCCAGATGATGCGCAAGATCACGGTCATGGAGGCCGGCGACACCGACTTCCTGCCCGGTCAGCTCGTGGACCGCTTCGTGTTCTCGGGGGAGAACGAGCGCATCATCGCCGAGGGCGGCCAGCCGGCCACCGGCTCCGCGGTCCTGCTCGGCATCACCAAGGCCTCGCTGGCCACCGACTCGTACCTGTCGGCGGCCTCCTTCCAGGAGACCACGCGCGTTCTCACGGACGCCGCGATCACCGGCAAGGAGGACCACCTGCTCGGCCTGAAGGAGAACGTCATCATCGGCAAGCTCATCCCGGCGGCCACCGGCATGAAGCGCTACCGCTCCGTGCTGCTGACCTACAAGGGGCAGAAGGCCGAGTGGTCTCCGGAGGAGGGCGGCCCGCTGCCCGAATTCGCTCCCGACGAGCTGAAAGAGCTCGAGGCGATGCTGCCGGCGCCGATGCCGGTGGACTC
>PNNM01000030.1 GCA_013824215.1 Coriobacteriaceae bacterium
AGCCGATCAGGCCCAGCTTCCGCCCCGCCTCGGAGAACGCGTCGAGCACGCGCTCGACGTCCTCGTCGGTATGCGTCGCCATGAGGCACGTGCGCAGGCGGTCGGTGCCGCGCGGCACGGCCGGGTGCACGATCGGGCAGACGAAGACGCCGCGGTCGAACAGCTCGCGCGTGAGATCCATCGTCTTGTCCTCGTCGCCGATGAGCACCGGCACGACGCAGGTGGACGCCTGCATGGTGTCCCAGCCCTGGACGCGCAGCCCGTCGGCGTAGGCCTCCTGGACGCTGTGGAGGCGCTCGACGCGCCACGGCTCGTCCTCGATCACGTCGAAGGCCGCGATCGCGGCGGCGCACTGAGCAGGCGGCAGTGCCGCCGAGAAGATGAACGGGCGCGACATATGGCGCTGGTAGTCCACGATGTCGTGAGAGGCGGCTAGGTAGCCGCCGACACTCGGGATCGACTTGGACAGCGTCCCCATCTTCAGATCGATGACGCCGGGCATGCCGAAGTGCTCCTCGATGCCGTGCCCGGTGGCGCCGAGCGAACCTACCGAATGCGCCTCGTCCACCATCAGGCGCGCCCCGTGACGTTGGCACAGCTCCGCCGTGCCGGGCAGGTCCATGATGTCGCCGTCCATCGAGAAGACCGAGTCGGCGATGACGAGGACCGAGCCATACTGCCCGCGCGCCTCCGCCAACAGCTTGCCGAGGTGATCCATGTCGTTGTGGCGGTACGTCTTCCATTTGGCGCCCGAGAGCAGACAGCCGTCCACGATCGAGGCGTGGTCGAGCTTGTCCATGAGCACCAGGTCGCCCGGGCCCACGAGCCCGGTGATGATGGCCACGTTCGTGATGTAGCCGGATGAGTAGACGCACGCGTCCTCGCGGCCGCTGAACTCGGCGATGCGGCGCTCGAGGCGCTCGTGGAGATCGGTCGTGCCGGTGAGCAGACGCACGCCGCCGGCGCCGGTGCCGTACGTGTCGATGGCCTCCTTGGCCGCCGCCTCGATCCTCGGGTGCCCGATCAGGCCGAGATACGAGTACGAAGCGAGCATGATCATCTCGCGACCGTCGACCATGTCCACGCGATGGTTGGTCTTGCCGGTGGTGGCCTGCAGGTAGAAGTAGCGGTCCGCGGCCTGGACGGCGTCCTTGCGCTCGAGGAACGCCGCGATGCGAGCGCTCATCGCGTCGGTCTGCTGCTCGCGCGGGATCGTGTCCATCAAAGGCCCCCGACAACGTGCGCGGGACCCGGCGGTCCCGTGCGTGTGCACATTCCTGTACACACGCACTCTAGCACATCGCGTCCGCCCGACCTGCTGGCGCGCCGGAGCGGGACTAGAGGCCCCCGCGGGTCCTCTCCTCGAGCAATCCCGAGTTGATGACCTGCCTGAACACGTCGTCGGGAAGCCGCGTGTCCCAGTTGCCCGTGAGCCTCGCGCCGGCGTAGATCGCGAGCCACAGGCCCACAACGAGCAGCGGCCAGACCCACGGCGCGATCCGCGTGTTCCCGGGCGCCCGCGCCTCCAGGCACCCTGGCACCGGACAGACGCGCACGCAGTCCATGCAACCGTCGCACTCGGGAGAGCGGACCGCCCGCGCCTTCTCAACGTCCAGGAACGCGTGACAGGCCTCCGTGCATGCGCTGCAGTGGATGCACGTCTCGGGGTCCCTGCGCACGGCACACGGCGACGCCATCCCGAGCAGGCTGTACCACCCGCCGAGCGGACAGAGCCACCGGCACCACACGGGTCCGAAGAACACGCTGGCCACGCTGGCCACGCCGAGCATCGCGAGGAAGCCTGGGCGTGTGAAGCCGCCGAGGATCTTCAGGTCGGCGACCCACATGTACGGCAGCTCGCGGAAAGCGAGCGCCTCGGCAAGCGGCACCATGATGAGAACGAACAGCGCGGCCGCGGCGATCAGGTAGCGCACGCCGCGACCGATCCCGTCCAGCCACCTCGGCAGGGCCACGTTTCGACCGCCCATCAGCTTGCGCCCGAGCCAGGCCTGACCCTCCCACACCGCGCCGAGCGGGCAGATCCAGCCGCAGAAGCCGCGCTTGAGCAGCACCGAGGTGGCGACCGCCCCGATGATGATGACGAGCCCGGCGGGAAGCAGCGTGTCCCAGCCGCCGCCTTTCAGCCACGCGAAGAAGCTCGTGAAGTGCCCGATCGGCAGAAGGCCGGCCACCGACTCGGGACGTGGCACGTGCGGACCGCGCCCCCTGGCCCACTCGGCGAAGCGCAGCAGCTGAACGCAGGCGAACACAAAGAAGCCGAGGAGGACACCGCGCACGAACAGGCGCGAGGTGAGGAAGTCACGGGCTCGTTCTACGGAGGGCATCCGGGCGGCTCCATGCACGGAGGCAGGCACACGACCGGCGATGATAGCACGGCCGCGCGCGGAAGGGCCGCCGGGCCGCGCGGGTATACTCCCCTCGCACGCTCCCGGCCGCCGGAAGGGGCGCCGCCGACATGCCGAAGGTGCTCATGGTGATCGCACCCGACCAGTTCCGCGACGAGGAGTACGCGCACCCCAAGCAGGTGCTCGAGCAGCGCGGGGCCACAGTGGTCACCGGCAGCGTCGCGCCCGGTCCCTGCCGGGGCAAACTGGGGATGCTCGCGCACGCCGAGGTGGCGGTCGCCGAGGCCGACCCGGACGACTACGACGCCGTCGTGTTCGTGGGCGGTCCGGGCTCGTCGGTCTTCTTCGACGACGAGGACGCCCAGGACCTGGCACTCGACATGGCCGAGGACGGCAAGGTGGTAGGCGCCATCTGCATCGCGCCTTCCATTCTCGCCCACGCGGGCCTGCTGGAGGGCAGAGCGGCGACCTCGTTCGACAGCCAAGAGGACGACCTGGTCATGCACGGCGCACGTTGGACCGGGGCGGACGTGGAGATCGACGGCCGCATCGTCACCGCCAACGGACCCGCCGCCGCGCTCGACTTCGGCGAGACGCTCGCCGACATGCTCGGACTGCCGTGAGACCGGAAGGGAGACAACGCGCGTGAAGATGTACCGCTGCCGCATCTGCGGCGAGACGTACCTGGGTTCCGAGGCACCGAGCCACTGCCCGTTCTGCGGGGCGCACCGCGAGTCCATGATCGCGCCGGAGGAGTACCCCGCCGGCATCAACGACGTCCATCTGACCGAGTCGGAGCGCGCCGACCTGGAGGCCGCGGTCGAGCTGGAGCGCAGCAACACGCGCTTCTACCTCGGCATGGCGGAGCGCCGGGACAACGACACCCTGCGCTCCACGTACAAGCGCCTCGCGCGCGTGGAAGCCGAGCACTGCTCGCTCTTCTGCAAGCTGCTCAAGATCGACAAGCCTGCCGACATCGCCATCCCCGGCGAGACCACCGGCACCTGGGAAGGCGACATCGCCGAGTCGCTGCGGCGCGAGACCAAGGCCTCTGCGCTCTACGCCGAGTTCATGGCGCGCACCACCAGCGCCCGCCTCGCCGAGGTGTTCGGCGCTGTCAGCATCGTGGAGACCGACCACATCGCGCTCGACGGGGTCGCAAAGGGCTACGTGTAGCGCACGTTCGCCGGCCCGGTCACTCCCCCGCGCCGAGTACCAGTAGGAGACGTCGATCGAGCGTGGCGACGCCAGCTCCTCGATGGACCGACATCGCTGCGAGGATGCAGTCTGCGATGTCGAGCGCGGGGTCCTCGGCCATCAGATCGAGGGCCGCGAACGCGACTGTGTCGTCCCAAGGGATCAAGGCAGGCGTGGAGAGCACACGCCCGAGCAGCCGGGCGATGTCGGAGCGATCCATCCCATAGGACGCGCGGAGCACCCACACCGTCTCGACCAGCACGCTCTCAACCACCACCAGCGGCTGACCCGTCTCGGCCTGGTGCTCCGCCACCAACGCGAGATCGCGCGCCCGGTCCGGATCGGACGGGCGCGCAAGGGCCACGACGAGGTGTGTGTCGGCCAGGATCACGTCGCGTCCCGCCGGGGAGGGACGATCACGACCGGGCCCGGCAGTTCCTCCCACGTCTCGCGCACGTGGGCCTCGATGGCCTCCTGCACGGTCGCGTAGCGCGCGGGCCCGACCGGGTACTCGTCGGCGATCTCCGCCACCACGTCGGCCAGCCGCGGCGCCTTGCGCACGACCGCGTAGTCGCCACGGACTTCGAGCACGATCGAGTCCCCCGTGTCGAGCGCGAGCGCCTCTCTCACCTCGATCGGGATTGTGACCTGGCCCTTCGACGTGATCTTCGCCCTCGCCATGTCGGTATTCCTTACCATCGCAGTCCCGCCTTACCTACCGAGACTAGCAAGGCTGAATGACGGGGTCAAGGCACGGATCAGCCGATCAGAGTCACGTCCGCGAACCGCGCGTGGGCGCGGGCGTCGGCGGAACACAGCGTGGCGCCGAGGCGCTCAGCCAGCGCCGGGGCGAGCGCGTCGTAGAACGAGCAGCCGAGCAGCCGGACCTGGTCGAACGCCGAAGCGGCTATGGTGTCGTCGAGGCCGACTATGGTGAGGTCGGCGTTCCCCAACTCTCGCCACGCTTGCTCGCCGAACTCCACTCCGCCATGCCGCACGGCGAACCCGACCACCTCGTGGAGGAAGTGAACGGGCACGACGATGCGGATCCGACCTTCGCGATGATCGGCTAACAACGCGCGCGCCTGCTCGCGCCCAGCCTCCGGTTTGATCCACTTCACGCCGACGGACGCGTCGAGCACGACGAGCCGGCGCTCACTCACCTTCGGCATCCTCCGCGCCGCCGGGCGGTCCGCCCGCGTCGCCGCGCAACTCGCGGAGGTACTCGAGACTGGACTTCGGATCGGGGCCCCAAGCCTCCGCCATCGCATCGAAGCCGTCGATCGCCGACTGGATGCGTGCCTTGCGCTCGGCCTCGTACGTCGCCGATGTGCGGGCGGTCACGTAAGCGGCCGTCGCCTCGCGTATCACCCCACTACGCGTGAGACCCTCGCTCCGGGCGATCCCGTCCACCTCCGCGACGAGGTCCTCGGGAAGCGAGATGCTGAACTTGTCGACTGCCACGAAGCTCACCCCGATGGGTCGTACCACGCGGTCGTACCGACGGTACTACCCAGCCGGGGGCGCGTCAAGCGGAAGGCACTACAGCTC
The DNA here is from genome assembly GCA_013824215.1 of Coriobacteriaceae bacterium. Taxonomy (GTDB): domain Bacteria; phylum Actinomycetota; class Coriobacteriia; order Anaerosomatales; family D1FN1-002; genus PNNM01. The sequence goes on from PNNM01000030.1 coordinate 5,115, forward strand.
CTGGCGCCGGAACAGCGCCACCGCGAGCAGGAGCAGGCCCGCCGTCAGCACGAGTGTGACCGGCAGCGCGAACGTCACAGGGAAGCCCTGACCCGACGGCGCAGCCGTGACCGCCACGAGCAATCCCGCAGGCGTCATCGCCCGCGCGGGCGCCCACACTGTGAGCGCCGAGACGAGGAAGTAGCCCCCGATGCCGATGCCCGCGGCCGCCGCGGTCGACCCGGTCCACACCGACAGCGCGAACACGAGCGCGTCGAAGAACGCCGCCAGGACGAGCCAGAGCGCCGTGGTCTCAACGAAGAGCCCCAGCGGCGCGGTCCCGAACACCGCGAGCGTGACCAGGTAGCACCCCGCAGCCGCCACGAGGGTCGCCACCGTCACGAGCGCCATCTCGGAGACCCACTTGGCGAGCACGAAGGCGTCGCGGGAGACCGGCTTGGTGAGCACGAGGATCGTCGTGCCTCGGCGTCGCTCGCCCGAGACTAGTCCCGCGGCCGCGACGATCTCGGCGATGAGCACCATCTGCGTGAGGTTCTTCACCCACTGCGCCACGGCATCGGCTGGGACCGGGTCGGGGATCTCGATCACGAAACCGGGCTGGCCGGCCGTGATCGAGCCGATCAGCGCGGGAGTGAGCTTGGCGAGCACCGGCGAGGTCAGGCCGACGAAGATCAGGATGCCGGGCACGACCCAGATCCGCCACGTGCGGCGGATCTCGGTGAACTCCTTGGCGAGGAACGCCGCGAACCCGCTCACCGCGGCCTCCCCTCCCCGCCCACGAGCCCCACGAACACGTCCTCGAGCGACGCCTCCCGTGTCTCGAAGCGCACGAGCGCAAGCCCGAGGCGTGCCACCTGCGCGGGCACGTCGCGCTGCGCCGCGATCGGGTCGGAGGCGGTGACGGACAGCGTGAGTCCCGTGCGCTCCACCGAGGTCGCCCACGGCAGGTCGCGCAATGCCTGTTCGAGCCGCTCGGCGTCCTCGGCCACCTCGATCTCGAAGGCGTGGGCACCGGCGGGCATCGTGATCTCGTCCAGCGGTCCCGACATCACCACGCGGCCCTTGTCGAGGATGGCCACGCGGTCGCAGACGCGCTCGACGTCGGACAGGATGTGCGTGGAGAAGAACACGGTCGTGCGCCCGGCGAGCGACGCCACCATCTCGAGCACGTCCTTGCGCCCCATCGGGTCCAGCGCCGAGGTCGGCTCATCGAGCATGAGCAGCTTCGGCGCGTTCACGAGCGCCTGTGCTATGCCGAGCCGCTGGCGCATCCCGCGCGAGAAGCCGCCGACGCGCGTCTTCACGTCCGAGAGCCCAGCGAGGTCCAGCAGCGCGCGGACGCGCTCCTCCAGTGCGTCTCCGCCGAGCCCGAACAGCCTGCCGGTGAACCGGATCGTCTCCTCGGCGGTCATCCAGCCGTAGAAGCCCGGCACGTCCGGCAGGAAGCCGATGATGCGGCGCGTCTCGGCCGATGCCTTCACCGCGTCCATACCGAACAGGAAGACCTCGCCGGAGGTGGGACGCGCGAGCCCGGTCAGGATGCGCAGCGTGGTGGTCTTGCCCGCGCCGTTGGGCCCGAGGAACCCGAAGACGGAGCCGGACGGCACGCGCAGGTCGACGCCGTCGAGCGCGGTGACGTCGCCGAAGCGCTTCACGAGCCCGCGGATGGTGACCGCGGGGGCGGTCTCATCGACCGGCATCGGCGGGATCCTCGCCGTAGAGCGACTCGACGGCCGCCTTCGCACGGTCCGTGGACGGGGCCGCTCCCTGCTCCACCGCCGGCGCCGTGCCGACCATCCCGCGGCCGACGGCGAGGTAGAGGACCACGCCGATCAGCCCGCCGAGCAGGATGACCAGGAACCAGATCAACTTCATGCCCTTGAACGGACCATTGTCTCGCTTCAGGAGATCGACGATGCCCCAGACCTGCAGCGTGAGCTGCAGCAGCACCACCGGGATCGCCAAGTACAAGAACCAGCCCGGCAAGTCGTTCACGCGCGCCTCCCTCTCTGGATCCCCCGCGCAATGCTACCGCGTCGACGCGACCCGTTCGAGAGCGTCGCGCCACTCGGGCATGAGAGCGTCGAACGTGTACGTCTCGGCGAGCACACGCGCGGCCCCCGGCGCCGGGCGCTCGAGCACGAGCGAGCGCAGGCGAGCGACGAGCGCGGCGGCGTCCTCGTAGCGGTGTTCGGCCGGGTAGATCTCCGGGTACGCGAGCCGGTCGGGCACGAGCGGGTAGCAGCCCGCGTACGCGGCCTCCATCATCGCCAGGCCGAAGAACTCGTTGATCGCAGTCGACACGGCGGTGTCGGAGGAGGCGAGCAGGCGTGCGTACGCCTCGCGCGTCTCGGGCTCTCCCGCGTGCACGAGCCGGCCTCCGAGCGCTTGGGCGGCGGCCCGCACCTGATCGCTTGTCTCGCGGAACTCCTGTCCGGCCACAGCGACCTCGAAGTCGAGCCCCTCGGCGGCCAGAACGCCCACGGCGGCGAAGAACGCCTCCGGGGCCTTGTCGTGCTCCCAGCGGTGCGGCCACACGATGCGCGCGACCGGCCCCCGCACGACCGGCGCCGCATCGAAGGCGGCCGGGTCGAACGGCGGGTGCAGGACGCTCGACTTCGCGGCGATGCGCTCGGCCACGCCCTTGGGATGGTGGTCGGGGAACTGCCTGATGAAGCCAGGTATCCCATCGAGGAACCCGTCGAAGTTCCAGCGCGTGTTGAACCAGCACTCGTCGGCGGCCAGCGCCGAGGTGATGTTGGTGAGCGGGAACTGCAGGTCCCACTCCGCGGTGTGGCGGTCCGGGTAGAGCAGCTGGTTCTCGTGGAAGTAGACGACGCTCGGCACCCCGGCCACCGCGTCCCCGGCCAGCCCGACGAACTCGGCGAGGTTCACGAACGTGCTCGCGAAAACGAGGTCCCAGCGGGTGCCCGCCGCGTGCAAGGCGCGGGCCTGCTCGGCCATGGTGATCGCGGCACCGCGCATCCGCCACTTCCACTTGCGGGCGGGCAGCGTGAGGGTGTCGGCCTCCCAATCGGGCGCAAGACGCGCGAGCAGACCGTCCACCACCGCGCGATGCGAGCCGCCGTAGTACGGCTCGAGGACCAGCGCCCGCCGCGTCACGCGTGCTGTCCCTTCGGCGGCTTGTACGCGGGACAGCGGAAGTCGCGCTGCGTCATGCCGGCCAGCGCGTCGGCGACCATGCGCTCGATGTCCAGGTCCGCCTCTCCCGCCTCGCACTCGGCGACCGTGGCGTGCGTGTGCGGTGTGCGCGGCATGAACAGCGTGCAGCAGTCCGCGTGCTGCTGGGTGGAGAGCTCGTAGGTGCCGATGACCCGCGCGGTCGCGATGATCTCGAGCTTGTCCATGCCGATGAGCGGACGCAGGACCGGTATGGCCGCGACCGCATCGACCGCCGCGATGTTCTCGAGCGTCTGGGACGCCACCTGCCCGAGCGACTCGCCGGTGACGAGCGCCTCGGCGCCCTCGAACGCCGCGATGCGCTCGGCCACGCGCAACATGAGGCGCCGGTAGAGCACCACGCGCAGGTCCGGTGGGGCGAGCAGCGAGATCTCCTTCTGCAGGTCGCCGAAGGGCACCGTGTACACCCGCGCCAGCCCGAGGGCGGGCTCGAGCGACTCGGCGATCTCATGGACCAGGCGCACTGACAGGTCGTTGGTGTGCGGCACGCCCGAGAAGTGGACCGCCACCACCACCGCGCCGCGCTTGAGCATGCGCCAGCACGCCACCGGCGAGTCGATGCCCGCGGACAATAAGGCGACCACCTTGCCCGAGACACCGACAGGGAGGCCGCCGGGGCCGTGCATGCGTCTCGTGGCCACGTAGGCGGCGCCTTGGACGACCTCGACCCACAGGGTGACGTCCGGACGGGTGAGGTCGACGCGCTTGCCGGTCTCGCGCCGCACCATCTCGCCGATGCGGACGTTCATAGCCTGGCTCGTCTCGGGGTAGTCGGTGGCCGAGCGCCGCGCCTCGATCGCGAACGTCTCGAACTCGTCGGCGTCCCGGACCGCCAACAGCGCCGCACGCTCCATCTCGACAGGCTCGCGCGCGGTCACGTACGCGTCCGAGACGTGCGCGACACCCGGGATGCGGGCGATCGCGGCGAGCACGTCGCCGGCGCGTCTGCTGTGCGAGACCGGCACGATCAGGCGGCTGGCGATCCGCGTCACGCGTCCGTCCGTCAGTCCCTCGACGGCGGCGGTGAGGTTGGCGGCCAGACGGCGCTCGAAAGCGGCGCGGTTCCGGCCTTTGAGGCCGATCTCGTGGTAGTGGACCAGGGCTGCGCGCTCGAACATGGGCGCGCGGACTACTTGATGCTTTCCTTGACCCGCTCGTAGGAGACGTCGTCGGAGGCGATCTCCTCGAGCGCCAGCGTCAGCGGCTTCGTGCTCGTCAACGCGGCGAGCTGGGCGGGAGCCATGGACAGCATCGCCTGGTCGCGGACGCCGTGGATCATGTCGTTGATCTGGCGCGCACGCTTGGCGGCGAGGATGCACAGCGTGTACTTGGAGTCGACCTTGGACAGCAACAGGTCGATATCGGGCTTGATGACCATGTGGGTGGCACGTCCCTACTCTTCGGCATGCGATCGGATGACAGCGGCGAGTTCGTCGGCCGCGCGCGAGACATCGTCGTTCATTATGACATGCTCGTACATCCCCTCAAGTGCCAGCTCCGTCTCGGCGGTCCTCAGACGGGTCTCGACCTGCTCGGGGGTCTCGCTCCCGCGCCCCTCCAGACGACGTCTCAACTCGTCCCATGTCGGCGTCTTGACGAACATGAGGACCGAGCCGGGCATCGCCGACTTCACCTGACCCGCGCCCTGCGGGTCGATCTCCAGGATGACGTCCATCCCCGCGCGCATGCGCCGCTCCACCGGCCCCCGCAGCGTCCCGTAGCGGTTGCCGTGGACCTCGGCGTGCTCGAGGAACTCGCCTGCCGCCACTCGCTTGGCGAACTCCTCAGCGGTGAGGAAGAAGTAGTGGATCCCCTCGTGCTCGCCCGGGCGCGGCGCGCGCGTGGTGGCGGAGATGGACACCCAAAGGTCGGGGACCCTGCCAAGGACGGCCTTGACGAGGGTCCCCTTACCGGCCCCTGAGGGGCCCGAGACTATGAACAGGTGTCCTCTGCGCATCGGCCCCGCGCCCGCTGAAGTGGGCGCCCGGCAACCGAGCGCGTCAGCGGACGGGCGGTGCTGTCAGCCGAGGCGCTCCATGAGAGCCTCGCGCTGGCGGGCGCCAAGACCCTGGACGCGGCGGCTCACGGAGATGCCGAGGTCGCTCATGATCTTGTGAGCCTTGGCCTTGCCGTAGCCGGGCAGACTCTCGAGCAGCGTCGAGACCTTCATGCGGGCGACGATCGGATCTGCGGACTGCCTCATGACCTCGGCGAAACCCACCTTGCCGGCCTTGATCTTCGCGCGGAGTTCCGCACGGGCCTGGCGGGCCTCAGCGGCCTTCTTCAGAGCCTTGGCGCGATCCTCGGGCGAGAGATTCGGTAGAGCCATGTGTCTCCTCCTCGTTCCGCTCCCGTGCCGCCGGGCCCGGTGGAACCCCGTCCCCCGGCGCACCTGCGAACTCACGACAGACAGAATGTTACCCTTGACCTGCAGGAATGCAACACCTAACTCGAAAGACGGCGACTGCCCGGGCTGTAGGTCGGCACGCCGGCCGCGCAGAGACGGCATTCCGAGGCGTCCCACGACTCCACCTCGAGTCGAAGTAGAGGCATCAGCTCGACGTCGAACGCCTTACGTCCGCCCCGGTCGATCAGCGACACGACACCCGCGACCCGCCCTCCCGCGGCGCACACGAGACCGATGACCTCGGCAACGCTCCCACCTGTGGTAACGACGTCCTCGACGACGAGGACGCTCGCGCCTTCCGGCACCGAGAAGCCCCTGCGGAACACCATCGAGCCGTTCTCGCGTTCGCTGAAGATGAACCTCACCCCGAGGGCCTGCGCCACCGCGAAGCCGATCATGATGCCACCGACCGCGGGAGCGGCCACGAGGTCGACGTGCCGCTCACCGATTCGACGTGCGGCTTCCTGCGCGAGACGTGTCGTGAGCGCCGGATCCTCCAGGACGCGCGCGCATTGCACGTACGTGTCCGAGTGCCGACCGCTCGTCAGCACGAAGTGCCCGGAGAGGATCGCGCCGGCGTCCTGCAACGCGCGCAGCACCTCTTCGTCGGTCATCTAGAGGCCCCTCTCGCAGCGCCGGTCACAGGCCCGAGACCTCCGCGACGATGCGCTCGTAGGCCGCGACCGGGTTGTCGGCCGCGGTGATGGGACGGCCTATCACGAGATGCGACGCCCCTGCGGCGACCGCCGCTCGCGGCGTCGCGACGCGCGCCTGATCGCCGGCGTCCGAGCCCGCGGGACGCACGCCCGGCGTCACCACGAGCGCGTCGGCGCCCAGGAGCGCGCGCATACGCGCGGCCTCTTCCGGCGAGCACACCACACCGTCGGCGCCGCCGTGGCGGGCCACGTGCGCGAGCCGAAGGACCTGCTCGGCGGGCGGATCGGGCACCCCCACCTCGGCCAGGGCGGCGGCGTCCATGCTGGTGAGCACGGTGACGGCGAGCAGCTTCGGACATGCGACACCGGCCTTCGCGGCGCCTTCCGCGAGCCCTTCGGCCGCGGCGCGGACCATCGCCGAGCCGCCCGAGGCATGCACGCTGACCATGCCGACCCCTAGGCGCGCGATCTCGCTGGCGGCACCAGCGACCTGGTGCGGGATGTCGTGGAGCTTGAGATCGAGGAACACGTCGAAGCCCATCTCACGCAGGCGTGCGACGGTGCTCGGACCCTCGGCGTAGAACAGCGTCATGCCGACCTTGAGCCAGCGTGCCCGGCCGTGCAGGCGCTCGGCGAGCGCGAGCGCCGTGGGCATGTCGGTGTCGAGCGCGATGATGATGCGGTGCGGCATACCCGTCACTCCGTCCTGAGCGCCCCGGTGACTTGCGCGACACGCGCGATCCCACGCTCGCGGCAGAACTCCTCGAGCCCGTCGATCACGCGCTCGCAGGCGCGCGGGTCGACGAAGCTGGCTGTCCCGACCGCGACAGCGGTGGCTCCGGCCAGCATGAACTCGACGGCATCCGTGGCGTCCATGATGCCGCCCATCCCGACGACAGGGACCTCGACGGCTTGTGCCACCTGCCAGACCATCCGCAGCGCCACCGGCTTGACCGCCGGTCCGGACAGGCCTCCCACCACGCGCGCGAGCTTCGGCCGGAACGTGTCCGCGTCTATCGCCATCCCGAGCAGTGTGTTGATGAGCGAGACGGCGTCGGCGCCCTCGGCGACCACGGCGCGGGCGATCTCGGCGATGTCGGTCACGTTCGGGGAGAGCTTGACGATGAGCGTCCGGCCGGTGACCTCGCGGCAGGCGCGCGTGACCTCGGCGGCCGCGGTGCACGACGTGCCGAACGCCATGCCGCCCTCGTCGACGTTCGGACAGGAGATGTTCACCTCGTAGCCGGCAACGCCGGCCTCGTGCTCGAGCCGCTCGATGACGGCCGCGTAGTCCGCCACGCTGTGCCCGCTCACGTTGACGATGACCGGGAGGCTCGGCACGTTCTCGGCGAGCCATGTCAGGTCGCGGGCGCAGAACACCTCCACGCCGGGGTTCTGCAGACCGATGGAGTTGAGCATCCCGCTCGCCGT